>CANJRC010000052.1 GCA_947476535.1 Betaproteobacteria bacterium
CTGCATCACCACGGCCTCGCGCCGTGCCGGCGCCCCCAGCGCCTCTCCGGCCCAATTGGCGGGGATCGGCGCGCCGATCCGATGCAGCAGCGTCGGCGCCACGTCCACCGTGCTCGCCATCGGTCGCGGGGGGTAGCGATAACCTTCCGAGTCGTAGATGAGCAAGGGCACGCGCACCAGCGGGTCCACCAGCGCGGAACGCCCGTGGCCCACCCGCCCCTGCTCGCCGATCAAGTCACCGTGATCCGCCGTAATGATGACGACCGCGTCCTCGAGCAGGCCCTTCTTTCGCAACAGACCGAAAATGCGCTCGATCATGGCGTCGGCCTGCAGGATCCCGTTGTCATAGTTGTTGACATAGGCAGGAATCAAATCGGCCGTGCTCAGGTTGCTCACACCGACGCTGGAGGGCTCCCACTTGCGGAATTCCGGATGCCGGTTGCCCAGCGTATGCACCGACATCAGGTGGATATAGGCGAACTGCGGCACGCCAGTTCGGGGCTTGAGTTCCGCCAGCCAGTCGAGGACATTGGCGTCGTCGTTGATGTAACCGGCCGCCGTGGAGCCGTCACGGTAAAGGTCCATGCTGAACCCAAAGGCGTCCCGCTGACCATAGAAATTCGTCTTGTCGCCGCTCATCAGGTAGGCCACCTGGAAACCGAGTCGCTTGAGGACTTCGGCCAGCCCGAATCGGTGCAATATCGCCTGGTGCCAATAGCGGGAGCTCAGTATCCCCAGCACACCGCAGAACGACTCGGCACACGCGGAGAACGCATTGTCGACGCGCGTCAGCCGCCCATCCTGCCGAAGCTTGCTCAGGAACGGGGTGGTATCGCGCTCGGCGCCATACACGCTCATCTTGTCGGCGCGCAGCGCATCGACGGTGATGATGAAGAGGTTCTTCTTGCGTACCGTCGAGGGCGCGACATAGGCCGCAGCGATCTCGCGCTCCCGTGCCTCGCGTATGGCGGCGGCAGGATCGAGGCGCATGGTTTCGAGCTCCTTGCCAGGATCGAGGATGGCCTGGAAGAACGGTTCGTTCAGTGTCGCAGCCGTGGCACCCACAGACCAAGTCGCCTGGGCAACAAGGCCGGGCAACACGATCAACGCCGTCACCAGCATGGCCAGCCGCCAGGTGCGCGTCCAATGACGAGACCTCGCGGCGATTGTCTCGGCGGCCCAGTCGAACGATCGCAGCAGGGCAGACGAAGCGAGTGCGTACGGAATCACCACGACGGCCAGCGCCAACGCGCCGATACCGGCAACCAGTGCGCCACTGACGGGCAAGGCCTGCAACAATTGCGGCAGTTGCGGCAAATAGGCTGCAACCACGGTAAAGGATGCCGCCTGGTCCCACGCCTCCCAGCTGATGAAGAAAAGCGCATAACAAGCCAGCAGCAGGAAGTGCGCTCCAGCCAGCATGGCAATCAGCAACCTGCGCCGGAACGCCGCAGACAGTCGCATCCGCGCAATGAGCAGGCAGGCTGCGAGAAGCAAGGCCAGCACGCAGGACACCACGGCCAGGTGCGGCCCGAGCAGCCTCCAGCCGAACTGGTGGCGCTCGGCGTACGCCAGCATGACCGCAGTCGACATCAGCGTCCAGGCGAACCAGAGCGCCACTAGCGGCAGCCATGGTTGCGAGTAACCCAACCGGGGATGCCCAGCCTTCATGGCGAAGGAGAATTGCGAAAATGCACCAGGCGCGACAGCCCAAACAGATTCACCGGTCGCATGGACACGATGTCCCAGCGCAAGTCATCCACGAACTGACGCCACGGGAAATCCGGCCTGAATCCCAGGTTAGTCGCGTAGGGCCGCAGAACACGCTCGATCCCCGCCCAGAAGCCGTACCCGGAGAAGTGATTGAGCACGTAAATGTGGCCGCCCGGCTTGCACACACGCTGCGCTTCGCGAACCAGTTGGCTCGGATTTTGTGTAACCGAGTACACATAGGGAAGGACGACATGATCAAAGCTGCCCGGGGCGAAGCCAGTGTGCTCGGCATCCATCAAGTGGAGTGTGACATTGGCAAGGCCGTGGCGTCGCACCCGTGCCCGCGCCACATCAAGCATATCGTCGGACAGGTCTATGCCCACCACACTGATATCGCGCGGATAACGCGACAAAAGCAGCCCGGTGCCGACGCCCACTTCGAGCAGGGTATCGCCGGGTCGGGCCTGAAGCACACGCACCAGTTGCCGCCGCCCGTGTTCGAGTGGCCAGCCGAACACGGGGCCATAGACCAGCGCGTACAGGCGATACGCCCTCCTTACCGACGCAATATCCGTGATCAAGGCGGCAACTTCCTTTTGTACCCTGGCGCAGGGACGGCAGCCACGTCAGGAATTCCCGTTTCCGATGGCACAATAGGCATCCCATGTCGGAAATGACTAACTTCCTGAGTTGGGTCCACTGGACACTCCTCATCGCCCAGAAAATCGCCCTGGTCGGCAGCGCGACGTTGGCGGGCGCTCTATTGTATCGCGCCCGCTATGCCAATCGCCTTCAGCGCGGCCAGGACGTGGGGGCGGCACTACGGTCTTTTCGCGAGGAAACACAACCCATCGAAGGCAAGCTCACAACCCTGGCCTGGCTGACGGCGGCGGCAGCGGCACTCGCCTACCTGGGGGGCGCGGGCCTGGCCTGGCTGGTGGGAGCCGTGGCCGAGGCGTTGGCCGCCATTTACCTCCTCAGCGAAATGCGCCGCACACGCCACGCGCTTGCGATCGCCGATCCGAGCGCTGCGATGATTGCCGACGAATGGCTGCGACGCTGGCGTGGCCAGAACAAATGGCTATCCCTGCATGCCGCCTGGATACCCTGGTTACTCGTGTTTCAGGTGTGACGACAGCTGCAAGCTGTACCGCCCCCTCCGCAGCAGGGAATGCGCAACTGCGTCGGCAGCCCGCGCACCCGCCTAGCGCCAGCCGGAGGCATCGCCAAATGCAGCGTTGAACGCTTCGCGTCCGCGAATGATCAGGCCACCATCAATGTGACGAAGCCTGTCCTCCCGCTCATGCGGACCCCGGGTGAGATTGAACAGGCATTGCACCCCCTCCCCTGCAATCACATACTTCCAGAGCGTGCCGTCAAACTGACCCACCAGGGCGCGGCCCAGGCTCGACTGCATCACAACGGACTGGCGCCGCAATGGCGTCCCCAGCGGCTCGCCGACCCAGCTCCCGGGAATGGCGGCCCCGATGCGGCGCAACAACGTTGGCGCCACATCCACCGTACTGTTCACGGGACGCAATGGATAGTGAAAGCCTTTCATGCTCGCCGGCTGCCACTTGCGGAACTCGGGATGCCGATACCCCAGCGTGTGCACCGACATCAGGTGGATGTAGGCGAACTGCGGCACGCCTGCCTGGGGTTTCAACTGCGCCAGCCAGTCAATCACGTTGGCGTCGTCGTTGATATATCCGACCGCCGTCGACCCATCGCGGTACAGGTCCATGTTGTAACCGAAAGTGGCGCGCTACCCGTAAAAATTGGGGTGGTCGCCGCTGATCAGATAGGTGACCTGGAACCCCAGGTGCTTGAGGACTTCAGCCAGCCCGAAACTGCTCAAGGCCGCCTGGTGCCAGTATCTTGAACTGAGCATGCCGAGCATGCCGAGCATGCCGAGCATGCCGCAGAACGTTTAGGTGCAGATCGAAAACGCATTGTCGACGCACGTCAGGCGGCCGTCCCGCTGCAGTTTGCGCAGGAACGGGGTGGTATCGCGTGACGATCCATAGATGCTGGTCCTGTCGGCGCGCAACGCACCCACAGTGATGACGAAGAGGTTTTTCTTCTGTCGCGCAGGGACCGACGGATAGGATGAGGCGATATCGCGCTCCCTTTGGGCGCGAATCACGGCCAACGGGTCGAGGCGCATCGTTTCAATCTCCCGGCCGGGATCGAGGACACCCTGAAAAAAGGTTCGTTCAGCCTCACGGCCACGCCAGTGCCAGCGCCAGCGCCAGCCGCTTGCATGAGCAAGGTCGGGCAGGCAAGCCCCCCCGTCACCAGCACCGTGACTCGCCATACGCGTGTCCAACTGCCGTACCTCGCCGACAACATGCCAGCGGTCCACTCGAACGAACGCAAAAGCGCTGCGGAGGAAATCCAATATGGCATAACGTGCCCACCCGCCAGCACGGCCACTCGCATCGTGCGTCGCGCTACCGAAGGCAGCCGAGTGAGCGCAGTGGACAGACTGGCGATGACAAGGAGCGCAAACAAGCATGACACCACCGCCAGGTGGGGTACGAGCAACCGCCAGCCAAAGTGGTGATGCTCGGCGTAGGTCGCGATTACGGCGGCAGACACGAGCATCCAGAAAAACCAGAGGCCAGCCAGCGGCAACCAAGGGTGATTGCTGTCAAGGCGACGGCTTGTACTCAAATCCGCAGGTTCTTTCTCGCCAAGACAAAACACCCTGCAGAGCTGGGCTTGAATGAGCCCTAGGTGCCCCTGGGGCCAGAACAGATCATGGGCCCGCGGAGATCCGACTGGAGCGGGTGAAGGGAATCGAACCCTCGTATGCAGCTTGGGAAGCTGCCGTTCTACCATTGAACTACACCCGCGATCTTGCGTGCACTTCGTCAATCCTTCATTCGCGCACGCTCGTCCGACCGGAATTTTACGCAGTTTCGGTGCGCCGGTGTGACCGCCTCACGCAATGACCAATCCAGCAGCGCCGCCGGACGCCGCCCGCCCGAATTGACTAAGATCGAATATTAACGCCACCAACGCCGCCAACGCCCCCGGGAGGAGACCCGATGAAGATTCGCAAGCTGGCCTTCGCGCTCGGCGCCGAAATCACCGGCATCGACCTGCGTGCGCCGCTGGACGCAACGACCGTGACCGAGCTGCGAAAAGCGTGGCTTCAACACCTCGTCCTCGTCTTCCCGGACCAGCAACTCACCCCGGAGGAACATATCCGCTTCAGCCGTTGCTTTGGCGAACTCGAACTGCATGCCCTGAAGAACCTGCAGGGCACCACCCACCCGGAAATCCTCGAAATCACCAACCGCGTGGTGGACGGCAAACGCTCGGAAACGGCCGAAGTCGGCCGCACCTGGCACAGCGACGGCTCGGCCACGCTGCGCCCGCCAACCGGGTCGCTGCTGTATTGCCGCGCCATGCCCGAAGCCGGCGGCAACACCTGGTTCGCCAGCATGTACGCCGCCTATGACGCGCTGTCCGATCGCATGAAGCAGATCGTGGACCGGCTGGAAACGGTGCAGGACCTCGGGTATTTCTATGGCTCGCGCGGCATCGGCACGCGCGACCCGTGCAAGGTGAACGAGGACATCGGCGACAATCCGGCCGTCGTGCAGCCGCTGGTGACCGTGCATCCGGAATCCGGCAGGCGCGCGCTCTTCGTCAACCAATCGCTGACGCGGGAGATCTACGGCATGACGCCGGCCGAGAGCGCGGGCCTGCTCAACTACCTCTATGCCCACGCCACGCGACCGGAATTCACCTATCGGCACTACTGGCGGGTCGGCGATCTGGTGATGTGGGACAACCGCTGCACGCAGCATCTTGCGCCGCGCGACTACGATCCCGATGAGGTGCGCCACATGTGCCGCACCACCCTGAAGGGACATCCGCAGGGCAGGTATCTGCGCGACATTCCTGCGCCGGCAGCCGCACCGCGTTGAACGGAGCGCCGGGAACAGCCTGTCAGGAAATGGTCTGCTTACGCAGTGATTAAGCGGAACTTGCCCTGAAGTTGGCAGTTTAATCCCGCCACATGCGGCATCACTCGAGCTTCAGGTTGGCCTTCTGCATGATGGGCCGCCAGCGCTCGAGTTCACTGCGCATCAGGCTGCCGAACTCCTCTGGCGTCGAGGTGACCGGAATGAGCCCGCCGTCCGACATGCGCTTGCGAATCTCGGAGGACATCGCCTTGGCAAAGGCTTCGACCGGCGCCTTGTTGTACGGAGATACTCCATCGCTCATTTACAACCCCTTTCTGGTATGGACCAGACAAGGAGTGGATTCTTTCAGACAACACGAATCGGAACAAGTTGCTAGTTTGTCACCGGAGTAAGGCCAAGCACGTCGTAGTTCTCAAGGTAGCCCTCCGAATCAATGGTTTCGCCCACGGTAGGCACATCCAGCTTTGTCTTTCCGGTTGGCTTGAAATCTAATGACAAGTGATAGCTACTACTCTTGGGGAATTTGCTGCTGAAGAAGTAATGAAGCCCCTTGGCAACAACCTTTGCCGGGAAGACATACACCGATGGCTCCCGATCTGTAGAAGACACATCTACACAGCAAATGAACCGCTTTGCCAGTGGAATTTTGTCTGCCTCAGGGTTGGCGTATTTGCTTTGCAGCACCCATCGACGAGGGTATGAGGCACTCGTCTTCACTTCGATGAAGCTTACGTTCCCGCTCTTATCAAACGCCAGAATGTCATAGCTGATCGTATTCCCCCACTGCAACGTAATCATGTATCCCCGTTGAGTGAGTCTGGACGCGACTAGGAACTCTCCCGCCAGTCTGTGCAAGTTCTTGCGTTCGTTGGATACCTTATCCACAGTGTTCCTCCCATCAAGGCTTCCAGAAGTACCCAATCAATGCCATGAACATTGGCAAATCCAAATACAGGCAGCTTTTACCAATTGGGATCAGTGAGAGAGTCTGTCGCCTTCTCTACCACTTGCAGGAAAGCTTCAGAATTAACCCGTTCAATTCATAGTATTACAACCCCTGATCCGAAGATTCAGAATATCCCTATCTAGGTCTGACAACTCAAGAATGGCCGATCAATTGATAATAACCAGAACAAGACCCAACAACCACCCAGCAGAAGATCGTCAAATGTCGACAGTCCCAACGAAGAAACTAACCACGCAACAGATTGGGAAATTGGGCGAATTGCTTGTTCAGTACCAACTGCTGTCATTCGGAATTGAATCGGCACCATTAACAACAGATTCAGGCATCGACCTTGTCGCCTATTCCCAGAGGCGAAAGGAAGCAATCACGATTCAGGTAAAGACCAATCTGAAGCCTAAACCCGGTGGTGGAAGAGGCCAATTAGCATTGGATTGGTGGGCCCCTAGTGACTCTCCTGCCGATATTTTTGCTCTTGTGGACGTTTCCCTCAATAGGATCTGGATGTTCACAAAGAGTGAACTAAAGGAAAAGGCACAACAACAGCCTGAAGGCCGGCTTCACTTTTACATGTACATAAGTCCTGACGTTAAGCGACGCAAAAACGCACCAGCAGCCTTCCTACAAGATTTCGAGGCATTCCTGCTAGAAAACCGTATTGGAACATTGTTTTAGCGCCAGGATGCCTAAAAGCAAACGTAGGGGGAATTGGCGAATCATCTGATTACAGGGAAGCTAAATACATTGGGACACAACTCAATGAAAGGCACCCCCAATGAAACCATCACTACGCCAGATAGTACCGTTCGAAAATATCCACTTTGAAGAGAGTGCAGTCGATACCTCCTCCGCACCACCACGCCGCCCAGTCTTCCCCACGATAAAGCGTGTGCTGAAGGATGCTAGGAAAAGGAAGCCCAAGGAATCATCCGGGGAACCGGTAGGCCAGATCGGGCACGACGTTTCTAGACCTGCCTCCCCCTCCAAGATCGAGGTGGGAACACCGGTACTATTTGAGTATCGAATTCGCTAGGCCTCAAGTGCATCGAGCAACAAAAGAACAGTTGTAGTCTGTCTGAATGCACACGGCATCCTCGCTAATTGCGCCGTCATAGATAAAGGCGTCCGTATCGAGCGTTGGATGGACCTCCTTAACCTTACTCAGTGCCAACAAAGCCACATCCGTCGAGGGGCAGGTTTTTGGTCTAAACAGTCTGTTCTTAGCATTCTCTACGTCAGTCTTCTTGCACGGTATGCCGCATGACGTAAGAAACTCAGCGAATTCTCTGGCACTTAACTCGGAAGTTTCCTGCGAAATTCCCGCAGCCGAGTGCTTCCACGCAGAACAAAGTAGCTGCCTCAACCGCGCAAGATCACCATCCTTCTTTCGAAGGTATTTCCCATCGGGTGTGTCCATCAGGGCGACCGCCTCGACCCGATCAGAGAAGCTCTTATAGTCGTCCAAAGTCTTGATGCATTGCTTGTTGTTCTTGGTGTACGTTTCCCAGGTTTCTCGAATGCTTTCGAACTGCTCAACGGTTTTCCATGGCTTGGTACTGTACAAGACGTGCTGGTGAGTATTCGAGTAGCCAAGGCCGAGTGGGCAGCGTTTCCAGTCGAACTCCATGCCAAGACGCTTGGAAACGGCCTTCTCAACAAGGTCTGAGCCCACTTCAACGATATCTCGAACGCCCGTTAGCACGGTGTACTTCATGACTTGATCAGCTTGTCGATTGAAAAACATGTCTACAACGAGGTCATTTTGCAGCGCATCTGTATCGTATTCAGCAGGCGTGTAAATTCCGCCCTTCGCCAGCACAACGGAAAAGTCTTCCCCTTGCATGGAGTCCCCTTTGATTAGGGTTGCCTGCCCTCTAGTACGCCAACCTAAAGGCTTCCGGATGTGGTGCTTTATTTCTATTGCCTCCTCTACTCCAACCAGTACCTTCCTTGCAGCTTTGAACGTCGTTGTAATGAGACCCTTCTCCGCCAAAGCAACTTCTTCTTCTGTCGCGTTCGTCAAGAACCCATCTGTCGTGCAACTAAAAACGTACTTTGACGAGGGCAGACCATTTATTAGCTCGCCAAGTACAGCTCTAACAAAAGACGTTATGAATGACGCGAAATACGCGTTTGTCAGCGGACTTTCAGGGAGAACCTTTGTCATCATCTCCTTCATATCGTAGACACGCTTTTCCCTCAGTCCTTGAGCTGTCTTCCCATATGTCGAATTACTGATTTCCTTCCAAAAAAGACCTTCAAGCGTCTTAGGTCCAGCCTTCTTTCGCTCTTCCAAACAATCGCGAATGAACTCGCCGAAGATCTTTACAGATTGATCCGTGGGAACAATCAGCCCAGTCTTGATGGTCATGGAAGCACCCAGAGATTTTGCTAGAACAATCTCAGGTGCCGCGCAGTAACTAAGTCCTTGTAGCGGGAAAACAAGCCCATTCGCCGTTCGCACAGGGAGTGTCGGATATCGCGTATCGGCAGGAAATTTAAAGTCGACCCACGCAAACCCTAGAGTATCGGGTTGGAAATCCTCTACATTGTTGGTCCGGCGCATGCCTTTCCAATCAGGCTTTCCAATGATCGACATCGCAGTAGGGTAGGCGCTCGTTAGATCGAAATCACACCAGTTGTCCTCAAAGCCCGGACCGAACCAGAATTGTTCATTGCGACCACCATGGTAGGTCTCGGTGACAAATAAGGTCTCATGCCATACCTCCTCAATAGGGCGCCTTTCCTTCCGCCTTATGAAGCAGCCCTTATTTTTGTCAAATGCCTTCTCCGTATACTCTTCGATGCCCAAGAACAGCAATTCAGCATCTTTTGAAATGGATTTCCACTTCTTCTGGAGAAGGCTAACGCCGATCGAAGAGAGAGTGACCGGCACCTTGCGCTCCCCAGTTACTTCTTCGTATTGCGCGCAGATTCGTTCCATATACTTGGCAGCGATTGTGGCGTCCTGAATCGCGTACGCCCTGAACGAGTCCCAATGCGAGAGGATGGTCCTGTCCATATTCTTGATGAGTTTTGCATGATCCTTATCGGAATCTCCCAGACGAAGCTTTGGACACCCGATCAATTCTCCAATGCCGGATAGCTTTCTAGAGGTTTGGGGAGTCAACAACATCGTATCTCTGAACATCACTGTTAGAGGTACATGTCCCGTTCCCTCGAATGCAAACTGAACCTTCTTTCCGTACCCAATACTTATGAAGGTGTTTCTTACATTGGAGAAGTAATCCTTCAGGTTGTGGAAATCGGAAAACGCCGGCATGTCTGCGCGCGTGAAGTGTCCAACCAGATACACCGCTGTGGGTATGTTCACGATGGAATGATTTCGCGCCCCGTCTCCGAGGGCGAATACAACAAAGTCGTTCAAATTGATCCGATCACCCGCATCGGGACAACAGATGCCATTCCATTCATCACCATCAGAAGTCACGCAGTGAAACTGGTAGGAAACAACGGTGTACTTTCCGAACCCTTGGCCAATTTCCTCGCGCGTCATGGCGAAGTCCGGGGTTTTAAATTCAGTGTCAAATCCAATGATGACGAACCGCCCTGATTTCTTCGCCGCTACAGTATCGAAGTCGCCAGGAAGAACTTCAAACGAACGCTTTACAGAATCCTTAAACTTCGGTGGGGTTACGAACAGGTCCACCTTCGAATGCCAACTATCTACCGCCACTATTAGCCCCCTTCAGAAATGCACTAGAACCAAAAGCCGAAAAGCAACGGCATCGATTCACAGTAATTGTTTAGTCTCTCCACCCATATATATCTTTTACTGTGGTCGATATGCGCTGAAGATTGAAATATTTTTGAGGCGTGTGTTTAAGCAATTTGCAACTCGAACTGGGTTCAGTGCGGGGGCGTGAATTGCAAATTGATTGGAGACGTTCCTAGGGCGTTTTTGGTGGGGATTTCGGACTACTTGATTACTTCTTCAGGCTTTGATTTCCGATGCTCTCAATAACCTCTCTGGCCTTCCTGAAAACGGCCTCTTTTTCAAGATGGGCATACCTCATGGTGGTACGGATGTCTGAATGACCAAGGATTTCCTTAACCTCATAGATGCTCATCCCGTTTTGGATCAGTTTCGTGGCATGCGTGTGCCGCAGGGTATGCGGTGAGCAATCCGGTAAGCCAGCCCTCTTGAATACCCGCCGGATGCTAGAAGGGTTGTACCCACGCGCATTCCCAGCCCTGTTCTGAAATACGAACTCGCCTCCCATTGATTTCTGCCTCCTAAGAAGGATCTCCCTCACTCTCGCTGTCATATAGAGGATCGATTCATTTTGAACCTTGGATCGCCACAATGCGATTGCTTCGCTCGCGAGATCAATTTGGGACCATCTCAGGGTGGCAACCTCGTTGTACCGTGCCCCTGTGTCGAGAAGCATTACAAAGAAGTCGTGCAGGTCATGCATTTCTGCTTTCATGCGTTCAGTTCGGTACTCATAGGAGGGCAGGCCTTTGATCTTCCTTATAGGGTCTATGGCAACCAGAAATCGCTCCTCCTCTTCGGCTGATAGATACCGAAGCTTGCCTGCCCGTGTGGGAATGTTGGGGAACTCCAGGTCACTGACTTGGTATCCCATTCGTCGTGAATGCCTCCAAAATCCCCGGACAGTCCCAATGACGTGCTTGACGGTCTGGGAGCTGTATCCGTTCCGAACCATGTCTGCCCTTAGATTCTCAATGTCGGCAGTCGTGAGTTGATCTACGTAATGCTTGCGAATGAAGAATTTGATGATCATGGCCACATATCGCTTAATGTTCTTGATCGAAGCTAGTGCCTGCTTGGAATCCATGTACATCTGAACCGATTCCAAGAGTGGCAGACGATTCTTGATACCTAGGACCTCTTCGGTCATTAATTGCTTCTTCCAAGCGCCTTCCATTTGGGCAGCCATTTGCCGGTCGGTCGTTTTGGTGGACTTTATGTAGGTCTTCCCCTTGAACTGGAATTGGATGTACCAGAACCGGGATTGACCTCTCCTGAGAATGCTCATGTTGAATTTCCTGATCTTTTTGATGTGCCAATGAAAAAGGGGACCAAAGTCCCCTTCTAAGTTCTTGCTGAGCCCGCCCCTGTTAGGTGGCGGCTGACTTCGATTCCTGCTTTTTCTCCCGCTTGAACTTGCGGGAGATGTTGTAGAAGTAGGTGGGCGCTCCTTTGGGAGTGATTGTTGCCCCCTCAATGAAAGCTGCTATCACGGCATCCCGGGGTTGTTCATGAATCAGACTGAATATTGCCCTTGCCGACTCAGCTTTTGACCCTCCGTTCTTGATGATGGCTTTTCCTTCATCAACGGCCTTGCGGACCAGATCTTTGTCTACCAGGGATTCCTTGGCAGACTGGGAATCAGTGGCTGGGGTGTTGTTCTTCTTTACGTTATCGGCATTCACGATATTGCCTCCAAAGCTTGGCGATGAGATTAGAAAGATGCTTCTGGGAAATGGTCTCAAAGCCAGCAATGTTTTCCAGCAGCAAGGTGACTGCTTCGGAGAACTGCCTGCTGTCTGCTTGATTGCCGATCTGCTCACATGCAAGGGATACAACGGAGCGTTGTTGATCCTGTGTTAGCGATTCAGCTTTTTGCCTTGTGACCATAGGGACACAGTCACTTGGAACCCCCAATTGGACAACATCTTTTTGGGGCGTTTATCTTCTTAGGAAAGAAGAGGTTACTAGCACTGTTGATCCAATGCTTAGCCCGGCAGGATCTTGGTGGGAGTGGGCAGCTTTCTATACCTTTCTGCCGCGCAGACCTCTAACGGTATGTGACTGGGCACAACCGTTCCAGCTACCAGAGAGTATTTTGGTAAGAAATTGAGCCTGCGGGGCGGGCCCTGAGGAGTGGTTTTCTGGACAACCTACTCGGGCGCTCAGGTTGGGAAGCTGCCGTTCTACCATTGAACTACACCCGCAGTCAGGCCGGATTTTACGCAGATTCGCGTGCCCGGTGTGGGTCTCGCGCGCGTGACTTCCGGGCTAACACTGCATTCCGGCGCAAGGCTAGGAACTCTTCGCCAGCGGTATCGGCGGCAATTGGCTAACATGGTGCCCTGCCATCGCTCAAGAACAAGAAAGCGATACAGGATTGAAATGCGGCTCCCCCCCGGCACTGAAACCACTCGCATCGGTTTTCTGCAAAAACCTGCTGCGGGACCGATGTCGGCGATCCGCGTCGCCTGGCCTATGTATCTTCGGAGGAAAAATGAACGTCGGTGTTCGCATTTTCATCGTACTGTTTGCATCGTTCGTGTTTTGCCATGGCAGCGCGTGGGCCCAGGCTTGGCCCAGTCGTCCCGTTTCCCTGGTCGTGCCGGCGGCGCCGGGCGGCGGCTCTGATTTCCTCGGCCGCCTGTTCGCCGAGCACCTCGGCGAAGCGCTGGGACAGGCGGTGATCGTCGACAATGTGCCAGGCGCAGCCAACACCATTGGCCATGGCGCGGTGGCCAAGGCGCCCCCCGACGGCTACCGGCTGCTGATTTCCGACAGCGGCCAAGCCATTTTCCCCGCGCTCTATCCGAACCTTTCCTTCGATCCGATTGCGCATCTAGAACAGATCAGCCTGTTCATCGAGGTGCCAGTGGCCATCACGGTCGCGGCGAAGCTCAATGCGCGCACGCTGACCGAGTTCGTTGCCCTGGCCAAATCGACTCCGGGAAAACTCAACCTCGGCACCGGTGGCGCAGGAACGGCCAATCACATCGCGGGGGAGATCTTCAAGAAAATTACCGGGACCGATTTCGTGCACGTTCCCTACAAGGGTGCGGGCCCGATGATGGCGGCGCTCGTGGGCGGCCAGGTGGACGTGATCTTCGCTACCAGCACGACCGCAGGCCTGGCGGGGCAGCACAATGCCGGCGCCGTGCGCGTGCTCACCGTATCAGGGAGCAAGCGGCTGTCTTCCCTACCGCAAGTGCCCAGTGCGCCGGAAGTCGGCCTGCCTGACTACATGTACTCGATCTGGTGGGGCCTTGCGGCACCCAAGGGAACGCCGCAGCCGATCATCGCCCGATTAGGTGACGAGGTTCGCAAGTTCCTCGCCAAGCCCAACACGCAAAAGCGCATGGCCGAGTACGGCGCGACGACTCTGGGGACGAGCCAGGCCGAGGCCCAGGCACGCCTGCTACGCGACACAAAGGAGTTGTCGGCGCTGGTGACCCAGTTGGGAATCACGCAGTAGATATCCGCCACAATTGGCTAACATGTTGCCTTGGGCACCGTCATGAAGGAGCGCGCGATGAGAGTACGAAAACTAGCTTACGCATTGGGCGCCGAGATCACCGGCGTCGACCTGAAACAGGACCTGGATGCGGGCATGATCGCCGCCATCCGCGCCGCCTGGCTGGAGCATCTCGTGCTGGTTTTTCCGGGACAGAATCTCACCACTGAAGAACACATCCGCTTCAGCCGCCGGTTCGGAGAGCTCGAACTGCATGCGCTGAAGAACCTCCAAGGCAAGGAGCACCCGGAAATCCTGGAAATCACCAATCGCATTATCGATGGCAAGCGCTCGGAAACGGCGGAGGTCGGCCGCCAATGGCACACCGACGGCTCAGCCACCACGCGCCCGTCGCTGGGCTCGCTCTTATACTGCCGAGCCATGCCCGAGGCCGGAGGCAACACCTGGTTCGCCAGCATGTACGCGGCCTACAATACGCTGTCGGACACCATGAAGGGCGTGCTCGACCCGCTGGAATCGGTGCAGGATCTTGGGTATTTCTATGGCAACCGCGGCATCGGTGCTCGCGAAGCCGACAAGGTAAGCGCCGACATCGGCGACAACCCGGCCGTGGTGCAACCACTGGTGACGGTGCATCCGGAAACAGGCCGCAAAGCGCTGTTCGTCAATGAATCACTGATCCGCCAGATCCACGGGATGAACCGGGAGGAAAGTGCCGGCCTCCTGCAGTACCTGCACCGCCACGCCACGCGGCCGGAGTTCACCTACCGCCACTACTGGCGGGTGGGCGACCTGGTCATGTGGGACAACCGCTGCACCCAGCACCTGGCGCCGCGGGACTACGACCCGGACCAGGTGCGGCACATGTGCCGCACGACATTGAAAGGCCATTCGCAAGGGCGCTACCTGCAAGAGGCCGCCCCGGCGACGTAGGAACCATTTCTACGCAGAAGCTGCTCGACGTTTCACTGTCACGGCATCAGGTGAATGCAGCGCTCCTTTTGGAGTCGATCCTATTCAAGCTTCAGGTTGGCCTTCTGCATGACGGGCCGCCAGCGCTCGAGTTCGCTGCGCATCAGGCTGCCATATTCTTCTGGTGTCGAGGTGACCGGGATGAGCCCGCCGTCCGCCATGCGCTTGCGAATCTCGGGAGACAGGGCCTTGCGAAAGACTTCGTTCAGGCGCGCGATGATGGCTGGCGGGGTGCCGGCAGGCGCGACGATGCCGTTCAGGCTTTGCACGTCGAACCCCTTCACCCCCGCCTCATCCAGCGTGGGCAAGTTCGGGAATGCGTCCCAGCGTTGCGGACTGGTGACCGCAACGCCGATCAGCTTCCCCGACTCCACCATGGACTTCAAGGAAGTGGATCCCACCATCGCCGTGATGCTGCCATTGAGCAGGTCGACCACGGCGGCGGCCTCGGCGCGATGCGTGACCACATTGATATCGGCACCGGTCAGCGTTTTCAGCAACTCCCACGACAGGTGAGAGTTGGAACTGGGACTGGCCCCGGACACGTTGAGCTTGCCGGGATTGGCCTTCACATAGGCCATCATGCCGGCAAAGTCCCGGAACGGTGCGCTGCTGTTCGCGATGATCGCCAGCGGCGAGGAAAACAGCATCGTGATCGGCGCATAGTCCTTGCCGGGCAGCAGCGCAAAGTCCTTGTCCAGAAGGACGCGCGTGACGACAACCCCGTTGAAGGTCTGCCCGATGGTGTAGCCGTCAGGCGGTGAATTCATGATCGCCTGCAGGCCGATCTTGCCGCCGGCGCCCACCTTGTTCTCGATGATGACGGGCTGCCCGAGAACCTTCGATACCTCGGCCGCCACCACCCGCAACGTGCTCTCGAAAAAGGATCCCGGTCCGATGGAAATGTAGAAGTTAATCGGCCTCGAGGGCCAGGCCTGGGCCGATGCATCCATCGCCACCAGGGCCATCAGAAACGGGGCAGCGCACATTGCCTTGAATAGAAGCCTCATCAATCCTCCTGAAGTTGAATGTCGTGCCATCGCGTCCGCGCGCCCACCTGATCGAGTGTATCGGCGCGCATGCAATGTCAGTAAATAACCTGCTAATACCTGTAAACCCGTGACATTGAAGTCAATCAAGCAGTTATTTCCGATCAGTTACAGCTTACTCCAGCTTGATGTTCGCCTTCAGCAGAACCGGGCGCCAGCGTTCGATGTCGGAACGAACGAGCGCGGCGAATTCCTCCGGACTGTTTCCGCCCGGCTCCATGCCACCGTCGAGCAGCCGTTTCTTCATTTCCGGCGTCGCCAGCGGTCGGGTGAATGCATCGTGCACGCGCGCGACGATAGACATCGGCGTGCCTACAGGCAGGACGATGCCGTACCAGCCATAGACATTGAACCCCTTGACGCCCGACTCGTCGAGCGTGGGCAGGTTGGGAAATGCGCTCCAGCGCTTGCTGCCCGTGGTGGCGATCCCGAACGCCTTGCCGCTGTCGAAATGCGGCTTGATGGACCCCGAGACCACTGCTGCCGTCACGCTGCCATTGAGCAGGTCGATGACGGCCGGTGCTTCGCCGCGATGCGTCACTACATTGATGTTGGCGCCTGTCATCGCCTTCAACATCTCCCAGGAAAGGTGGGCATTGGAGCTAGGGCTGGTGCCCGACACGCCGAGCTTTCCGGGATTCGCCTTGGCATAGGCCAGCATCCCGCTCAGGTCCTTGAACGGCGCGCTCGCATTGGCGGCAATGACGAAGGGTGACAGGAAGGAAACGGTGACGGGAATGTAGTCCTTGCCCGGCTGGATGTTGAACCCTTCATCGAGAACCACACGGGTCACCATCGCGCCACTGTAGCTCATGCCGATGGTGTAGCCGTCATTGGGGGCCGACATCAGCGCCTGCAGCCCGATCTTGCCGCCGGCGCCCACCTTGTTTTCGACAATCAGCGGCTGCCCGAGGATTTTCGACGCCTCCGCAGCCATGACCCGGAACGTGCTCTCGAACACCGAACCCGGCGCGATCGAAATGTAGAACGTGATCGGCTTGGACGGCCAGGCCTGGGCCGATGCCTCGAACGCAAACACCCCCATCACGGCCCCACACACAATGCCCACCACTTGCTTGAACGAGCGCTTCATCACAGATCCTCTTGATGGTGGGAATGGATATCGTGCAACTTCTCTTTGTGCCTTGCGCAAATCGCGCGAAGCCGCGCGCTTACGGCTTGTCGAGCAGGAACGGATACTTCAGCCAGTTCTTTCGCGTCGTGGTCGTATCCATGGCGGCCGGATTGGCGGGATCGGGCGCTGCGCCATGGTCGAGCAGCGCGCGAACGATCAGGTACAGGTTTCCGTACTCGGCGTCTTTCGGGTCGCTGCCCGGATGGATCGGCGTGCCGGCGACGAGGATGCGTCCGAGGCAGGCATGCGTGCCCAACCCGAAGGTCACCCCGTACAACCAGCCTTGCGGCGGGTCGGCGCGATGCGGATTGAATGCCGCTGTGTCGGCGCCGAACATCGAGGGGTCTTGGTTCACCGCCCGCATATCGACGATCAGGTCCCCGCCCTCGACGGCCTCCGGGCGGCTCTTGATTCGCACCGGGCAGGTGAGCTTGCGGTTCAGTTCCGGTGTGGGCGGGTGCAGGCGCAGGGCCTCCCACACACAACGCTGCAGGAACCAGGCCTCGTTCTTCAACAGCGCGTCGTCTTCGGGATGCTCGGCGCGCCAGGTAAAGACATGGTGCATCACATGGGTCAGCGCGTGGGTCGAGGACAGCGCGCCCACGAACAGGAAATACGCGGTCTCCTTCATCAGCTTGTCGCGCGGCAGCTCGATGTTGTCCTCGTTCTGCATCAGGATGGTCAAGAGATCGCGCGGCAATTCCGACTCCGGCATCTCCCCGCGCGCCACACGGTCGATGAGGGCGCGGCGCCGGCGCTCCGAGGGGCCGAAGAACACCGCATCAAACTCCACCAGCGTATCCTCGATTTCCTTGCGAATGGCGACCGGGTCGCCCACGGTGATCTGCCCGAGGGTGGCCGCCTTGCTGAAGGACAGGATCATGCGCAGCATGGTGGCCGTTTCCTGGATCGAGCGTTCCGGCCGGTCGATCCCCGAAGAGTCGGCGGTGAGGTTCATGAGCACGTGGTATCCGAAATCCGCCAGGTCTCCGCCGCCGCGCTCCAGATAGGGCTTCAACGTCTCGCGGATGGTCTGCGGGAAGATCTTGCGCTCGTAATTGCGGAAGTACTCGCGCCGGAAGAGCTTTTGCGCCAGGTGCCGCCGCGCCTGGTGCTCCTCGCCGAAGAGGTTCACCAGCACATCCTTCATCAGGATGGCACCCTCGTCGTAGAGACCCTGCTTGAGGGTGGTGTTGCGCAGGAACTCGTCGGCTTCCTTGTACTTTGAGACGACCAATGCAGACATTGCGGCAATCCTTTGCTGTAGGCCCGAGCGGGCCGAATAAGCGACAGAATGCCCATGTTATGGCTGCGCGCCGCCACCAGTCAAGGAACCCCTGCCGGCATGACTGTCGCCAGGGGCCAGGGCGGTATCGCGTGATAAGATCATTCACGGGCCTTCATACAAACGCGCCACAACGGCCATGAGCCCGTGCCCAACCCGAGTCCCAACCCGATGTAGCGGCCCAGCCCGGGCGAAACCGCCATGATCCAGCTATCCATCAACGGTGAGTCACGCACCCTCCCGCAGGGGACGAACCTTGCCGCCCTGATCGATGAGCTGGCGCTGGCGGGGAAGAAGGTTGCCGTGGAGCGCAACGGCGACATCGTGCCGCGCAGCCGCTATGGACAGACGACGCTCGAAGCCGGCGATCAACTCGAAATTGTCGTTGCGGTCGGCGGCGGCTGACGCACGGCGAACCCTCAGCAGGAACAGACACGATGACCGACACCCTCGACATTGCCGGAACAGCCTATGCCTCGCGCCTCTTGATCGGGACGGGCAAGTACAAGGACTTCGCCGAGACGAGGCTCGCAATCGACGCGAGCGGCGCGCAGATCGTGACGGTCGCCATCCGCCGCACCAACATCGGCCAGGAGGCCGGCCAGCCCTCCTTGCTGGATGCCGTGCCGCCCTCGCAGTTCACCTACCTGCCCAACACCGCCGGTTGCTACTCCGCGGATGACGCCGTGCGCACACTGCGCCTGGCGCGCGAACTGCTCGATGGGCACGACCTGGTCAAGCTCGAAGTGCTGGGCGACCCGACCACGCTGTTTCCCAACGTCATCGAGACGATCAAGGCCGCCGAGACCCTGGTGAAGGACGGCTTCAAGGTGATGGTCTATACCAGCGACGATCCCATCATCGCCAAGCGCTTGGAGGAGATCGGCTGCGTCGCGGTGATGCCGCTGGCCTCACTCATTGGCTCCGGCATGGGCATCCTCAACCCGTGGAACCTGCGACTCATCATCCAGGCGGCCAAGGTGCCGGTGATCGTGGACGCCGGCGTGGGAACGGCCTCCGATGCCGCCATCGCCATGGAACTGGGATGCGATGCGGTGCTCATGAATACGGCGATCGCCGCCGCGCGCGATCCGGTGCAGATGGCGGGCGCCATGAAAAAGGCCGTGGAGGCCGGGCGCGAGGCCTGGCTCGCAGGACGCATGCCGAAAAAACTCTACAGCGCGGCGCCAAGCTCGCCGACTGGCGGCATGATTTCAGCCACGGCAGGACCCGGTAAACCCTGACAATTAAGGTTACTCATCCCCGCCCCTCTTGAATAGCGCGAGCGATTACTGCCATTTAATGGAACGCGTGCCCGCCGTCGATCAAAAGCGTTTGGCCGGTCACGGTGTCGGAACGGCAGAATGCCAGCACCTGCGCCGTGACGTCGTCCATCGGCGTGGTGCGCTTGAGTAAGGTGCGGGCTCGCGCCGCCTCCACCCCCGCCGGCGATACCCGTGCCCCCATCCCGGTGCCTTCCATCAGCCCGGGCGCCACGCAGTTGACCGTGATATCCGGCGCCAGCGCCACCGCCAGGCAGCGCGTGAGGTGCACAAGCGCCGCCTTGGCCGTGGCCTGCGCGAGGCTGCTGCCAGAGGCTGTAAATGCGCTGGCCCCCGACACGTTGACGATGCGACCACGCCGTTGCGCGCGCATGTGCGGCGCGCAGGCCCGCGCCAGGAGGAACGGGCCGCGCAGGTTGGTGGTCTGGATGCGGTCCCACAGCTCCGGGGTCATGGCCTCAAGGTCGGCGAACGGGATGTCCGTGCTCCACGCAGCGTTGTTGACGAGTATGTCGATGCGCCCGAACTGCTTCACCGTGTCCGCGACGGCGGAGGAGATGGAAGCAGGGTCCGTCTGTTCGAGCCGAATCGGCGCGGCCCGCCCTCCCGCAGCGATGATGGCAGCGCAGGTCTGATCCGCCGCTTCGCGTCCCGCCCGATAGCCGACGGCGACGCTGGAACCTACCTCACCGAAGGCCTGCGCCACAGCCCGCCCCAACCCGCTGGAGGCCCCGGTGACCAAAGCAACGCAGCCCTTCAGCTCCATCCCCTCCCCTCACTCTGCCTTTGCTGACTGAGAGCCCTAGAAACCCAGCAACTTGGTCAATTGCTCGCGTCGTGCGCCGGTCGCCTGGGCGCCGGTGCCTTCCTTGGGCGCTTCGTACTGCTTAGGAAGGCCGCTGGTGTCGTAGATAGTCACGCCGCCTGGGTCATCGTTGAAGACCTTGTTGCCCTCCCTCGACATCACGTAGTTAGCCAGCAGTCGCGCCGCATTGGGGTGCTTGGCGCGAGCGCGCGCGGTTAGCACGACTTCCATCTCCAGGCCCGTGGTCAGCGACGGGATGGAAATGTCCACAGGGGCCCCCGTGCTCTTGGTGGCGAGTACCTGGGCGGGAACCGCCGGCAGTTCCACCAGCCCTTCGCCTGCCCCGAGCGCCTGCACCGCCGGCACCCCGCTGGCAAAGCGCCGCGGCTCCAGCGCCCGCAACTGGGTGAAGAATTGCTCGCCGAACCGATCCAGCACCAGGCCCCAGAACGCGAGGTACACATCGGATGAGCGTGGATCCGGCAACAAGATCTGTCCCTTGAAGCGCGGGGCAAGAATGTCCTTGATGTCCTTGGGGATGTCGGCGCCTTTCAGCCGGTCGGTATGGTAGGTGATGCCCCAGGGCGCAACCTGGGCTACAGCACTGTTCGGGCGCATGAACGCCATTGGAAACTCACCACTTTTTACGACTGGCAACCCTGCCTGGGCTACCGGCTCGATCCAGCCGCGCTTGAGCGCGTTTTCGGTGAAAGGCAGCACGCCGCCGGCAATCCAGGCAATGTCGGCGGCCACGTTCCCGGCTTCCGACTCTGCCGAATAGCGCTGCATCAGCGGCGCACTGGAGATGCGATTGGAGTTGAACTTGATGCCGTATTTGGCGGTAAAAGCGGCGCCAACGCGCTTGGGCACGTTCTCGGTGGCTGCCGAGTAGAGGGACACCTCGCCCTCGGCCTTGGCGGCCTTGATCAGCGCTTCCAGCTCATTTGCCACGCCGGCCTGTGCGAAGGCTCGCCCCACTGTAAACAGGGCGCCGGCAGCCAGGATCAGCGTCGCCGCCAGCATGAGTCTGTGCCGCAGCCTATCTTCGCGCTGCGCCATACTTCCCACAGATGATTTCCGATACATTAAGACCATGATGTTCCTCTCTCTCGACGATTTCCCCGAAACTCGGTCAAAGCGGACCCTGCCACGCTTCGCACAAGCTGCCACACGAGCGCAGCACAGCCGCCGCGCGCCGTACTATACCGCGCCTGAAGGAATTCATTGACCACGCCCGAACAACTGCCGCGCCGCGCCATCCGAAGCTTCGTGCTGCGACAAGGGCGCGTCTCCGCCGCACAGCAACGCGCGCATGACGCGTTGCTTCCACGCTTTGGCATTCCGTTCGCGCCCGCACCGCTGTCGCTGGAGGCCGCGTTCGAGCGCAAGGCGCCCAAGATTCTGGAGATCGGCTTTGGCATGGGCGAGACCACGGCGCGCATTGCCGCCGCCAACCCCGACAAGGATTACCTTGGCATCGAAGTGCACACGCCCGGCGTGGGGAGTCTCCTGAAGGAAATCGGCGAAAAAGGTCTCACCAACATCCGCATCATCCAGCATGATGCCGTCGAGGTGTTGCAGACGATGATCGAACCCGAATCCCTGGACGGGGTGCACATCTTCTTTCCCGACCCGTGGCCGAAGAAACGCCATCACAAGCGCCGGTTGCTGCAGCCGCCGCTCATCGCCCTGCTGGCATCGCGCATGAAGCCCGGCGCCTACCTGCACACCGCCACCGACTGGGAGGAATACGCCGTGCAGATGCTGCAGGTGCTGTCGGCCGAGCCGACGTTGCTGAATACCGCCGCCGAAGCTGCGGGCTTCGCGCCCCGCCCAAGCTACCGGCCGCAGACCAAATTCGAGACCCGCGGCCTCAAGCTCGGGCACTGCGTATGGGACCTGGTGTTCAGCAAGCGTTAAGTACCGAGGAGATCTCACCACCGGGACGCTCGCGGATGCAGGACTGCGTGGCCGGTCCTCGCCTCACCCAAGCCGCGCCAGCCTGGGTAGCTGCGTGGCCGGTCCTCGCCTCACCCAGGCCGCGCGAGCCTGCGTAGCAGCGCGGCCGGTCCCTCTCACGCGCCGATCTTCTTGGCCAGATCGAGGAAGTCCGCGGCATTGATGTCGAAGCGCTCCTCCGGCTTCACGTCTTTCAGCGCCGGATCGCCAAATTCCAGCGGTCGCCGCACGAAGGCCGTACGTAACCCGGCCGCCGCCGCCGCATCCAGGTCGCTCTTGTGTGCCGCCACCATCATCAACTCGCCCGGGCGAAGCCCGAGGAGGCGCGCAGCACCGAGATACACCTCGCGGTCCGGCTTGTAGTGACGAAACAGTTCCCCTGATAGCACGCAATCCCAGGGCAGGCCGGCGTGCTTTGCCATGTTGGTCAGGAGCGCCATGTTGCCGTTGGACAAGGTCGCAACAAGCACCTTCTTTTTCATCCGCGCCAGCCCCTTGACCGCATCGGGCCAGGGCCTGAGCCGGTGCCAGACGCGGTTGAAATGGTCCTTCTCCGCTTCGCTCAGCGTGCCGATGCGCAACTTCGCCAGCAACTCAACGAGGATCATGCGGTTGAGCACGTCGATGGTGGTCCAGGGCAGCTCGCCGCGACGCACGCGGTCCATGGCCGGCACGTAACCGGCGCGCCAGAGGTCGGCGAAGGCTCCCCAGTCGACACTGAGGCGCTTTTTTCGGGAAAGTGCCTTGCCTTCGGCGATGACGCTACCGCGCCAGTCGACCACAGTGCCAAAGACATCGAATACCAGCGCTTTCACGCTCCTCAGCGTGCCCTTCATCGCGACGCCTCCCTCCGAACGATTTCGATGAACTGCGCTGCACCACAGTACTTTACTTCAGCGGTCGCAAGGCCTGGAGAGGTGTGCGCCCCCTGCTCTTTGGCGCATCCGGCAGGAACAGCTCCAGCAGGTCGTTCAGGAACCGGCGCCCGCGCTCCGTGGGCTGGATGCGTTCATGGGTGCGCTCGATCAGTCCCTTTTCTTCGGCAGCAAGAAGCGCCTTAGCTGCGACCGATATCGGCAGCCCCGTTCGCTCGGTAAATGTGGTGACGGCAAAGCCCTCGGTCAGCCGCAAGGCGTTCATCATGAATTCAAACGGCAGGTCGCGCACGCCCACTTCGTTTTCCTGGCTGACAGCGGAACCCCGGGCCAACTCGTCGGCATAGCTCTTGGGTAGCTTGTAGCGCGCCTGCCGAAGGATGCGATCGGGAAACGACAGCTTGCCGTGCGCTCCGGCGCCGATTCCCAGGTAGTCCCCGAACTGCCAGTAATTGAGGTTATGCCGGCATTCGCGTCCCGGCCTGGCATAGGCCGAGGTTTCGTAATGCCCGTATCCAGCTCCCGCCAGCTTCGCCTCGAGGTCATCCTGCATCTGCGCCGCCACATCGTCGTCGGGCAGCGGTGGCGGGTGGGTATGGAACAGCGTGTTGGGTTCCAGCGTCAGGTGATAGAAGGACAGGTGCGTGGTACCGCAGCTGAGCGCGGCGGCGCAGTCGACGAGCGCTTCGGCCGGGGTCTGCTCAGGCAGCGCGTACATCAGGTCGAGGTTGAAATTATCGAAGTGGCGCGAGGCGATCTCGACCGCACGCCACGCCTCGGTATCGTCATGGATGCGCCCCAGCGCCTTGAGGTGCTTCGGGTTGAAGCTCTGGATGCCGATGGACAGCCGATTCACGCCCGCCGCCCGGTAGTCGCGGAATTTTTCCGCCTCGAAAGTGCCCGGATTGGCCTCCAGCGTGATCTCGCATTCGGCGTCGATCGGCAGTCGCGCGCGAAACGCCATCAGCAATTTGTCAATGCTCGCAGCGGGAAACAGGCTCGGCGTCCCGCCGCCAAAGAAGATGCTGTAGACGCGCCGCCCCCAGATGAGCGGCAGGGAAATCTCGAGGTCGCGGATCAGCGCATCGGCGTAGGCCTCGTCCGCAAGCGATCCCCGCAGCTCGTGGGAATTGAAATCGCAGTAGGGGCATTTCTTCACGCACCAGGGCATATGCACGTACAGGGACAACGGCGGCAGCGCCGACAGCTTCACTTCACCCAATCGCGACGGCATGGCCACGCGCGCTTGCACCGGCCCTGGCGTGGCCATCAGGCGCCCGCCTTCAACTGCGCGAGCAGGCGACGCAGCGCCTTGCCGCGGTGGCTCAACATATTCTTCTCCCCGGGCTCGAGCTCCGCGGCCGTCTTGCCCAGATCCGGCAGGAAAAAATAAGGATCGTAGCCAAAACCATTGGCGCCACGCGGCGCATCAGCGATAAGTCCCTGCCAAGTGCCATGCGCCACCAGCGGCTCGGGATCCTTGTCGTGGCGCACCAGCACGATGACGCACGCGTAATGCGCCACACGATCGGGCTTGCCGCGCAGCAAGGCCAGCAATTTCTCGTTGTTCAGGGCGTCCTGGCTCGCGCGATCGCCGGCACCCGCCACATCGGCAAAGCGTGCCGAATGCACCCCGGGCTGCCCGTCAAGCGCCCGCACGCAAATACCCGAATCGTCGGCCATCGCCGGCAGCTTCGCCTGCCGGCTTGCATGGCGCGCCTTGGCCAATGCGTTCTCGAGGAAGGTGTCGTGCGGTTCATCGGCATCGGCGACGCCGAGCGACGATTGGGCGATCAGTTCGATTCCGAGCGGGGCGAACATCTGGGCGAACTCGCGGAGCTTGCCGGGGTTGGAGGAGGCGAGGATAAGTTGTTTCATATATGGGGGATTTTAGTCTTGTTAAGACTGAAAGAACCCTTTTGCTTGATGGCGCGTTATTTGATATTCAGGGTTTCGCCTGACGGCGAGTTACTCTCTTTTGCTTGTGCAAAAGAGAGTAACCAGAGAAAAGCACACCCCCGATGCATCGGTCGCCTGCGGCGACTGCCCTGCGCTGCAAAGGGGGCCCCGAAAAGCCGCCATGGCATAGGCATATGTGTCAGTTTTTAATGTGCTTATGTCGGATAGAAATGGACTGATATACAAAATTGGCAGTATTTATCC
>CANJRC010000053.1 GCA_947476535.1 Betaproteobacteria bacterium
GCGAGCGCGTCCTCGGCCAGCTTGAAGATCTCCTCGGGGGCGCGTGCCACGCTCTTGCCTTCCGGACGACCGGCCACGCCGATGCTGACGGTGATGACGCGTTTGGCGCCCTGGGCTTCGCGCAGTGCCTTGCGCGCGCCGACTTCGATGTCGCGACGCAGGCGCTCGGCCAGACCCATGGCCGACTCGGGCGGCGTGTGGGTGGCGAGCACTGCCATTTCTTCGCCGCTGTAGCGCACCAGCACGTCCGATTCGCGCATGCTGCCGCTCATGATGCGCCCGATCTCGGTGAGGATCTGGTCGCCGACGGCATGCCCATAGGTATTGTTGATGCTGCTGAAGTCGTCCAGGTCGAGCAGCAGAACCGACACCGCAAGCCCGTGCCGGTCGGCGCGCACCAGCTCCTCGCGCATGCGCCCGTCCAGGTACAGCCGGCCCTGCATGGCGCCGGTCAGCGCATCGGTGACGTCCTTGCGTTCCAGCGTCGATAGGCGGCGCACCGCAACGATGGTGGTGAGCGACAGGCGCGTGGCAAGCAGGGCAAACGCGGCGCTCGCAAGGAACAGCAGCGGCACCAGCAGGTCTGCGATCGAGCCGTGGCTGCCCCACCAGGCGACCAGGTAGGCGGTGTCGCCGAGTACTGCGATGAATATGGTGCCGGCCAGTAAGGTCCATTGCCGGCGCATGCGCCCGACGGGAAGTTCGAACACCAGGCGGCGCGCCGGCGGCAACGCGGCAATCAGCAGCGCGACGCCCGCACCCACCATCAAGACGGCGATCACGTTGAATACCACCGGTACTGTTCCTCCTGTGTTGATTCCGCGGACTGTGCGGCATCATGATGCTACCCGTTGCGCGCTCGGGCAAGGGCAGGCTGCACGCCCGTTCCCGCGCGGTTCGACTGTGGACAGCCTATCATGCCGCGGACATCCTACGTATGCGCCAAGGCATCCCTTGCAATACGGCCCCTTGCCCCCGACAATGCGCGCCATGACACAGATCGACACGCAACGAATATCGCGTCTGGAGAAGCTGCTGTACCGCATGGAGGCGCAGGTGGCCTGCCTGGCCTGGGTGTTCCAGGAATTATCTGGCATGCCAGGACCGGTTTTCGAAATGGGCCTGGGTCACGGGCGTACTTTCAGCCACCTGCGCCGCTACCTGCCAGGGCGAGATATCTATGTGTTCGATCGCGCGGTGAACAGCTATCCGGATTGCACTCCCCAAGCCGATCACATCATCCTGGGCGAGCTGGCGGCAACGCTGCCTGCGGCCGCCGCACGCTTTGCCGGGCAGGTGGTGCTGGCGCATTCAGATGTGGGATCTTTTTCTCAGGAACATAACAGCGCCATGGCAGGACTGGTGTCCGCGCACCTTGCGCCGGCACTGGCCGAGGGCGCGTTGGTCCTGTCGGATCTGCCGATCACGGTGCCGGGGACTACGCGCCTGCCGTTGCCGCCAGGCGCGCGCGAAGACCGCTACTACATCTACCGGTTTTCGCGGCGCTGAGCGGTGGCCGCCGGCTCGCTGCCGCGAAAACTGCGCGGTTCAGCTCGCGGCGAGCCGATAGGGCTGCACCGGATCGGCAAATCCCTTGAGTTGTAGCGGCGTGCTTTCGGTCAATGCCTTGCGGTGTTCTGACGCTGCCAACAGTTCGGTGGTGCGGGCATCGACCAGGATTTCCCCGTGCGCTGCTTCCGCGCACAGGCGCGAAGCCATGTTTACCGCAGGGCCGACGCCGGTGTACTCCAGCCGGGATGCCGCGCCGATCACGCCCACGGTGACAAAACCGCTGGCGACTCCCACGCCGACCCCCAGATGCAGGTCGCCGTCCGACCAGCGCCCGACCACTGCCATGCCGCGGGTGCGGATCAGGCGAGCGAGGCTGACCGCGCGCTCGGCGTGATCCTCGAAGGCAATCGGCGCCCCGACCAGGATCAGCACGCCGTCGCCGGCCTGGTCCTTGATGGTGCCGCCGAACTCGGCGGCGGCTTCGCCGACAGCGTCGTAATACTCGCGCAGGATGGTGATGACCTTCTTCGAGGGCGTGGCCGCCGAGAAGGCGGTGAACCCGCGCAGGTCGCAGCACACCACGGACAGCTCCAGGGTCTGCACGTCGGTGGCGCTCTTCAGGCCGCGCCGGCTCACCATGTCGGCCACTTGAGGCGACAGGAAGCGCGCCATGAACTGCGCGCGCCGGCCCTGCGTCACGTGGTATTGCACCGCCCCGACGAGGAAAATGAGCAGGCCGATGGCGGTGCCGATCGGCGCGAGGCCCAGGGGAAGCAGGATGCCCGAGGCCATGAAGGGGGCGCCGAGCAGGAAGGCGATGCCGCGCAACGCCTCGGCCTTGTCGGGGCGGCGGTTGAGCAGCAGCAAGCCCGACCAGATGATGAGCAGCAGTCCCAGGGCCAGTGGCGTGGCAAAGACGAAGAACATCGAGTGGATTTGGTCGGAGGCATCGCGAAAGACATTCGTGAACTGGTGGAACTGCTCTTGTGGAAACACCAGGGACAAGACGCCATACAGCGCCCCCAGGGCCTGTGCCACGCGCAACATGTTGTCGCCGGCGCGGGTGAACATCTTGCCCGCGGGCACGGTGCGGCGCAGGCGCAGCAGCCACTCGGCGGCCAGGATGAAGGCCAGTGCCTCGGGCAGGGCGAACAGGCCGTGCCAGGCCGGAATGTCGCCGCGCAGCTGCATGGGCAGTGCGATCAGGACGCTGGCCGCAATCGACACGCCGATGCAGGCGAGGAACGCGGCCAGGGTACGGCTGATGGGCGAACTGCGGTCAGCGACGAGAAAGGACAGCGACATGCCCAGCGCCAGCAGTGCAACGACGATGGGGGCGGCAAGCTGAGGATTCATGCGCGGATTCTACGCTGACGACCGGGTTTGATTGAACGGTGGAGAGAGCATTCAATATACTGACAAATAAGTTCAATAAAACTTATTAGACATTGATAAACAGAATATATCCTGACAAGGATATATTGGAACTTTCTAGTCTGCGCCGGAGCACGGCATATTGGACTCAGTAACTGTTGCCCGAGCACAAGTAGCTAGCGCCCCTGGATCTTGTCGGCCACCGCGCGCGGCCAGTAGGTGCGGAAGTACTTGTTGAGATGCTCGAAGTGGTCGCGCATGAGTTTTCCGGCGCGCATGGCATTGCCGGCGATGATGGCGACGGCGATGGCTTCGTGGTCGTGCACGAACGGGTCTTCGAGGAACTTGCGCTCGACGTTGCTGATGATGTGTTCGACCAGGACCTGTCCGGGCATCATGAGCATGAAGGCACGCACGCGGTTTTCCACCAGCGCGCCCACTGCCAGGTGGAAGTCGAGGCCTTCTTCGATGGGGTGTTCGAATCCGGAGGCAGCACTGTGCGCATCCGACTGGCTCAGGAAGGGCAACATCAGGCGCCGCACCTTCTTGCGGTCGCGATTCCTGGCCGCCAGTTCGGCCAGCTGGCCTTCGGTCCAGATGCAGGTGTCCATCAGTTCGTCATAGGTTGCGCCGACGAACTGCATGTGCAGCATCAGGCTGCGACCCAGATTGGCCGGATGGGCACCGCCGACCACCACCCCTCCGGGACCGGGTCGTATCGACAACAGACCCTGCACTTCCAGGAGGCGCATGCCCTCGCGCAGCGATGCGCGACTCACGCCGTAGTGCTTGAGCAGCTCCGACTCGAGCGGCAGCTTGTCGCCAGCCTGGAGGCGCTGCGACACGATGTCGCGGACGATATCCAGGGCGACTGAGACCGATGTCTTGACGCCGCGTCGCCGCGCAGATGCGGTTGGCGATACGGCCGGTCCCCCGGCCCCGTGCAGCACCCGGGGTGCTGCCTTCGGCGGCCGCGTGGGTTTCGCTGCGGCGGACATGCCTGCGACGAAACTCCGTTGGCTAGGCGCTGCGCGCGGACGTGAGGGCGGCGCCACCCAGCCTGAATCCTTCGTACCCCTTGGCTGCAACCTCGTTGCACTTGATGCGGTAATTGCCGACGCCGCCGATGTAAGGCATGAATACCCTCGGCTTACCGGGAATGTTGGCGCCCATGTACCAGGAATTGGCCGTTGGATACAGGGTCTTGCTGCCGACCTGGTTGACGTGCTCGACCCAGGCATCCTCCGCCTTGAGGTCGGCTTCGATGCGGGTTGCGCCCTGCTTTCGCAGGTTGTCCATGCAATCGGAGATCCACTCGATGTGCTGCTCGATGGATGTCACCATGTTTGAAAGGACGGACGGGCTGCCCGGCCCGGTCACCATGAACAGGTTGGGGAAGCCGGCGGTCTGCAGTCCGAGGTAGGTTCGCGGGCCTGCGGACCACTTTTCGCGCAGTTCGCGTCCCTGGCTGCCGCGAATGTCCACGGCCAGGAGCGAACCAGTCATGGCGTCGTAACCGGTGGCGAAGACGATGGTGTCCAGCTCGTAGGTGGCCTCCGTCGTGCGAAGGCCGTTCGGCAGTATCTCCTCGATGGGCGCGTTGCGCACATTCACCAGGGTGACGTTATCGCGGTTGTAGGTGGCGAAGTAATCGGTGTCGATCGGCAGGCGCTTGGTGCCGATGGCGTAACCGGTGGGACAAAGCATCTCCGCGACTTTGGGGTCCTTGACGATCTGGCGGATCTTGTTGCGAACGAATTCACAGGCGGTGTCATTGGCCGCCTTGTTGAACACAGTGTCGTTGTACGAGCGCGGCAGCGTCGGGCCGCCGATCTCCCAGCAACGCTCGTACGTGGCATTGCGCTCCTCGTCCGACACTTCCAGTGCGCCCTTGGCAGGCACGTCGCCGAGCAGCGCATAGCCGTTGCCGGACCAGCGCGCTTTTTCGCGCACCTCGGGATAGTGGGCCTTCATCTGTTTCGCCTTCTGCGGGTCCTGCGGGCCGTTGCGTGCCGGCAGGCTGAAGTTGGGCGTGCGCTGGAACACGTGCACATGCTTGGCTTGCGCGGCGATGACCGGGATCGCCTGGATGCCGGTGGAGCCGGTGCCGATCACGCCCACGCGCTTGCCCGCAAAGCTGACTTCCTTATGCGGCCAGTCGCCGGTGTGATACCACTCGCCCTTGAAGCGCTTCAGCCCCTTGAAATCCGGCACGCGCGGCGCGGACAGGCATCCGGTGGCCATGATGACGAATTGCGCGGTGACGCTATCGCCCTTTTCCGTCGTGACCGTCCAGTAGTCCCGGGATTCGTCGAAATGCGCGGACTTCACGCGGGTGTTGATCTGGATGTCGCGGCGCAGGTCGAAGCGGTCGGCGACGTGGTTGATGTACTTGAGGATCTCGGGCTGTGCCGGATAGCGCTCGGTCCAGTCCCACTCCTGCTCGAGTTCCGGTGAAAAGGAGTACGAATACTCGTAGCTCTCCACATCGCAGCGTGCGCCCGGATAGCGATTCCAGAACCAAGTGCCGCCAACGCCGCTGCCGGCCTCGAAGACCCGCACGGTGAATCCCATCTTGCGCAATCGGTACACGGCGTAAAGGCCCGCAAATCCGGCGCCGACGACCACGGCATCGTAGGACCCTTGGCTGGACGTGGGGTGGGGACTGACCGACGTGGCGTTCATTGGCATTTCTCCTTGAACTTGCATTCCGGATATGCGCGCTGACTTCGCACGCCCATTGACCCGGAGGGCTGCTATGCGTTGGGTCCCGGAAGGATGGCACGCTTGCGCATGGACAATTGATTATAAGGATCTTTATTTGCGTTGTGAACCCTATTTTGAGGATGCATTAGACTTCGCCATGAGCCTCGTCTTGAGGCGGTTGTCAGCATCGAGGTTGGCGCGGCCGGGCTGATCACTTGGCGAATCAAAGGAGGGGCGAAGATATGGAAGCAGGCATGGAGCGGTTTCGCTGGGTGCCCACGCAAGAGGTGCGCGACACCGCGCGCCTGACGCATTTCATGAAGGCACTGGGCACGCCGGACTACGCGACGCTGTTGCAGCGTTCGGTGGCCGAACCTGAATGGTTCTGGGCAGCGCTGCTGCGCTACATCGACTTTCGCTTCTATACGCCCTACGAGAAGGTGCTCGACGTGTCCGGCGGCATCGAGCGCGCGCGCTGGTGCGTCGGCGCGACCACCAACTTCGTGCTCAACTGCCTGGATCGGCACCGCGGCACGCCGGCCTGGTCCAGGACCTACCTGGTCTGGGAGGGCGAGGACGGGCGGACCTGCCAATACACCTATGCCGAATTCGACGCGGAGGTTTGCCGCTTCGCCAATGGCCTCAAGGGCATCGGCATTGGCAAGGGCGATGTGGTTGGCCTCTACATGCCCCAGGTGCCAGAGACCTTCATCGCCTATTTCGCAATCATGAAGATCGGCGCCATCTGCATGCCGCTGTTCTCCGGTTTCGGCGACGCGCCCATCGCCACACGGCTGAGCGACGGCGAAGCAAAGGCGGTGGTCACTGTGGATGGCACCTGGCGACGTGGCAAGCCTGGTGCCATGAAGGCCGTGCTGGATGCCGCACTGGCGCATTCGCCTACCGTGAAGCACGTGATCGTTGTGCGGCATCTGGGCGAGCACATGGAAAAAGCCGGGCCGGTGACCCTGCAGCCGGGCCGCGATGCCTGGTGGCACGACTTTGTGGCGGGAAAGTCGGCCGATTGCGCGACCGAACCCATGCCGGTGGACTCGCCGGCGGCGCTGCTGTTTACCTCGGGCACCACGGGCAAGCCCAAGGGGGCCATCTACACCCAGATGAACTTCATCGTGAAGTCGGTGACCGACTACGGGATCTGCACCGACTTCGGTCCGGATGACCGCTGGTTCTTCCTCTCCGACATGGGATGGATGGTGGGATCGATGTGCGCAGTGGTGCCGACCTACCATGGAGGCAGTCTCTTCATCGCCGAAGGCGCGCCGGACTTTCCCGACACCGACCGCTACTGGCGCATGGTCGACCAGCACCAGATCACCTACCTCGGGCTTGCGCCGACAGTGGTGCGCTCGCTCATGCGCAATGACATTGCCGAGGTGCAGCGCTACAGGTTCGACAAGCTGCGCATCATCTTCTCGGGCGGCGAGCCGTGGAGCGACACGCCATGGAACTGGCTGTTCGACAATGTCTGCCATGGCCGTGTACCCATCCTGAACGGCACGGGTGGCACCGAGGTCGGCGGCTGCATCGCGGTGGGCAACCTGCTCGCGCCGCTCAAGCCCGGCTCCATCTGTGCAGCAGCGCTTGGCGTGGGGGCCGACATCGTCGATGACGGCGGAAACTCCGTTGGGCCCAATCAGGTGGGCGAGTTGGTGCTGCGCGTTCCCTCCATCGGCCTGACGCCCGGGCTGTGGAAGGACCCGGGCGACGAGCGCTATCTCGAGTCCTATTGGCGCCACATCCCCGGCATGTGGCGCCAGGGCGACTGGGCGGTGCGCGACGACGATGGGCTGTGGTTCATCCTCGGGCGCTCGGATGACACCATCAAGATTTCCGGTAAACGCACCGGGCCGTCGGAGATCGAGGGACTGTTGCTGGAGACGGGCAAGGTGTCGGAGGCGGCCGCCATCGCCGTGCCTGATCCGGTCAAGGGCTCGACGTTGATCCTTGTCTGCGTGGCCATGCCGGGCGTCGCCGTGAACGATGCCGTGCGCCGCGAGCTGAGCGACGCGGTGACCAACGGAATGGGGCGATCCTATCGACCCAAGGACGTGGTCTTCGTGAGCGACCTGCCGCGCACGCGCAATATGAAGATCATGCGCCGCGTGGTGCGCTCCGTGTTCACCGGGCAGGACCCGGGCGACATTTCATCGCTGGTCAACCCGGAAGTGGTGACCGAGCTGCAGAAGTTCGTCGCAGGGTAAAGGGACCGCGCGGCCTGCTCCGCAGGCTCGGCCGCGCTGCTCAACTCTCGCTCCGTTCCCCAGCTCGAGCCGCGCTGCTAAACCCTCGCTCCGTTCCCTAGCTCGCGCAGGCCCGGCCGCACTGCACCCTGCTTACCGGGTCGATCCGGGGAGTCTCATCAGCCGTTTTGCCATGGTGGTGGCGAAGTCGGGTGCCTGCTTGCAGCTCCAGTCGAGGGTATGGATGCGCTCGCAGATCTTCCAGCCTTCGGCGGTGCGCTTCCAGCGGTCGAGGTAGCGCAGGCTGCGCATCGCCATGGCGTCCGGGTCGGAAGTCGCTGCGCCTGCGCGCACCAGGAATGCCAGCGCGTAGGTTTCCGTCTCGGCCGAATCGCCCTCCAGTCGGTCGATATTGAACGTTCCCATGAAGTGCGTGCATACGCGGATGGTGCCGTTTTCCATGTTCTCGAAATGCGAGCGCAGCATAGCCAGCACCTCATCCACACCGACCACGGTGCCGCGGTTGGCGTAGGTTCCTTTCACGTCCGCGGTGAAGCAGGCGCGCACCTGCGCGAGGTCGTTGCGATCGACACCCTGGAAGTAGCGCGACACCACGGCTTGCATGGCGATTTGGTCGAGCAGCTGTCGATCGGTGGGTGCTGGCATGGCGATTCCTTCGGTGTGGTGTGAAGACTGTCGCAGACCGGTTCAGAAGCCCAGTTTGGTCGACATTTCCTTGACGCGCGCTGCGGCACCCGGTTTGGGCGATTCATATTGCTTGGGCAAGCCCGCGGTGTCGTAGACAGTTACGCCGCCGGGCTCGTTGTTGAACACCTTGTTTCCCTCCGGCGTGAGCACGTAGTTGGCGAGCAGGCGTGCCGCGTTCGGGTGCTTCACCCGGGCACGCGCGGTCATCACCACGCGCGTCTCCAGCCCGGTATTCAGGTCGGGTATGACCATGGCGACGGGCGCCCCCTTGTCTTTCGGACCTTGTCCGAGCGCCACTGGAACAGGCAGCTGGAAACTGCCTTCGCCGGCAGCCAGGGACTGGATGGCGGGCACGCCGCCAGGATAGCGGCGCAGGTTCGGCGAAATCTTCTTGAAGTAGTCCTCGCCGTACCGGTCCTGGATGAAGATCCAGAATTCGGCGTACACCGTGCCCACGCTGGTATCGGCCACCAGCACCTCGCCCTTCCACTTCGGGTTCAGCAGGTCAGCCCAGTCTTTCGGGATGTCGGCGCCCTTCACCTTGTTGGTGTTGTAGGCGATGGTCCATGGTGCGACCTGCACAATGGCCGTGTTGCCATCGAAGAACTTGGCCGGGTACTCGCCGCTGGTGATGACGGGTAGGGCCGCTTTCGATATCGGCTCGACCCATCCCTTGGACTGGGTTTCGATGTAGGGAGCGGCGGTGCCGGCGTTGAACACCACCTCAGCGGCGAACGTGCCGGCCTCGGCTTCGGTCAGATAGCGCTGCGTCATGGCCGCAGTCGTCAGGCGGATGAACTGTGTCTTGATGCCGTACTTGGCGGAGAAGCCGTCGACCACGCGCTTGCCGACGTTTTCCGTGAGCGATATGTAGAAAGTGACTTCACCCTCTGCCTTGGCGGACTTGATGAGTGCATCGAGTTCTGCTTGCGCGGCGGCCGGCGAGATCCTGGCCGCCTGCTGTGCTTGGGCGGGAAGCGCCACGGCCAGTGCAACGATGATTGCCTCCATCAGATGGAGGATGCGGTATCCCTGCGATGCGAGCTTGCGATTCATGATGGTTCTCCCCTCGATGATGAGCATGGGCCGAGCAATGCAGCTTGCCGATTCTAGTCTTGATTCCTGCCGAGTGTCGGGCGATCGCGGGTGCGGATGGCACGCGGGCAATTGCATTTGCGGACGCCATTTCCCTTCGGGCGCCGGCGCTTTTGCCAGTTGCAGAACGGTTATTGAATTTTGCATTGACGCAGGCGCGGAAACCACAGAAACTCGAGCGCGGTTGCGCGCGTGGCTGCGATGCCCCCCGCGAAGCGAAGCGTGCTGCGTTGATCATTGTCCGTCGTGACCTGTGCACGGGACGTCTCGAACCTGGAACTCAGTGAGGAGAATCATGGCTACAACGTATGAACCAGACCCGTCCTCCCAACCGCTCAAAGGCATACGCGTCATCGAGGTGGGCTTGTTTCATGCGGGCCCTACGGCGACCGGCATGCTGGCGTCGCTCGGCGCCGAGGTGATCAAGGTCGAGGACCCGAAGGGCGTCGATCCGGTGCGCAAGGCCAAGCGCCTTTATGGGCAGGATGCGTCGCTGCCTAACGGTAGCACCACGGCCTTCGAGGCCTACAACGCAGGCAAGCAGGGAATCACGCTGAACCTCAAACATCCTGAAGGCAGGAAGACTCTTTATCGGCTGGTCGAAAAGGCCGATGTCTTCCTGCACAACATGCGCGGGGAGACAGCAGCGAAGCTCGGCATCGATTTCGATTCGCTGGTCAAGGTGAAGCCCAACCTGGTCTTCGGCACATTGTCGGGCTTCGGTCCGCAAGGCGCTGAATCCAAGCGGCCGGGACTCGACCCGGTGGGTCTGGCGCGTTCGGGTGCGATGACGGTGATTTCCGGGAGCAGTAAGCGCGATCCCTTCCTGCCTGCAACGGGCGTGGCGGACCGGGTTTCCGGCATGGTGGTGGGCTTCGGCATCGTTGCATCGCTGCTTGCGCGCGATCGCACCGGAAAGCCCCAGAAAGTGGAAGGCTCTTTGGTTGGTGGCGCGATGTGGCTCGCCCATCTCAACCTGCAACACGCGTTGTTCAAGGGTGCGGAACTCTTTCCGACCGACCATACGCAGGATCCGTTGCTCTCCTGCTACCAGTGCGCAGACCAGCGCTGGATTTTCGTCGCGGCGATGACGGGGGAACTCTGGTCGGAACTGTTTCGCGGCCTCGAGATGCCCGAGCTGGTCCAGGACGCGCGGTTTTCCAATGTGGAAAGCCGCTGGAACAACCGCGCCGACATCGCCAAGATCCTGATCGGCCGCTTCGCGTCGCAGCCCTCGGACTACTGGCTGAAGACATTCGCGGCGCAGCCGAACCTGATCTTCGAGCGCGTGCAGCGCCCCACCGACATCGCAAACGATCCACAGCTGCTGGCCAATAACTACCTCGTCGAGATCGAGGACGCCAAGCTCGGCAAGAACAAGCGCATCGCTTTTCCATTGCACATCAATGGCAAGCCGGCCGGGCGCGTCGCGCCGTCGCCGGCCCACGGCGAGCATACCGCGCAGGTGCTGGGTTCACTACTCGGCATGAGTACGGCCGAGATCGAGGCACTGAAGAAGGACGGCGCCGCCTGACGGCTGCCGAGCAGCGGACCCAAAAAGCATTCGGCCCCTTGAACCTGACGGTGCAAGGGGCCGAATTCAATTCAACGGCTGTGGCGAGATCAGAGCGGCTTGAATTTGGCCAGCGTCACTTCAGGCGTGAGCTCGTCGTACCAGACCTTGACGGGCATCCCCACCTTGAGCTGGTCAGGAGGGATCCCGGTTACCCACGTGGCCACGCGAGGCCCTTCATCGAGTTCCACCACCACCGCTGCATAGGGCATGTAGCTCACCCAGGCCTTGCCGATCGGCGCCATGGCCACGGTCCAGCAATACACCTTGCCCGTGCCCTTTACCGGAGCCCATTCGGTCTCGAACGAGTAGCATTTATTGCATAGCGGTCGCGGCGGGTGGCGGAAGGTCTTGCACTGGGCGCAACGCTGGAAACGCAGGTCATGCGCCTTGCAATAGGTATAGAACTCCTTGGCCGTGCCCTGCAGCACGGGCAGCTGGTAGTCGTCGTGCACGTTTGTATTCATCGTGTTTTCCCTAATTTCGCAGAATGGCAATGGAACCGTGTCCGTGGCCGCCCCAGCCGGTCACGACGCCCAACTCCGCGTCCTTGACCTGGCGCTCGCCGCAGCCCAGTCGCAGCTGCGCGACGGCTTCGATCACATGGTTCATGGAAGTGTTGTGCGCCTGCGACAACAGGCCACCGTGCGTGTTCACTGGTAGTTTGCCGCCCAGCTCGATGTTGCCGTTTTCGCAGAACGGGCCGCCTTCGCCCTTCTTGCAGAACCCGGCCGACTCGATCTGGAGGATAGCCTGACCGGTGAAGCAGTCGTAGATTTCGGCAAAGTCGATGTCGGCGGGTTTTACGCCGGCCATGGCATAGGCGCGCGGCGCCGAATGATCCAGGCCGATCTCGAGGATATCCGGGCGGTTGGGGATGTCGTGCGGCGGATAAGGGTGGCCGGAAGCGATCCCGCTCACGTACACGGGTTTTTGCTTCAGGTCCTTGGCACGCTCGGCCGTCGTCATGACGAAAGCGCCGGCGCCGTCGGTTTCCAGGCTGCAGTCGAGCAGCTTGTAGGGCCAGGTGATCCATCGGGACGCCATGTAGTCGGCCATGGTCATCGGCTTGCCGCGCATGATGGCGTTGGGGTGCAGTTGCGCGTGCTTCCTCATGGCCACGGCCACGGCGCCCAGTTGCTCCTGCGTCGTGCCATACAGGTGCATGTGGCGTTGCGCCATCCAGGCATAGTGCTGCGGGGGCGCGCCGACGCCAAACGGGCGGTAATAGTCGCGGATATATTCGGCTGCCTGCAGTGCGTTGCTGGGGTTGGCGGTCATGTCGCGCGCCCGGGCCCCGGTGTAGAAGTAGCTGCAATGCGGTACCAGCACGTAATCGCAGATGCCGGAGGCCAGCGCCAGCACGGCGCCTTCCATCGCGGAGACCATTTGTGCGCCGCCCATTTCAGGGAAGGAGGCGGTGTAGATCAGGTCCTTGATGCCGAGGTTGGCCGCGTAGTCGCCGGCCGTTGCGCCGCCGTTGTGCCCGTTGGGCAGGACCACGCCGTCGATTTGCGAGGGTTTGATGCCCGCGTCGTTGATCGCCATCATGGTCGCTTCCATCGACAGCTGGAGCGGTGACTTGGTGGTGCCGCGGGTGTAGGCAGTTTCGCCTATGCCCACGACGCAGGTTTTGTCGCGTAGTGCCTTGGGGTCTGCCATCGATGTGCTTTCCGGAGAGTGACGAAGGTGAGGGTGAATACGGCGGGCGGCAATGTCCGCATGCCCGTTGCCCGTCGCTTGCGGGTGCCGCTTTCCTTCAGCCGCGGCTACCGCCTGGATCGATGCACTTTAATCGATTCGGCGGTGCGCGTAAATAAGCCTCGCTCTGATGCGCTGCGACAGCGGCTCTGATTCAACTCCCGCAGTTCTTGCCGGTATTGACCCACTGCCCTGTGGCGGCGTTGCACTGCCGCAGTTGCTTCTTTACGCACCAAGTGGTCTTGTCGCCGACGTATCGACCGTCCATGACGCAGCTTGGTCCGTCCGGCTGCGGGAGTGGTGGTACCACCTTATTTGCTTGCTGCTTTTGCGCGGAATTCTGCGCCTGCGCGAGTTGAAACGGCCCACCATTGCCAACAGCAATGGTGGGCGTGGAAAATTCGATCAGTACCGCGAGAGTAGCCAAGGCGAGCAGGTTCTTCATGAATGTTCCTCTTTGCACACGTTATCGTTCATTCCCGCAATATCCTGTATGACGTTTGAACCCAATTCGCCCTTTTAGGCCCTTTCGCGGGGAAACCCATGTCGAATGCTATCCCACGTCAGGCTTCGACGTCACCATTTGCGGGCGCAGCACGTGAACTCTGACCGCGGAACCTCTGGATTTGAGCGGTGACGGTGGCGGTAGCGGTTGGCGAGATCGGATGGTAGAACCCTTGGGCCGGCGGCTTTGTTAATCTAGCAAGCTCCCTTTTGCCCCAACTCTGGACTGGATTTCGCCATGAACGTCGGACTTGCCGTCACCCGCATCGCCCAGCGCGCACCCGAGAGCCTTGCGCTCTTCGACGGCGCGCGCACCATGGATTACCGCACGCTGGACGAGCGCACCAATCGCCTCGCCAATGCCCTGCTGACGCAATTCGGCCTGAAGAAGGAGGCCCGAGTTGCGCTGCTCGTGCACAACCGCATGGAAGTGGTGGAGGTGCTGGTTGGCACGGTGAAGGCGGGGCTGGTGTACGTCGGTCTCAATTTCCGCATGTCCGAGGCCGAGCTCGGCACGTGCCTGGCGAACGCCGAGCCTTCCATCATGATCGCCGAACCGGAATACGAAGCGCTGGCCGCGCGATTAGCGAAGGCACGGGGTATCCCGCTGCTGGTGCTCGAGACCGCGAGCTACGCGGGGGCGCTCGCCGGCGCGAGCCCGGCGCTGCCGGCCGCGGCGCACGGCGTGTTCCCCGCGGACAAGTTCGCCATTGTGTACACCAGCGGCACCACGGGCCTGCCCAAGGGCATCCTCTTCAACCACTCGGCGGCGCTGCAGCACGGCACCACCGCGTGCATCGAGTACGAGATCGGCGAGGACGCACGCTACCTTATCCAGATTCCGCACAACTCCAGCGTCAACATCACCATGGTGCCGGTGCTGATGGCGGGCGGCGCGGTGGGCTTTGCCGACAGCCGCGGCTTCAACAGCTTCGGCTTTTGCGAGGCGATCGAGCGGCACAAGGTGACGCACACCTTCCTCGTGCCCACGCAGCTCGCGCGCCTGCTCGAGCAGGACCCGGGCGACTTCCCCAAGCGCCTCTCGACGCTGCGCATTCTCGGCTACGGCTCATCGCCCATTCCCGCCGAGCGCCTGCGCCAGCTCATCGAGAAATACGGCCCCATCTTCATCCAGCTCTACGGCATGGCCGAGATTGCCTCGATCGGCACGCTGCTCCGCAAGCACGACCACGTGCGTGCGCTCTCCGACCGGCCGCAACTGCTGGCCTCGTGCGGGCGCTCGTCCTACACCACCACCGTGCGCGTAGTGGACGACAAGGGTATTGACGTGCCCCCGGGCGAGACCGGCGAAATCATATTCGGCGGGACGCACACCATGGTCGAATATTTCCGCGAGCCCGACCGCACGGAGAAGGTGCTGATCGGCGGCTGGATGCATTCGGGCGACGTGGGTCGCATGGACGAAGAGGGCTATTACTACATCGTCGATCGCATCAAGGACCTCATCATCCGCGGCGGCTACAACCTCGCGCCGAGCGAGGTGGAAAAGGTGCTCTACACCCACCCGGCGGTGCTGGACGCCGCGGTGGTGGGCGTTCCCGACGAGAAATGGGGCGAGGCCGTGCTCGCCGTGGTGTCGCTGAAACCCGGCATGAAGGCCACCGAAGACGAACTCCTGAAGATCTGCAAGGCCTCGTCGCTCTCGTCCATCAAGCAGCCAGAGCGCGTGGAGATCGTCGCCGAGATCCCCAAGAACACCATCGGCAAGATCGACAAGAAGGCCGTGCGCGAGAAGTACTGGGTGGGGCGGCGGAAGGTTTAGATCACATTGGGCGGCAGCCCGGCAAACGGATTCGCTTCGCCGGCCGGTAGCGGCACTTCGAGGCCCTTGATGGTCATCGAGATCAGGCCGTAGTAGCCGAGGAGGCCGATGAGGTCGACGACGCCGGTGTCGCCAAGGGTCTTGTGCGCGCGCGCTGCGGTGGCATCGGACACCTTGCGCGTGCGCAGCAGTTCGCGCGCGTAGTCATAGACGATGCGCTCGTCGTCCTGCGTGAACGACGGGGCCTTGCCGGTGCGCAGCGCCTCGATGTTCTCCGCGGTGTGGCCGGCCTTGGCGGCGATGGGCGCATGCGCGTACCACTCGAAGGGCGCGCGCCAGTATTCGGCCGTCACCAGGATGGCGAGCTCCGACAGCCGCGGCGGCAGGCAGGTGCCGTAGCGGCAGAACGCGCCCAGCGCCTGCGCGCGCTCGGCGAGGCCAGGTGATTGCAGCCACGCAAGCAGCGGCCCCTCGACGCGTCCGCGCGGACCGCTGGCAATCATGTCATGCACGCGCCGCTGTTCGGCGCTCATGGTGTCGTGGTTCAGGGGTGGCAGTCGGCTCATGGTTCCTCGCTTCTGTGGTTGGTTGGATTCAGATTCAGGCAATGTGCTTTCCCTGTTGCTGCCAGTATGGCTCGCGCAGCTCGCGCTTCAGGAGCTTGCCGATGGCGCTGCGCGGCAGCTCGTCGCGGAGTTCCGGCGCGGACAGGCGCTGCAGCTTGCCCAGGTGCGCATAGGCCCATTGCAGAAATTCCGGCTGGGTGAGGGTTGACTCGGGAGGGGTTTTGACCACCAGTGCGAGCGGCGTCTCGCCCCATGCCACGGCCGGCAGGAGCGCATATTGCGTGGTGTTCGAATACAGCGGCGTCGAAGACGAAGCACCGCTCGTCGGGCAGCAGCGGATTGCTGGCGCGCGCTTGTTCGGCCAGCGCCAGCATGCGCCCGGAGGCAAAGAGCATGCGCGCCCCGCAATCCTCGAACACCAGCGCATCATCTCCCGGGCGCTTGTGCGCGTGGTGTTCGATCAACGTGCTGATCTGGGCGTTCGGATTGAAGTCGTCTGGCATGGAAAGCCCGTGCGTGGATGCGGGGAATGTTACTTCATCAATTGCGTGGCACGGCCCTACAGCCAGCGGCGAACCTGTTGGCGGTACGCTGCATAGTCGTTCTCGAACAATGCTCCCAGCACACGCTCTTCGGGCGCTATCTGGAAGCGGCCGATCCATGCGAAGAACAATAGCGGCCCGGCGATCGCCAGTGGCGCGGCAAGGAACAATGTCCACGCTATCAGCATCAGTAGCATGCCCACGTACATCGGGTTGCGCGTGATGCGGTAGACGCCGGAAGTCACGAGCGCCGTCGTCTTGGCCGGCTTCAAGGGGTTCACTGTGGTCTTCGCGCGCAGGAAGCGCGCCAGGCCCGACAGGTCGAGGGCGGCGCCGATGAGGGCGATGACAATGCTGCCGGCGATTCGGGTCGCGGACGGAATGTCGAGCGCTGGGGTGACGCGCGACAGGAACCACATCGACGCCGCGCACGCGAGGCCCACGACCGGCGGCGGGATTTTCAGCTCAAGCGATGGCATGTCGCGTGTTCAGCAAGCGGCGCGGGCGTCAATATCCGGCGCAGCCACGAGGGCATACTATGCCGTTGGTAAGGCCAATTATATACTGACATAAAAATGGTTTAATCAATGTCATTTGGACGAATATTGAAGAATTACTGACATACATTCCCTGCGATCCTGGGGGGCTATTTTCCCTGCCACCCTGAAGGCGACCGATTACCCCGGCCGCTTATCCCAACCGCAACCCCAACTGCAGCAACTCATCCCAGGCATCACCCTTCGCTACGCCCTTGACCATGCGATCGATGCGGGCTGCGTGCGATATCGCGGCGAGCAGCGCCTCGCGCCCAACGCGCTTGGCGGCGCGACCGATCAGCGACACGCGCGGTTCGCCCCAGACGCGGTTTTCACGGCAGACATCGGCCAGCGGCCGTCCCTGCGCGAGGCCCTGCTGAACGCGGGCGATGGCGCGGATTTCCTCGGACACCACCCACAGGATCCGCGGCGGGGCTTCTCCCTCGCCTTTCAGGCCATCGAGCATGCGCGCAAGGCGCGCCTTGTCGCCAGCCATCATCGCCTCGGTGAGCTTGGTGGCGTCATAGCGGGCGACGTTGAGCACCGTGTCGCGAACCGCATCGAACGACAGCTCGCCCGGCGGCTGCAGCAGGCCGAGCTTCTGGATTTCCTGGTGCGCCGCGAGCAGGTTGCCCTCCACGCTATCGGTCATGAAGGCGAGCGTGTCCTTGTCGGCGCGCTGCTTTTGCCTGGCCAGGCGGCCGGCGATCCAGTCGGGCAGGCGCGCGTGCTCGATCGGGTAGACCTCCACGGTGCTCCCGGCGCGCGCAAGCGCCGTGAACCAGGCGGCCGACTGGTCGCGCTTGAACAGGCGCGGAACGGTGACCACCGTGAGCACTTCGGGAGAAAGGGACTTGCAGTACTCGACGATGACTTCGCTACCCTGCGTGCCTGGCTTGCCGCTGGGGATGCGCAACTCGACGATTTTCCTGTCGCCAAAGAGTGACATGCTCGCCCCTGCCGAATGCAGAGCGCCCCAGTTGAAGCTGCGGTCGACCACCAGCACGTCGCGCTCGGAGAAACCTTCGGCGCGCGCCTTCTTGCGGATGGCGTCGCCGGCCTCCATGGACAGCAGCGGTTCGTCACCGTGTAGCAGGTACAGCGGGGCAAGGCCGCGGGACAGGCTCGCTTCGAGCTGGTCCGAGCGGAGGGAGGCCAAGGGCTTTAGCCTTCCGGCGTCACGCGGGCAGTGGCGAGCCGGCGCAGTACCTGCTGCACCATGTCCGACTGCATGTCGCGGTAGAGGAGGGCTTCCTCGGTTTCCTTGGCGAGCACCTGCGTGTCGTTGAAGGAGATGTCGCGCGTCAGGGTGATTTCATTCTGGGGTAGGTACTCGCGGCCGCGCGCGTCGACGACCCGGAACCCGAACTTGTAACGAAGCTGGAATTCACGCACGCGGCCCGCCGAGTTGAACGACAGAATCACTTTCTCGCGCTGGTCGATAGACATTAGCAACTGCGCCTGGGCATGCTCCGCGGATTCGACGAGCTTGGTCTGCGTGCCGCTGGCGATATTGCGCTTGAGTTCCACCGCCAGCGCTGTTGTGCCCGGAACGTAAAGCGTGGCGAACGGCAGCGTGGTCTGCCCGCGTAGCTGGAATCCGCAGCCCGATAGCGCGAATGCCAGGGCGAGTGCCGCCAAAGTGAGATGCGCGCGTCGACGGTGCGGGCTGGAAAGGACGACCATCGGGTCACACTACCACATTGACCAGTTTGCCTGGCACCACGATGACCTTCTTCACCGGCTTTCCTTCGGCGAGTCGCGACACCGCTTCATGGGCGCGCGCCAGCGCTTCGATGGTCTCGCGCGTGGCCGTGGCCGGCGCCTTCACATGGCCGCGCAACTTGCCATTGACCTGTAGCACCAGCTCGATCTCGTCCTGCACCAGCGCCGCCTCTGCGGGCTCGGGCCAGGTGGCGCGCAGCACATCTTCGCCGAAGCCCAGATCGCGCCAGAGCTGGTGGCAGATGTGGGGCGTGATGGGCGAGAGCACGCGCAGAAGCACCGAGAGGCCTTCTTCGGTCACTTCGGCGTGCAGCGAGAGATTGTCCCTGGGAGCCGCCTTGAGCGCGTTGAGCATCTTCATGCACGCCGAGGCCACGGTGTTGAACTGGAAGCGGCCAAGGTCGTAATTGGCCTGGCGCAGGTTGAGGTGGATTTCCCGGCGTGTCGCTGCAAGCGTTGCGGGCAGCTTCGCGACGGCAAGCGTCCTCGCCGCCGGCAGTTTTTCGCGCACTGTCTGGTCATAGTCCACGGCGAAGGCCCACAGCGACTTGAGGAAGCGCGCCGAGCCATCCACGCCTGTGTCCGACCACAGCAGCGTGGCTTCCGGCGGACTGGCGAACATCATGAAGAAACGCGCCGTGTCTGCGCCGTACTCTTCGACCAGCGACTGCGGGTCTACACCGTTGTTCTTTGACTTCGACATGGTGCCGATGCCGGCCGACTCCACCGGCTTGCCGTCCGCGCGCAGTACCGCGCCCGAGCGCTTGCCCGCCTCGTCGGTGGTGATGTCGACGTCGATCGGGTTGAAGTACCTGATCTTTCCCTGGCCTTCCTTGCGAAAGAAGATCTCGTTCAGCACCATGCCCTGGCAAAGCAGGTTCTTGAATGGCTCGTCGAACTCCACCAGCCCGAGGTCGCGCATGACTTTGGTCCAGAAGCGTGAATACAGCAGGTGCAGGATGGCGTGCTCGATGCCGCCGATGTACTGGTCCACCGGCAGCCAGCGCTTGACGCTGGCATCCACCATGGCCTTGTCATTGCCCGGGTTGGCATAGCGAATGTAGTACCAGGACGAGTCGACGAAGGTGTCCATGGTGTCGGTTTCGCGCTTGGCCGGCTTGCCGCATTTCGGGCAGGCGCAGTTGAGGAAGGCGGCGTGCTTGTTGAGTGGGTTTCCCGCGCCATCGGGGACGAGGTCCTCGGGCAGCTTCACCGGCAGCTGGTCATCGGGCACGGGCACCGTGCCGCAGGCGGCACAGTGAATCAGCGGAATCGGGCAGCCCCAGTAGCGCTGGCGCGAAATGCCCCAGTCGCGCAGGCGCCAGGTGACCTGCTTTTCCCCGAGGCCTTTGGCGCCGAGGTCCGTGGCGACGGCGTCGATCGCGCCTTGATAGTCGAGGCCGTCATACTTGCCGGAATCGATGCAGCGGCCGTGCTCGCCATACCACGGCTCCCAGCCGTCCAGCGAATAAGCCGTGCCGCCAACATCGATCACCTGTCGGATGGCCAGGTTGTACTTCTTGGCGAATTCAAAGTCGCGCTCGTCGTGCCCTGGAACCCCCATCACGGCGCCTTCGCCGTAGCTCATGAGCACGTAATTGCCCACCCACACCTCGATCTTGTCGCCTGTGATCGGGTGGTTGACGTAGAGCCCCGTCGCCATGCCTTTCTTTTCCTGCGTGGCCAGTTCGGCTTCCATCACCGCGCCGCGCTTGCATTCATCGACAAAGGCGGCGAGCGCCGTATTGCGCTTGGCCGCATAGGTGGCGAGCGGGTGTTCTGCCGCGACTGCACAGAAGGTCACGCCCATGAGCGTGTCGGCGCGGGTGGTGAACACGCGCAACACTCCCGGACGGCCGTCCAGCGTATACGGGAAGCCGAGGTTCACGCCCACGCTCTTGCCGATCCAGTTGGCCTGCATGGTCTTCACGCGCTCGGGCCAGCCGGGCAGGGTGTCGAGCGCGGACAGCAGTTCCTCGGCGTACTTGGTAATGCCGAAGTAATACATCGGGATTTCGCGCTTCTCGACAAGGGCGCCGGTGCGCCAGCCGCGGCCGTCGATGACCTGCTCATTGGCGAGCACGGTCTGGTCGACCGGGTCCCAATTCACCGTGCCTGTCTTCTGGTAGGCAATGCCTTTCTCCAGCATCCGCAGGAACAGCCACTGGTTCCAGCGGTAGTACTCGGGCGTGCAGGTGGCGAGCTCGCGCTCCCAGTCGATGGCAAAGCCCAGCGACTTCAACTGCTTCTTCATGTACGCGATGTTGTCGTAGGTCCACTTCGCCGGAGGGACGCCGTTGGCCATGGCGGCGTTTTCGGCCGGTAGGCCGAACGCGTCCCAGCCCATGGGCTGGAGTACATCGAAGCCGCGCATCTTGTGGAAGCGGGTGACGACATCGCCGATGGTATAGTTTCTCACGTGCCCCATGTGCAGCTTGCCCGATGGGTAGGGAAACATTGACAGGCAGTAGTACTTCGGCTTGCCTGGGTCGGTGCCGGCCCGGAATGCAGCGCCCTTGTCCCAATGCGCCTGCGCGTCGCGCTCGATGCGCTCCGGTTGGTAGTGGGGATTGAGTGCGTGGGGTTGCATGGCAGCCTGAATATCGCGGAAAACGTGAATTATAACCGCGGGGTCGGTGCCTCTGCCCCGCTTGCTGTAAGTTGGGCCCGGGTATGTCCGACACTGTCGGCAGGGCAACCCAATCAGGAGATCGGTATGACCAGCACGGTTCGTTTTTCACGCTTTATGGGTTTTCCCGGGGTTGCGGCATCGCTTGTCATTGGGGCAGCCGCCGTGCTGTCTCTCGGATCGGAGATCGCCGCGAGTGCGCCTGCGCCTGCGCCCCGCGGCCCCAATGTGGTGGTGGAGGCGGTGCAGATGCCGGCATGGGTCGAGCGGGATGGCGCATCGCAACCGCTTTACCCCGGGATGGAGCTGCGCAACAACGACCGCCTGAAGACCGGCAACGGCTCGCGCCTGTTGCTGCGCACGCGTGACGGTAGCGCAGTCAAGCTCGGCGCCAATGCGACCTTCAGGCTGGGTGCCGCCGAGCAGCGCCCGGGCAACGTGTTTGCCGCCAGCATGCAGGTGCTGGAAGGCGCGTTCCGCTTCACCACCGATTCGCTGGCGAAGTATCGCGGCAAGCGCGACATCACCATCCAGGTGGCCAATGTGACGGCCGGTGTGCGCGGCACCGATTTGTGGGGAAAGTCGGCCCCCAATCGCGAGATCGTCTGCCTCATCGAGGGCCGGATCGAAGTCGCACCGCAGAACGAGGCCCCCATCGTCATGGACCAGCCCTTGCAGTTCTATGTGCGCGAGAACGGCCGCTCGCAGCCCGTCGGGCAGGTGGCGCCGGAGCAGTTGCGCCAGTGGGCGACGGAAACCGAAATCGAACCGGGGCGCGGCGCCCTGCGACGTGGCGGTCGGTGGAAGCTGACGCTGGCGATGGCCGACACGCAAGCGGCGGCGCTGGAGATCTATGACCGTGTGCGTGAAGCGGGCTACCCGGCAGAGATCCGTCCTGTGGGTGGGGGCGAAAAAACGGCTTACGCCCTGCGACTCGCCAACCTGCACTCACGCGCAGAAGCCGAGGCGCTCGCCGCCGGGCTAAAAGGGACGTTGGGGCTGGGCGAGTTGAAGGTGTCCCGCTAGGTTTCGCGACCGCATTTGGCATCGACGAATCACGGACATATTTCCCCGCGGCATCTGTGTGGGGCCGGAGCCGGGGAGTAAAATTGCCGCCAGCATTTTATTGGTGGCGACGTGTCCCTTCTCGATAATCTCAATCCCGAACAACTCGCCGCAGTTACACTGCCCGATCAGCATGCGTTGATCCTTGCCGGCGCCGGTTCCGGCAAGACTCGTGTCCTAACCACACGCATCGCCTGGCTGATCCAGTCCGGCCGTACCAGTCCCGCGGGGCTGCTCGCCGTGACCTTCACGAACAAGGCGGCCAAGGAAATGCTCACGCGCCTGTCGGCGCAGCTGCCGATCAATACGCGTGGCATGTGGGTGGGCACCTTCCATGGCCTGTGCAACCGGTTCTTGCGCACGCACTTCCGCGAGGCCGGGCTTCCACAGTTGTTCCAGATCCTCGATTCGCAGGACCAGCTCTCCGCGGTCAAGCGCGTGCTTCGCAGCATGAACGCCGACGAGGACAAGTTTCCACCGCGCCAGGTGCAGTACTTCATCAACGCCAACAAGGAAGAAGGCCGCCGCCCGGCGCAGGCCGAAGTGTTCGATGATTTCAGCCGTCGCTCGGTGGAGTTCTATGCAGCCTACGAAGAGCAGTGCCAGAAGGAGGGCGTGGTCGATTTCTCCGAACTGCTGCTGCGCACGTTCGAGCTGCTGTCGAGGAACGAGGTCTTGCGCGACCATTACCGCAACCGCTTTCGCTACATCCTGGTCGATGAGTTCCAGGACACCAACCGCCTGCAGTACCGTTGGCTGAAACTGCTGTGCGGGCCGGCCAGCGTGATGTTCGCGGTCGGTGACGACGACCAGTCCATTTACCGATTTCGTGGCGCCAACGTTGGCAACATGGGCGATTTCGAGCGCGACTTCAAGGTGGAAAACGTCATCCGCCTGGAGCAGAACTACCGCTCTCACGGGCACATCCTGTCGGCCGCCAATTCGCTGATCTCTAACAACTCGCGGCGCCTGGGAAAGAACCTGTGGACCGCCGCGGGCGAAGGCGAACAGCTTCGCGTCTATGAAGCGCCGAGCGATGGCTATGAGGCCGCGTGGATCGCCGAGGAGGTAAAGAACCTGGTGGCCGACGGCCACCTGCGCCGCGACATCGCCGTGCTGTACCGCTCCAACGCCCAGTCGCGGGTGCTGGAGCACGCGCTCTTCTCGCAGGGGATCCCGTATCGCGTTTATGGAGGGCTGCGTTTCTTCGAGCGCCTGGAAATCAAGCATGCGCTCGCCTACCTTCGTCTGCTGGCGTCGCCGGAGGATGACGGCGCGTTCCTGCGCGTGGTGAACTTCCCGACGCGCGGCATCGGCGCGCGTTCCATCGAGCAGTTGCAGGACGCGGCCAAGGTGCATGGCACGAGTCTCTTCGCGGCGGTGTCGCACCTGTCGGGCAAGGCCGGTAATTCGCTCGCGGGGTTCGTGCGCATTATCGAGGACCTGCGTGCAGCAACGAAGGACCTGCCCATGCCGGAAGTGGTCGAACATATGCTGGAGAAAAGCGGCCTCATCCGCCACTACCAGGCCGAGCGCGAAGGCGCCGATCGCATCGAAAACCTGAACGAACTGATCAACGCCGCAGCTGCCTTCGTTCAGGAGGATTCCAGGGAACCAGCGGCCAACGACCTCGCCTCCTTCCTCGCGCACGCGGTTCTGGAATCTGGCGAGAACCAGGCCGCCGAGGGCATGGACGCGCTGCAGATGATGACGGTGCACTCGGCCAAGGGGCTTGAGTTCCACGCCGTGTTCATCACCGGCCTGGAGGAGGGCCTGTTCCCGCATGAGCAGAGCGTCAACGAGGAGGATGGGCTGGAGGAAGAGCGTCGCCTGATGTACGTGGCGATCACGCGTGCGCGCACGCGCCTGTACCTGTCGTTCGCGCAGACGCGCCTCCTGCACGGGCAGACGCGTTACAACGTGGCCTCGCGTTTCATCGACGAGGTGCCCGAAGGCCTCCTGACGTGGCTCACGCCGCGCATGCGCGGCCAGGGCGCCTACGCGGCTTCATCGCCCATGGCGCCCTCGGTGAACGACTGGTCCCCTTCCACAAGCTTTGCAAAGCCTGCGTCGCGGTCGAGTTCATCGGGACACAGCTGGCGCATTGGACAGGCCGTGAATCATGCCAAGTTCGGCCAAGGCGTGATCGTCAGCGCCGAGGGCGCCGGGGCAGACGCGCGCCTGCAGATCAACTTCGGTCGCCAGGGCATGAAGTGGCTGGCGCTCGCGTACGCCAAGCTGGAGGCAGCCTAGGGGTGAAGCTGCGCTAAGGTCGGGACTTTTCGGGTATGGTGTGTCCTGGTTCGCTTGGGTGTGCTGGTACGGCAGTCCTGTGAGCGTGTGAACCGGGATCGCCCGGGATGATATTGTCGGTATCAATCCGGCTGATCTCGTCAAACTGTCAATTGGGGGAAAGTATGCGAGCAATGCGTGTTCTGTCAGGGCTGGTCCTTGGCGCGGCGATCTTAGGGTTCTCTGGCTTGGCCACGGCTCAGTCGGCACAGAAGTCAATGACTGTGATTGTGCCTTTCGGCCCTGGGGGATCGACTGACCTGCTGGTGCGCGTGATGGCCGCAAACATCACCTCCCAAACGGGGCAGACGGTGGTCGTGGAAAACCGGCCCGGTGCCGGCGGATATCTGGGTGGAGAGATTGCGGCGCGCGCGCCTGCCGACGGCTCGGTGATCGTGGCAACCGCCTATTCGACGCTGCATACCAGCCTCTTCGTGAAAGGCCAGGCCATGGTCCTGACCAAGGCGCTGGTTCCAATCGCCGGCCTCGGCCAGGCGCCCAACATCCTGATGATGAATTCGGCATTGCCGGCAAAGTCGCTGGCCGAGTTTGTTGCCTATGGCAAGGCCAA
>CANJRC010000054.1 GCA_947476535.1 Betaproteobacteria bacterium
ATGTGCATGGGTACATAATACCCATATTCATGTATAAATCAAGTCATTTACATGGCTACATATTGCATCGTGCTTGCAACACTAAACCATTGACCACCATGCACTTTTAAGCATTAACCACGCTAGAAAACGCTGGAACTTCGGGCTAAACGCCGCCAACGGCGTGCGTTCCATCCGGCCGATTCAAACCGGCGCGCCGCGAAGCGGCGCCTCCGGCTTTAAAGGGACTTGTGCGTCCCGTCGCAGAACGGCCCGCCGCTCTTGGCCATCTTGCAACCGCACACGTAATAGGTCTTGGGCTCGGTCACGGTGAACTTCTTCGGCGTGAATTCGGAGCCCTTGTGCGAGCCGTCGCAAAACGGCTGGTTTTTCGACATGCCGCAGGAACACCAGTAATAGTCGCCTGCCGCGAGTTCCTTGGCATAGGGCGCCTTCTGGGCGATGACGGGATCTGCCATGTTGATTCCTTTTCTTGAGGTATTGTCCGAACCGGCTAATGGCATGCCGCAGGATGCCTACCGCACGCCGTGGCCCTATTATTGCACCCGGAGGACCAGCCATGCCAAAGACCACTGAAAAATCCGATGCCCAATGATGAGCGCAGCTGACACCGATGCAGTACGCCGTCACACGCAAGAAAGGCACCGAGCGGGCCGTCTCCGGCGAGAATCTCGACACCAAGGATACCGGCATCTATTGCTGCGTCTGCTGCGGAAGTCCGCTCTTTGGGGCCGCGGCGAAATTCGATTCGGGCACCGGCTGGCCCTCCTTCACCGCCCCGGTTAAACCGACAAGCCTGCGCACCGACGTGGACAATCCGTGGCACGGGCGGCGCACCTAGGTGTCGTGCGCCGCCTGCGAGGCGCACCCAGGCCATGTTTTTACCGATGGCCCGGCGCCCACGGGAGCCCGCCATTCCGTCAATTCGGTCGCGTTGGCAATCAAGCCGGAAAAACGACGAAAAAGTAACAATGGGTAACAGAGGGGTAGTCTTAGGCTCCATCGGTATAATTCCGCCATGAAATTCCTCTTCGACCTGTTCCCGATCATCCTGTTTTTCATCGCCTTCAAGGTGGCGGGCATCTATGTAGCGACCGGTGTCGCGATCGCTGCCACATTCGCCCAGATCGGCTGGCTGAAGATGCGCCGGCGCAAGGTAGACACCATGATGTGGGTGAGCCTAGGGATCATCGTCGTGTTCGGTGGCGCGACGCTTTTTCTCCAGGACGAGACCTTCATCAAGTGGAAGCCCACGGTACTCTACTGGGCCTTCTGCCTCGGCCTCGCGGGTACCTATGCAATCACACGCAAGAACCTGATTCGCTCGGTGCTCGGCGAGCAAATGCAATTGCCCGAGCCTGTCTGGATACGTCTCAATTTCGCCTGGGCCGGATTTTTCGCATTCATGGGCGCGCTCAACCTGTACGTAGCCTTCAACTATCCGACCGACACCTGGGTCAATTTCAAGTTGTTCGGCGGCATGGGACTGATGGTCGTCTTCGCCATCCTGCAGTCCGTCTATCTCGCGCGCTACCTGCAGGAAAAGGAGCAGCCCTGAATCTGGACATTGCGTCCGCCATGGACCTCGCCGGCGACATTCGCGAGCGGCTTGCGGCTCTGGAGCCCCAGCAACTGGAACTGCTGGACGAATCCGGGCGCCATATCGGCCACGCCGGCGCGAAGGACGGTGGCAGCCACTTTCACCTCACCATCGTGTCGCGACGATTTGGCGGCCTCGGTCGTGTGGCGCGCCACCGGCTCGTGTACAGCGCGCTGGGCGCCCTCTTTCCGAGCAAAATTCACGCCCTGGCCATCGACGCCCGCACCCCCGAAGAAGCCGGTGCGCTATGATCTGCCGCTTCCGAATCTGTACCGACCCGATGCGCGCAAGACAGTTCGCATTCAACCTGCTGATTGCACAGCGACACCAAGAGGACTCCCGATGAAATTTCGCAACCTGATGCTGGCCGCATCGCTGGCCTTGGCGCTCGATACCGGGCACGCATTGGCACAGGCGAACAAGCCGGCCGATGACAGCAAGACCACCCCGAACAAGCCCGTCACGGTCAACGGCAAGGTCATCTCCAAGGCGAAGATGGACATGGTGGTCAAGCAACGCGTAGCCCAGGGCCAACCCGACAATGACCAGCTTCGCCGCAGCCTGCTGGAAATCCTGGTCAACCAGGAGTTGCTCTCGCAAGAGGCCGAACGCCGCGGACTCCTGAAGAGTTCGGATAACCAGATCCAGGTCGAACTGGCGCGCCAGAGCGCGCTCGCCAACCTCGTGATCGACGACTTTGTCCGCGCGAACCCGGTCAAGGAGACGGCGGCGCGCGCCGAATACGACAAGATCCGCGAGCAACGCGGCACGCGCGAATACCGCGCCCGCCACATCCTGGTCGAAACCGAAGCCACGGCCAAGCAGATCATCGAAAAACTTCAAAAGGGCGAGAAGTTCGAAGACCTGGCCAAGGAATCCAAGGACCCGGGATCCAAGGAACGCGGCGGTGACCTCGACTGGGCCGCACCCACCAATTTCGTCAAGCCGTTTTCAGACGCCATGATCAAACTGGAAAAGGGCAAGTTCACGGACGCGCCCGTGCAGTCCCAGTTCGGCTGGCATGTGATCCGGCTCGATGACACCCGCGGCACGCAGTTCCCGCCCTTCGATCAGGTGAAGCCGCAGCTGGTGAACGGACTGCAGCAGCAGGAAATCCAGAAATTCCTGGCCGAGCTGCGCTCCAAAGCCAAGATCGAGACACAGTAAAGGGAATAATCCCGAATTGAAAAGGGCCCGCAAGGGCCCTTTTCATTGGTGGAGCTGCAATCGATGCTGGCGGTCATGCAACGGGCCGTCTTTCAGCTGAACTTCAATCCAAGTTTCTTCACGACCAGCCCCCATTTTTTCAGGTCCGACTGGACCAGCGCGACGAACTCGTAGGGCCCCAGGTCTGCGGGTTCCGCGCCCAACTCTTCGAGCTTTCTGATCACGTCGGGGACGTTTCAGCGCATTGCTGTAGGCCTGCCGGAGTTTCGCGATGGCCTCGGGCGCAGTGCTGGGCAGCGCGATGACGCTATGCCAGGTCGTCCCGCCCGAATCAGGAATCTGCCGGCAGTGGAGATGCGATGCCGTCGGGGGCTTCACAGTGTAGGCGCCATCCGAATGCCACATGCGCCCGACCTCTCCGGTTGCGGACGGTTTTCCGTCCACCAGACGGTTGATAACCTCGAAGACTTCGGGGCAGTCCGGATTGCGCAGGTACTTCAGCGGGTGCAGTTCCAGTTCGCCGAATCGCCGGCTGAATGCCACCTGCTGGCCCAACGACCATTCCACACCACGAAAGACCAGCACCTGGTGATCCTCCCAGGCCTTGACCAACTGCGCGAGTGTCGCCGCACCAACCTCCCCGGCCGGATCCACGCCGAGAACTTCCGCCCCCAAACCGTACGCTAATCGCCGGATGCTCATGAACATGGATGACATTCCTCCCAGAATGTTTCCACTGCAGGCAGTTTAGATCGACTCCCCCGTGCGGTCCATGAAGAAAGATGAACCCCTGCTCAGCCGGAAAACAGGACTCCCCGTACCTGCCGGCTAGCCCAGCGAACTGCGCGCATTGACGAACATGCGCAGCCACGGCGATGCCTCACCCCACTCGCGCGGATGCCACGACATCTGGGCGCTGCGAAATACGCGCTCCGGGTGCGGCATGAGGATGGTGAAGCGACCATCGGCCGTGGTGAGGCCGGTGATGCCCTCGGGCGACCCGTTGGGATTGGCCGGATAGACCTCGGTCGGAGCGCCGGCGTTATTCACGTACCGCAGGCTGACAATAGCGCTGGCCCGGTCCTTGTCGGAAGCGAATACCGCGCGCCCCTCACCGTGCGCCGTGACCACCGGCATGCGGCTGCCCGCCATGCCCCTGAAGAATAGCGACGGGCTGTTGGTGACTTCCACCATGACCAGGCGTGCCTCAAACTGCTCGGAGCGATTGCGCAGGAAGCGCGGCCAGTGCTCGGCGCCGGGAATAAGTTCGCGCAACTGGCTCATCATCTGGCAGCCGTTGCACACTCCCAGCGCAAAACTGTCGCCGCGCGCAAAGAACGCATTGAATTCATCTCGGGCCCGCGTATTCAACAGGATGGATTTCGCCCAACCCGAACCACCGCCCAGGACGTCGCCATACGAGAAGCCGCCGGCCGCGGCAAACCCCGCGAAGCCGGCGAGCGATGCGCGCCCTTCGATGATGTCGCTCATGTGCACGTCGTGCGCCTCGAAACCGGCACGATGGAAAGCCGCAGCCATCTCGACCTGGCCGTTGACGCCTTGCTCGCGCAGGATGGCGATGCGCGGGCGTGCACCGCTCGCGATACTCGGCGCCTCGATGACGTCGAAGCTCACTTTGGAATGCAGCCCGGAATCGGCGCTGTCGGCAATGGCATCGAACTCCTCGCGAGCGCAGTCCGGATGGTCACGCAAAGTCTGCAGGCGATAGCTGACCTCAGACCAGGTCTGCTGCAGCTTCGCGCGTGCCGCCGTGAAGATGGGCTTTGCATTGCGGATGATGCGCACTTCATCGCGCTTGTTGGGCGCGCCGACGAGGCTCGCGCTCAGACCGGACTCGCGCAGGCGTGCAAGCACCTTGGCTCGGTCCGATGAGCGCACCTGCAGCACCGCGCCAAGCTCCTCGGAAAACAGCGCCGCCAGCACATGCTGCAGGTCGCGGCCGTACATGATCTCGGGGCGCCTCTCGCTGCCATCCACATCGAAGGCCAGCGCATCGTAGGCAATCAGGTCCACGTTGATGGACACCCCGCAGTGGGCGGCGAATGCCATCTCGCACACGGTCGCGAACAGGCCGCCATCGGAGCGGTCGTGATAAGCGAGGATGAGTCCGTCGCGATTGAGCGACTGCACCGCCTCGAAGAAGCGCTTGAACTTGGCGGCGTCGTCCAGGTCAGGGGCCACGTCGCCGAATCCCACCCCGGCATCGCCGAACACCTGCGCCAGCATCGAGCCGCCCAGGCGGTTCTTGCCTTCACCCAGATCAACGAGGACGAGTTCCGTTTCTCCGGCATCCAGGCGCAGTTCAGGCGTCAGCACAACCGTCACGTCATCGCAAGGCGCGAACGCCGAGATGATCAGGGACAAGGGCGCCACGACCTCCCTCGCCGCGCCGCCTTCCGTCCAGGTCGTGCGCATAGACAACGAATCCTTGCCCACCGGAATACTCACGCCGAGGGCCGGACACAACTCGATCGCCACGGCGCGTACGGTATCGAACAGCGCCGCATCCTCACCAGGGTAGCCGGCCGCCGCCATCCAGTTGGCGGAGAGCTTCACCCGACCCAGTTCAACTGGTGCCGCGGCCAGGTTGGTCAGCGCTTCACCCACGGCCATGCGTCCCGAGGCCGGAGCATCGATCAGGGCCAGCGGCGTGCGCTCGCCCATGGCATACGCCTCGCCGGCCCGGCCTTCAAAACTGATCAGCGTGGCGGCACAATCCGCCACCGGCACCTGCCACGGCCCCACGTAGGGATCGCGTACGCAAAGCCCGCCCACGGTGCGGTCGCCGATCGACACCAGGAAATTCTTGCTCGCCACGGTGGGCGAACGCAGCACGCGAAAGCACGCCTCTTCGAGGGTTACCTTGTCTAGCGACAATGCCTCGCGCAAAGGTGGCACACGACGAACGTCGCGTATCATGCGCGGCGGCTTGCCGAGCACGGCATCTAGGTCCATGTCCACCGGCGCCTGGTGTGAATCGGCGAAGATGGCATCCTCCACGCGTAGCTGGCCCTCGGCGCTCGCCGTGCCCACCACCGCAAACGGGCAACGCTCGCGCTCGCACAGTGCCGCAAAGCGCGCCAGGTCCGCGGGCATGATAGAGAGCACATAGCGCTCCTGCGATTCATTGCACCACACTTCGCGCGGGGTCATGCCCGACTCTTCGTTGGGCAGGGCGCGAAGATCGATGCGCGCGCCGCGACCGGCGCCGTGCACGAGTTCAGGCAGCGCGTTCGACACGCCCCCCGCGCCGACATCGTGGATCGACAGGATGGGATTGCCCGCCCCGAGTTGCCAGCAGCGGTCGATGACTTCCTGCGCGCGGCGCTGTATCTCCGCGTTGCCGCGCTGCACCGAATCGAAATCGAGGTCTTCGGTGTTGGTCCCCGTGGCCATGCTGGAAGCCGCACCGCCGCCCATGCCGATCAGCATCCCCGGGCCGCCCAGCTGGATCAGCAGCGCACCCGGCGGCAGGTCGTTCTTCGACGTATGCGCATCGCTGATGTTGCCGATGCCACCCGCCATCATGATGGGCTTGTGATAGCCCCTGGTGACGCCGCCCACTTTTGCCTCGAAGCTGCGAAAGTAACCGTTCAAGTTGGGCCGGCCGAACTCATTGTTGAACGAAGCTCCGCCGATCGGCCCGTCAAGCATGATCTGCAGCGCCGATGCGATGCGCCCGGGCTTTCCGACAGTCGTTTCCCAGGGCTGCTCGAAGCCCGGAATTCGAAGGTGCGACACCGAGAAACCGCTCAAGCCGGCCTTGGGCTTGGCCCCGCGCCCGGTCGCGCCTTCGTCGCGGATCTCGCCGCCTGAGCCCGTGGCCGCACCCGGATAGGGTGAGATGGCGGTTGGATGATTGTGCGTCTCGCACTTCATCAGCGTGTGCGTCATTTCGCTGGTGAATCCGTAGCGCCCCTCAGCATTCGGATAGAACCGCGCGGCCTCGCGGCCATTCATCACCGCAGCATTGTCCGAATAGGCAATCACGGTGCCTTGCGGGTTCAGCTTGTGCGTCACGCGCACCATGCCAAACAGGCTCTCGGCCTTCGCCTCGCCGTCAATGATCCATGAGGCATTGAAGATCTTGTGACGGCAGTGCTCCGAATTCGCCTGCGCGAACATGGTGAGCTCGACATCGGTGGGGTTGCGCGCCGCCTTGCGGAAATAATCCAGGAGGTAGTCGATCTCGTCGTCCGCAAGCGCAAGACCCATTGCGCCGTTCGCAGCCTCGATCGCCGCGCGCCCGCCATTCATCACGTCGATGGTGGAGAGTGGCTTGGGCGCGACATGACGAAACAGCGCATCGGCCTCGTCGAGCGATGCCAGCACCGATTCGGTCATGCGGTCGTGCAGCAGCGCGACAACCTGGGCCCGGTGCCGCTCCAGGTCCTTGCCCCCCGAAAGGTAATAGCCCAGGCCGCGCTCGATGCGCAGCACGCCTTCGAGGCCGCAGGCGTGCGCGATGTCGGTGGCCTTGGAGGCCCACGGCGAGATGGTGCCCAGGCGCGGGACGCAGAGGATGAATGCCCCCTTGGGCTCAGCGGACTTGCCACCGGGAAGGCCATCGTCGAGCAGGCGTTCCAGCGCGCCTTGCTCCGGGCCGTTCAGCGTGGACCTGGATTCCGTGAAATACCACCAGCAGGTGCCCGCCAGTTTCAGGGACGGGGAGACAGCCGCGAGCAATGCATTGAGCTTGTCGAGCCGGAAGGAAGAGAGGGCTGGGCCTCCGCGCAACTTGAGAATCGGCATCTTTGGGGCGCCATGGTTGATCGGGGTCGATCAGGCAAATCGCGGCGCGTTGGGAAAGCCGGATTATATCGTCATGCGCAGGGCGACGCGGCCTTGCCGACACGGCCAGTAGCGGCATTTAGGCAGCAACGTCGTTCGCTACCAATGCCCCAAGCCGCGCGCCCGGCCGATGGGCAACCCACTGCGGGAAATTTACACCTACGGGCTGCTGATATGATGCCCGCCCGCCGCCGGCCTTTTCAGCGAAATCAATTGCTGCGGCGGAACTGCGGCCGCGCCAGGGTCCCGATCAGGCTGATGGTTGCGCGCGCCTGCGTCGCTTGGGCGCGCAATTCGACCTGCACGCGCCCGTTGACATTGCCCTTGGCGTCCGCCTCCGCCGCTCCCGTTGCATTGAGCAGGCCCGCGGACATGCGCAGGTTGCGCACCTGGATGCGGCCCGAATCAGCCAGGAAGCCGCCGGACATCTCCGAAAACAAGGTGGATCCGCTCGAAGATCCCGAGCCCTGCAAAGCCTGCGTCATGTCGACATTAGCGATGGTGCCCTTTTGAATGGTGAAATTACCCTCCATTCGCGCAGCCGGCAGCAGCTTGTCGGCCGTATCCGAGCGCGCGGCATACGCGCCCTTGCCCTCCAGTCGCCCGCCCGACAGGAGCGGGCCGGCAATTCTCGACACATCGACCTGACGTGCGTTGATCTCGCCATCGAGCACCCAAGCCTGCCCCCAGCGCAGACGAATGCTGCCGCCCAGGAATCCGTCGAAAGCATGCGCCTCGAATTCGCCAAGGGTCAGGTCACCGGGAGTCACGGTCCCCTTGCCCGCAAAGTCCTGCAGCACGAATGCGCTGCCAATGGGTGACGGCAGGGACTCGGCCGACAATTCGATCTTCGCGCGTTTGCCATCGGGTTCGATCTTCGCGAGCAGCTTGCGCTCGTCGTTGCTCAAGGTAATGGACTGCACCGAGCCATCGGCAGTCATCAGCGCTTCGATATTGAGCGGTGGCAACACCACGCCTCCCAGTTCGAGCTTAGCCGCCTTGGCGACGATGCGCTGGATGCGCAACGCGTCCGATGCGGTCCCGCCCCATATCGCCGCGCTCGCAAATGCCGGGGTCAGCACCAGCCCGTCCAGTTCCAGTGTTCGGAACACCTTGCGGTCGGTAAATACCGTCCCGAACTCCACCGTCGCGCGCGCCCGCGCGATGCTCATGCCTGCGTCCCCGCCAATACGGATGCGATCGAACTTCAACCGTGGCGACGGGATCAACGTGATGTTGACCGAACCGATGCGTACCGGCTGCCCGAATCGCTCCGTCGCGGCCTTCTCGAAGGGCACGGGATCGATCGGCACGACATGCACTGCGCCGATGGCGACCACGAGAAATACGAACAGTGTCACCGCAATCGTGCGCCCCCAATTGCGTTTGGGCTTAGCAGCGCGAAACGCTGCCGCCTCATCGGCGCGCATCTGCAATTCTTCTTCATCGGCCCGGACCTGTTGGCGCGAGCCCGCTTCAGTTTTTACGCGAGCACGCGCGTCCTTGCGCTTGCGCGCCGCCTCTTCGGCCTCATCCTGCGCCAGATTGCGCGCCCCTCCGCCACCATCGGTGCCCGAAATTTCACCGACAGTTCCATCGGTGCGCTGCGCCGCATCGCTGTCTTCGACGAGGCGGAGCGCACGTTCCTGTGCTTCACGCGCCGACCGCTCCGACTCCTCGGCCTCCGCCGCCCTCAGGCGCGCCTCTTCTGCCTGCTCCGCCTTCAGCCGTGCCGCCTCGGCCGCCTCCCTTTTTTTCCGATCTTCGTCGCGATCGCGTTCCGCGGCCTCCCGTTTCAGCCGCTCTTCTTCGGCCTTGCGCGCATCTTCGGCAGCGAGGCGCGCTTTCTCCTCGGCCGCAGCACGTGCTTCCGCTTCCCGCCGCTCACGTTCGGCCGCATCACGCTTGAGGCGCTCGCCTTCGGCGCGGATGCGCTCCTCGGCTTCGCGCACCGCTCTTGCCTCAGCCTCCCGACGCGCCTCCACTCGCGCATCCTCTTCCTTGCGAGCGCGTTCAGCTGCGACCTTCTCCGTGGCCGCCCTTTGCGTAGCGGCCTTTTCTTCTGCCTCCCGCTTCGCCCTGACCTGCGCCTCCTCAGCATCCTTTCTCGCGCGTTCCTCAGCCTCACGGGCAAGACGCTCTGCGTCTTCCTTGACCTTGCGCTCTGCGTCTCCCTTAGCCTTGCGCTCTGCGTCCTCCTGCGCCCTGCGCTCTGCTTCTTCGTTGGCCTTGCGTTCTGCTTCCTCGCGCGCCCTGCGCTCGGCATCCAGCTGCGCCTGCATCCGAGCGCGCTCCCCGGCCTCCGCTTGCGCCCTCTGGCGCGCCTCTTCAACAGCCTTCTGGATCCGTTCCTCGGCATCGCGCGCGATGCGCTCAGCCTCTTCGCGAGCCTTGCGTTCGGCTTCCAGCCGGGCGGCGCGCTCGGCGTCCAATTGCGCCTGCAGTTCCGCCCGCGCCTCCTCCTCCGCCTTCCGGCGCGCTGCCTGCGCTTCTGCATCCCGGCGCGCTTGTTCGGCTTCGGCCTTTTGACGCGCCTCTTCGGACAACGCCTTCTGCCGCGCTTGCTCCGCCTCTCGCTGCCGTGCCTCTTCGGCCTCGCGGGCTTGGCGTTCCGCGGCATCCTGGGCGATGCGCTCTGCATCTTCACGGGCCTTGCGTTCCGCCGCGTCGCGCGATTGACGCTCTGCGTCTTCGCGCGCCTTTCGCTCTGCTTCCGCCTGGGCCGCCGCAAGTGCTTCAAGGCGCGCCTCCTCAGCCTCGCGGGCAAGTCGCTCGCGCTCTTCCTGCGCTTTGCGCTCCGCGTCTTCCTTTGCCCTGCGTTCGGCCTCCGCCGCAGCCTTTGCCTCTGCCTCCTCACGGGCGCGGCGCTCATGCTCCAGTTGCGCGCGCAGTGCTTCGGTTTCGCGACGCAGTGTCTCTTCGGCTTCTCGGCGGACCCGGTCCTCTTCCTCGCGCCGCTCCCGCTCGGCGGCCTCAGCCTCATGACGCGCCCGGTCCTCGGCTTGGCGACGTGCCGCCGCCTCCGCCTCGGCCTTGGCTCGCGCTTCGGCCTCCTCCTTTGCACGCGCCTCTGCCTGCAATCGCGCCGCCTCTGCGGCCTCGACCTTGGCACGCGCCTCTGCCTCTGCACTGGCTCGCGCTTCGGCTTCGAACTTTGCCCGCGCCTCTGCTTCCGTCTTGGCCTTGGCTTCCGCGTCGGCTTTGGCTCTGGCTTCTGCCTCGGCTTTAGCTTGCGCCTCCGCCTTTGCTTTTGCCTCTGCGTTGGCGCGTGCCATGGCTTCTGCACGAGCCTTGGCTTCGGCTTTTTCCTTTGCTTCCGCTTCCGCTTGGGCCTTGGCAACCGTTTCTGCCATGGCCTTGGCCTCTGCTTCCGCCTTAGCCTTAGCCGTTGCCGTTGCCGTTGCCTCCGCCTCCGCCTCAGCCCGTGCCTTGGCCTCTGCCTCAGCCCTCGCCTTGGCCTCCATTTCCGCTTTGGTCTTGGCTAGCGCCTCTGCTCTCGCCCTGGCTTCTGCATCGGCCTTTGCTTCTGCATCGGCCTTTGCCTTTGCGGCGACCGCCGCCTGCTCGATCGCCTTTCTTCTCGCCGCCTCTTCAGCAGCCTTTCTGGCCGCGTCCGGCGGCGGTGCCGGTGGGGCCGCGGGCTTGGCTGTAAAACTGGTGAAGTCGAGATCATCGCCATCATCGGATGGCGGTGGCGACACCGGGGGAGCCGGTGCGGGACGCGCCGGTGCCGCGCCAGGGGCCTTGGTCTCGGATGACACGAATTCCTTGGCGAACCCGTCGCGAGCGAGCGCCGTCAGCAATTCCTTAATCTTCGCTTCGTCGAGCTTGGGCAGTTTCTGCATCACCTGCCCGACAGTGAGCTTACCGTCGATTTCCTTGAGCAGGTTGCGCAGGTCGCGCGGCAGAATGCTCGTCCTCCCCGAGGCCTCCATGAGCCCCTTGGCAGTTTTGGTGAATACGGTTTTGCGATCCATTGGCAGAGGTAGCGGGGATGGCCCGGGGAATTTTTCTTGGAACGGGACGGCGTCCGGGCCCACTGCTGCGGCCACCTGAACGAGCCCCTGATCAGGATCGCCTACTATAGCGCAGTGACCGTTATCCGGCCACCATTGGTGTCACCCAAACAGGGGGGATTTCCCGGCGCCGGGTGCTAGCATCCAGCCTAGGGCGGCATGGCCCGGTGCCCAATGTCGTCCCCGCGAGATTTCGCGCAACTTCGGCAGATCTGGATCGCATGGAAAAAATCGATGTCATCGTCATAGGGGCGGGCGTGGTAGGGCTGGCCGTTGCACGCGCCTTTGCGATTGCAGGGCGCGAAGTCGTAATCCTAGAATCCGCCAACGCCATTGGCACCGGCACGAGTTCGCGCAACAGCGAAGTCATTCACGCCGGCATGTATTACCCCACGGGTTCACTGAAGGCCCGGTTGTGCGTCACCGGGCGCCAAAGGTTCTACCGGTACTGCGAAGAGCGCGGCATCGCACACCGGCGCTGCGGGAAGCTGATCGTCGCAGCGGACGACGCCGAAGTCGCTGGACTGAAAAGAATTCGCGACAGCGGGATGGCCAATGGCGTCACCGACCTTGCCCTGCTCACCCGCGATGAAGCCCTTGCCATGGAACCGAATCTGCACTGCGTCGCGGCGCTCCATTCACCGTCCACGGGCATCATCGATTCGGGCGCGCTGATGCTGTCGCTCCTGGGCGATGCCGAAGCGGCAGGTGCCATGCTCGCGCTGCAAAGCCCGTTCCGATCGGCGCGCGTGCACACGGACGGAATCGATATCGAAGTCGGAGGCGAAGCCCCGATGCAGGTGCGGGCGCACGCCCTCATCAACTGCGGCGGGCTCCACGCACCGGCGCTCGCGCACAAGATCGCCGGGCTCGATGCCGCGCAGATCCCGCAGGCCTATTTCGCGCGCGGCAACTATTTCACGCTTGCGGGCCGCTCGCCGTTCTCACGCCTGGTCTACCCTGCGCCCGAAGCGGCCGGGCTGGGTGTACATCTCACGCTCGACCTGGGTGGACAGGCGCGCTTCGGACCCGATGTCGAATGGCTGGATGATATTGGAGGGCCGGACGACTATCGCGTGGACCCGGCACGCGGCGACAGCTTCTATGCTGCCATCCGCCGTTACTGGCCGGCGCTGCCCGACGGCGCATTGCAGCCCGCCTATGCCGGCATCCGGCCCAAGATCCAGGCTCCCGACGAGGCGGCGCGGGATTTCATGATTTCCGGCCCCGCGGATCATGGCGCGCCGGGCTTGGTCAACTTGTTCGGCATCGAATCACCGGGACTGACCTCGTCGCTGGCGATCGCCGAACACGTCGCCGCCCTGATCAGCTGAGGCGCAACCACGGCACCGCCAACGCGCTACCATGCAAGCATGAGTTCTTTCGCACCGATCTACACCAGCGCCACGATTCGCCAGCTCGAACGCGCGGCGCCGGCCGAACTGGGTTCCTTGATGACGCGCGCCGGCCAAACCGCGGCAGCCCACGCACGGCGCATGCTCGGGGCGGACCCGCAGCGCCCGGGACGCAACGTGCTGATCGTGGCCGGCCCGGGGAACAACGGCGGCGATGCGTTCGAGGTCGCCGTGCACCTCAAGGCGTCGCTTTATCGCATCACGGTGGTTTTCGCCGGGGCCGGCGAAAATGCCCGCCAGCGCTTGCCTGACGATGCCAAGCGCGCCTACGCCAAATGGGAAGCCGCCGGCGGCAGCGTCGTCGCGGACATTCCAGCCCCCGGCACAGGCCCTGCACGTTGGGACCTCATCGTGGATGGGCTCTTCGGCATCGGGCTCGGCCGCGCCCTCGAGGGCCGGCACGCCAGACTCGTGGAACAAATCAACGCATTGCGCGCGCCCGTTCTGGCGCTGGACATCCCCAGCGGGCTGAACGGCGACACGGGTGCGGTCATGGGGTGCGCGGTTCGCGCGACCGAAACCATCACCTTCATCGCACTCAAGTCCGGCCTGCTGACGCTGGACGGCCCGGACCATTGCGGGCTTCTGCATTGCGACCCCCTCGGGCTCGCGCCCGCATCCCTGGTCGCGCCTCCCGGGGAGCTGCTCGACGCGAGCGCGCGCCAGGCACTGGCGCCTCGACCGCGCAATTTCCACAAGGGCAACGCCGGCAAAGTGGCGGTGATCGGCGGCGCCGACGGCATGCTTGGCGCGGCTTTTCTTGCAGGGCGCGCGGCCATCAGGACCGGCGCAGGCAAAGTCTTCCTGGGCCTGCTCGCCACTGAAGTCCCGGCATGGGACCCGCTGCAACCCGAACTCATGCTACGCGGGCCCTCCGCAGCGATGGCCGAGGCAAGCGTGATCGTCGCAGGCCCGGGGCTTGGTCAGTCAGAGGCGGCTGACTCGGCGCTGCGCTCGGCGCTTGCCGCCGAGCGCCCGCTGGTGCTCGATGCCGATGCGTTGAACCTCATCGCCGGCGACGCATCGCTGGCAAAGCTCACCACCAGACGCAACGCCGCGACATTGATGACGCCCCACCCTGCCGAGGCGGCTCGCCTACTGGGCGTGCCCACTGCCGAAGTGCAGCGCGACCGCATTGCCGCCGCCCTCGCCATCGCCGCGCGCTACAACAGCATCGCGGTCCTCAAGGGCAACGGCAGCATTGTCGCCGCGCCGCCCGGCCCATCGCCAGCAGCGCCCGGCTGGTGGATCAACACCAGCGGCAATCCCGGCATGGCCAGCGCCGGGATGGGCGATGCGCTCGCCGGGATCGCCGCGAGCTTACTCGCACAGGGCCTGCACACGCTCGCCGCACTGCAGCTTGCCACGTGGATCCACGGGGCGGCGGCTGATGAGTGCGCCGCCCTGGGCAATGGCCCGCTCGGGACAACCGCCACCGACATCATCGACGCCGCCCGGCGGGTGCTCAACCGGGCCGGGAACGCCGCCTGATCGCCCCGGAGCCCGTCGTAGTCCACCCGGGCGGGCCACCGAAAATCCGGGTCAGTGTCAGTTTTTCCTCGGACAGCGGCGCGGATAACGACGATAACTTTGTGAAAAACCGACACTGACCCGGATTTTTGACCCGGATTTTTCTCGGTTTTCCCTCGCTTTGCGAAAATTGCTTTATCCGCGCCTGTCACCGGCGTAGCATGGGCCGACGCGCCCAACGCCTACGCAGTTGGGCTCCCTGTTCGCCTCTACAGGAGGAATCGCCATGGGAATGATCCGGCTGGGCAATAAACCACCCCTCACCGTTTCCCCCGAGGACACGGTCTTCAGCGCCGCGCGCGCCATGGCCGAGCGCAAGGTCGGCGCCGCCACCGTCACCGAAGACGCGAGCGTGGTCGGTGTGGTCACCGAGCGCGACGTGATGCAGCGCGTCGTGGCCCAGGGACTCGACCCTGCCGCCACCCGCGTACGCGACATCATGACCAACCCGGTGCTGTCGGTCGGCCTCAAGACCACGGTGGCCGATGCCGCCGCACTGATGCGAAAGCACCACATCCGACACCTCGTCGTCCTTGACCAGCACCAGAAGCTGGTCGGCATGCTGGCGCTGCGATACCTGCTCTACGACCTGATGGACGACATGGAGCGCAACGTTGGCGACCTGATGGGCTTCATCATGACCGACGGGCCCGGCGGGTAGCTGGTCCGCTGAACCGCCATTGCCTGACCGGATAAGAAAATAAATGAGAAATTTATGTCAGGATATATGATGCAGAGCCGATGTCCCTGACTGCGGACCGCCTGCGCGCCATCGCCTGGTTGGTTGCCGCAGCGCTGCTGGTGCTGATCCTGCAGGTCCACCTGCTGCCGGCGTTGCTGGCCGGCTTGCTGGTGCATGAACTGGTGCACGCGATGACACCGACCCTGCAGCGCCGCATGTCGAGCGCACGCGGCAAGTTGACGGCGGTGGTATTCCTCGCGGTCATCATCGTCGGCATCACGGCGGCAGCAGCGCTAGGAGCGCTCGCCTTCTTTCGCAGCGACGCCAGCAGCCTTGCCGCCCTCTTCGGCAAGATGGCACAAATCATCGAGAATGCGCGAACCACGCTGCCGGCATGGATCACCGGACTCCTCCCGGATGCGGGCGCCAGCACGGCAGGCGGCTTGCAGGCCATCACTGTCGAGTGGCTCCGCGGGCATTCCGCCCAGGTCGAAGCCGTCGGCAAGGAGGCGGGACTGGGCCTCGCACACGTGCTGGTGGGCATGATCATCGGAGCCATGGTGGCCGTGCATGAAGCCGTTCCTGGCAAGGCCATCGGGCCGCTGGGTGCGGCGCTCGCCGAGCGCGTGCGGCGCGTGGCCGACGCCTTCCGGCGCGTCGTCTTCGCCCAGGTGAAGATTTCGCTGCTCAACACATTCTTGACCGCCATCTACCTTGCGGTTGTGCTGCCGCTCCTGGGTGTGCACCTACAGCTGACCAAGACGCTGATCGGCGTCACGTTCTTCGCCGGCCTGCTGCCGGTGGTCGGCAACCTGCTCTCGAACACGGTGATCGTGGTCGTGAGCCTGGCGCATTCGTTGCCGGTGGCCATCGGCTCGCTGCTGTTTCTCGTCTTGGTGCACAAGCTGGAGTACTTCCTCAATGCGCGTATCGTCGGCAGCCAGATCAACGCCGCCGCATGGGAATTGCTGACGGCGATGCTGCTGCTCGAGGCGATCTTCGGGCTGCCTGGCGTGGTGGCGGCCCCTGTCATCTATGCCTGGGTGAAGGATGAGCTGAAGAGCGCCGGACTGGTCTGAACGGCGAGGCCGGCGGTGCTGCCCGGACGCGCAAAGTGTCCGTACGGAATGACCACCCGATGCAGCAACGGTATAGTGTTCGGCCGATCCAGCGCCTCGCCTTGCCTTGCAACCGACTCGACGGCTTAAGGAGCCCCTTGTGTACATCCCCAGGCATTTTCACCAGCCGGACATCGAGCCTATGCATACTCTGATGCGCACGCATCCGCTGGCGACACTTGTCACGCTGGGCCCGCGCGGCCCCGACGCCAATCACATTCCCCTGCATCACTGCCCCTTGCCCGCGCCCAATGGAACGCTGTGCGGACACCTGCCGCGCGCAAACCCGGCGTGGAAAGAGCACCTGCGCGACAGCGATGTGCTGTGCATCTTCCACGGCCCGAACGCCTATATCTCGCCGTCCTGGTACGCCACCAAGCAGACCAACGGCGAAGTGGTGCCGACCTGGAACTACACCACCGTGCACGCCCATGGACGGCTGCGCGTGATCGAAGATGCCGATTGGCTAAAGGCCCACCTCGAGCAATTGACCAATACGCACGAGGCATCGTTGCCCAAGCCCTGGGCCGTCTCGGACGCCCCGGCGGACTACACCGAGCGACTGATGCGGGGGCTGGTGGGCATCGAAATCGAGGTCACCCGCCTCGAGGGCAAATGGAAAGTCAGCCAGAATCGCCCGGATGCAGACCGCGCAGGCATCGTGGCGGGCTTGCGCGGCTTGGGACAGCGCGATTCGGCGTCGCTGATGTCCGAACTCGTGGACAAATCCTGAAACAGCTTATTGAAAGGCCTTGAGGTATTCGTCGAGGCGCTCGTTCCAGAATGTGCGGTGCTGCTCGATCCAGCCTTCCGCGTCCTTCATGCGTTTCGGCTCCAGGCGGCAGCGATGCTCACGCCCCTCCGTCTTCCTCGACAAGCGTCCGGCCTCCTCGAGGATGCGCATGTGCTTGCTAATCGCCGGCGCCGATACCCTGAGCGGCCGCGCCAGCTCGGCGATGCTGGCCTCGCCCTCAAACAGCCGCGCCAGTATGCCGCAACGGATCGGGTGGGCCCGGGCGCCGAAGGCTAGGTTGAGCTGCCGGTCAAAATGATTAACCATTTAGTTATCTATAAAATTAGCGAACGAAGCCTGGCCAGGCTCTCGTTCGCACTGGTCCGTTGACAGCCTTGAGAAAGGGTATCTTTCATGCATAGCCATCCACCTACGGACCCACAATGACCCGTCTCAAACTCGACAACGCCCGCCACTTCCTCGCCAAGGTTTGGGCCCTCGCCATCCCCTACTGGCAATCCGAGGAACGCGGACGCGCCTGGGGCCTGCTCATCGCCATCGTCACCCTGACGCTGGCGCTGGTGTACCTGGACGTGCAGTTCAATACCTGGAACCGCGAGTTCTACAACGCGCTGGAACAGAAGAATTACGCCGACTTCAAGGACCTGATCCTCTACTTCACGCTGCTCGCCGTTCTATTCATGGCCGGCGCCATCTACAAGCTATACCTCACGCAGATGCTCACCATGCGCTGGCGGGTGTGGCTGACCAATCGCTACCTGGACGACTGGATGGAGCGGCAGGTGTATTACCGGCTGGAACTGGACAAGCGCGGCACCGACAACCCCGACCAGCGCATCGCCGAAGACCTGCGCCTGTTCGCCGACGGAACCTTGTCGTTGTCGCTCGGACTGCTCTCGTCGGTAGTGACGCTGGCCTCCTTCGTTGCCATCCTGTGGTCGGTCTCTGGCCCGCTGGAGGTGCTCGGCGTCAATATCCCGGGTTACATGGTGTGGGCAGCGGTCATCTACGCCATCGTCGGCAGCATCCTCACCCACTACGTCGGCCGGCCGCTGATCGGCGTCAACTTCCAGCAGGAGCGCTTCGAGGCCGACTTCCGCTTCAACCTCGTGCGCCTGCGCGAGAACTCGGAGGGCGTGGCCCTTTACCGCGGCGAGGCGCCCGAGCGCGAGGGGCTGCGCGAGCGCTTCGAGCGCGTGCGCGGCAACTGGTGGGAGCTGATGCGATTTACCAAGCGCCTCACCGGATTCACCCAGGGCTATGCGCAGATCGCGGTGATCTTTCCGTTTGTCGTCGCCGCGCCGCGCTATTTCTCCGGCGGCATGCCGCTCGGCGGCCTGATGCAGATCGCCTCGGCCTTCGGCCAGGTGCAGAACGCCCTGTCCTGGTTCGTGCAGAGTTACGGCACCCTCGCCAATTGGCGCGCCAGCGTCGACCGGTTGCTCACCTTCCATGCGGATCTCGATGCAGCGGTGCACGAAGCCGAGGCCGCCCCGGCCATCCCGCGGGTGCGCGACGCCCAACCCAGCGTTCGCGCGGATGCCCTGGAACTGGCCGTCCCCGGAAGCTACGGTAATCCCGGACGCACGCTGCTGTCGGGCGCGAACTTTGCCATCGCCCCAGGCGAGCGTGTGCTCATCAGCGGCCCGTCGGGCAGCGGCAAGAGCACGATCTTTCGCGCACTGGCGGGCATCTGGCCGTTCGGCTCGGGCACCATCCGCATTCCCGAGAACGCGCGCGTGCTGTTCCTGCCGCAAAAACCCTATATCCCAGTGGGCACGTTGCGCGATGCCGTGTCCTTCCCGGCACCCACCGGCACCTTCGGCGATGATGCCCTGCGCGAGGCGCTGCAAGACTGCCGGCTCGACGCCTTCACCGCGCGGCTCGACGAAACGCAGAACTGGTCCATGCTCATGTCCGGCGGCGAGCAGCAGCGCCTGGCCGTGGCGCGCGCCCTCCTTCACAAGCCCGAGTTCCTCTTCCTTGACGAGGCGACGGCCTCCATGGACGAAGCGCTGGAGCGCGGCATGTATGCCCTGCTCGTCGAGCGCCTGCCCGGGACAGCCATCGCCAGCATTGCGCACAACGCCAGGCTGTCGGCATTCCATACGCGCTCGCTGACGCTCAAGGCAAGTGGCGACGCAGGTGCCGCCATGAGCCTGCAGCCTGGCTGATGCGTCAACATGCCTATACTGTCATTTTCATGACCATATATCCACGATTCCTAAGTCAGAGGGATATTTACTGCCAATTTATCTGTACTTTCATGGGCGATGAATGATTCCCGATCAGGCAAGCGTCCCGATTTCCCTACACCGGAATCGGTTCGTCGACACCGCCGGTGGGTAAAATAGCCCTGTCGCATCCATAGAGGCGCCATGAAACCGCCCATCACCGCCGACACCATCCGCTGGATCGCCGACCCCGGCACGCCGCGCGCGCAAGTGCGCGAGGCGCTCCAGCGCCTGAGCGAGGCGGACAAGGATGCGCTCATCCTGCGGCTGGCCAAGACCACGCGGCGCCAGACGCGCTTCGCCGATATCGCCAACCGCGTCTGCGACACCCTGTCGCTGGACGTGCTGATCCCGCGCCTGATGGACGTGGTGACCGAATCGCTGGGGGCCGATCGCAGTTCCCTGTTCCTGCTGGATGCCGAGAGCGGCGAACTGTTCTCGCGCGTCATGCAGGGCAATGTCATGGGGGAGGTGCGCTTTCCCGCCACGACGGGCATCGCCGGCGCCGTCCTTGCATCGGGACAGGGCGTGATCATTCCGGATGCCTATGCCGAGCCGCTATTCAGCCGCGACATGGACCAGCGCACGGGCTATCGCACGCGCAACCTCCTATGCGTTCCCATCCGCAATCGCAGGCAGAAAGTGATCGGCATCACCCAGGCGCTCAACAAGCGCGATGGCCAGTTCGACGAGGACGACCAGCAATTGCTGGAAGCATTGTCACAGCAGGCTGCCTCTGCTCTTGAGAACGCGCAGCTGTTCGAGCGCGTCGATCGCGCCCAGCGCGAGGAGGCCTTGCTGCTGGAAGTGCTGAGCTCCATCGCCTCGGAAATCGTGCTCGAGCCGCTGCTGCAGAAGATCATGGATGCGGCGACCCAGTTGCTGGACGCCGAACGCGGATCGCTGTTCCTCTTCGACCCGGAGCACGACGAACTGTATTCGCGGGTATCCGGGGGCGCCACGGTGCGCGAGATCCGCTTCCGGGGCAATGCCGGGATTGCCGGCGAGTGCTTCACGTCCGGCACGCCAATCAATATCCCCGACGCCTATGCCGATGCGCGCTTCAACCCGGACGTGGACAAGCGCACCGGCTACACCACGCGCAACATGCTGTGCATGCCGGTCACCACACAGCATGGCAACCGCGTCGGCGTCATGCAGGTCCTGAACAAGGGCGCGGGCGCGTTCGAGCCCGCCGACGCGCGCCGCCTGCAGGCCCTGTGCGCGCAGGCGGCGGTCTCCATCGAGAACGCGCAGTTCTTCGAACAGGTGAATGCGGCTCGTAACTACAACGAGGGCATCCTGCGCAGCATGAGCAACGGCGTAGTCACCATGGATGCCTCGCTGGCCGTGACCAAAGTGAACCAGGCGGCGGCGGGAATTCTCGAGCAGGCCGATAGCAAGATCGAAGGCCGCAGCGCACCGGACATTTTCGCCGCGCGCAACCCCTGGGTTCTGAAGAGCCTCGACAAGGTTCGCGAGACGGGAAAGTCCGACATCGTCGTGGACACCGACCTGCTCCTCGAAAACAATAAGGCTGTGTCAGTGAACCTGACCGCAGTTCCCCTGATCAGCACCCAGGATCAACCCATCGGCTACATGCTCGTCATCGAGGACATCAGCAAAGAAAAGCGCTTGCGTAACACCATGTCGCGCTATATGAGCAAGGTGGTCGTCGACCAGCTCATCGAGAGCGGGGACGATTCCGTGGGCGGCGTCGGCAAGGAAGTCAGCGTGCTGTTCTCGGATATCCGCGGTTTCACCGCGCTCACCGAGCGACTGGGACCGCGCGAGACCGTGAGCATGCTCAATGAATACTTCACCGCCATGGTCGACATCATCTTTGCGCACAACGGCATCCTAGACAAGTACATCGGCGACATGATCATGGCGGTATTCGGGTCGGTAATCGCCGGCACCGATGATGCCGACGATGCGGTGGAGACGGCCAACCAGATGATGAGCAGCCTGCGCGTGCTGAACGAGCACCGGAGGCTGCAGGGCCACGAGCCGATGAACATCGGCATCGGCATCAGCACCGGGCATGCGGTGGTGGGCAGCATCGGCTCGCCCAAGCGCCTGGAATACACCGTGATCGGCGATCGGGTGAACCTCGCCGAACGGCTGGAGTCGGCAAACAAGTTTTTCGGCACCAGCATCCTCATCTGCCCGCAGACGGCAGCCGCCCTTCACCGGCCTGCGCTGTTGCGCGAGGTCGACTACATCCGCGTGCGCGGATCGACGCGGCCGCTGGCGGTGTTCGAGGCGATGAGCCACCATACCGATGCAAGCTTCACGGGCCGAGACGAAGTGCTGCAGGCCTACGGGGAGGGCCTGCGCCTCTACCGGCTGCGCGAATGGACGCGCGCCGCGGGGTGCTTTCGCGCCGCATCCCTGGCCAATCCGGATGACAAACCGTCGCGCATCTTCTGGGAACGCTGCCAGACCTACGCCGAAGCCCCGCCACCGGAAAACTGGGACGGGGTGTGGTCGGTTGGCAGCTCCTGAAGCCCCTTTGCCCCCGCGTCAACCGTAGCGGGCGACAAAGCCCTTGGAGTCAAGTGCCGGCCCCTTGAAGTCGGCCTGCATGTAGTCGCAACCGAGGGCCTTGAGGCGCGCTTCCATCGCCTCGTCGGCAACGCCGCTGGCGACGACATCCAACCCAAGCTGATGCGACAACTCGATCAATGCCCCCAGGATCTTTTCCGACTTTGGGGCTGCTGCGAGATCGCCTGCTGCTGCCGCGTCGATCATGATTTCCTGGAACGGCAGCTCGGCGAGGAAAAACAGCGAGGACAAGGCGAGCTTCCTGTCATCGATGGCGAGCCTGACGCCGACTTTTTTCAGTTGCAGCAGCGTCTCCCGGGCGACCGGCTCTCGTCCGAGGATGGTCGAGCCGCCGATCTGCAGCACCAGCCTTCCTGGGCGCAGACTCCAGGTTCCCAGGGCGCGTTGCACCACTTCGGGAAGGTCGGTATGCAGGAGGGTGAAGGCTGGCAGTTGCACGCCAACGCGAAGGTCGAGGCCCGCGCTGTAGCGGAACTCCGAGACATTCCGCAGCGCGCGGTTCAGTATCGAGGACACCAGTCCGTTGACCACCCCCGCCGCCTCCGCCGCGTCGAAGGCTTGATTGGCGGCGATCGCCCCGGCCGAGGGGTCGCGCCATTGCAGCCGCGTCTGTGCGCCCATGATCTGGCCCAGGCTCAGGTCGTACTGGGGCTGGAAGCTGAGCTCGAGCGTGTCCTCCGCTACGGCGGTGCGCAGCCGGTTTTCGGTGAGCAGCACCGCCCCGATCGAGCGGGTGCTGTCATCCGAATACTGGGCCATGCGGGTCGTCGACTCACGCGCCCGGATGCAGGCGGCCCGCGCCCGCTGCAGCAGCACCTCGGCCTCGTCACCTTGCGACGGGAACAGGGCGATCCCGACCGTGGCATCGGTGAATATTTCATCCTCCCCCATCCACAGCGGCGTCTTGAGCGCGCGCAGCAACTTGTCCCCCGCCAGCAGCGGCACAGACGGATCGTCCACCGTGGCAAGTATGCAGGCGATGTCGTCGCGGCCCAGCTGGCCGACGACGTCGCCCGGTCGCAGCACCTCGCCAAGCAAGGTATCGGCGACGCGCTCGCGCACCGCATCCCCGACGTGATAGCCCCACACGGCGTCGATGCGCGCGATCAACCCGCAATCGACGAGCAGCACCGCCAGTCCGCGACCATCGACGCGGCGCTCATCCATGCAGCGGCGCAATACTTCGAGAAACGGGGCCGTGCCGACAATTCGAGCGCCTGCTGAATCCGCACCTTCGGGATTCACCGCATCAGTCACAAGAACATCTCGCGCGGATTGATGCTGACCGTCCCGTCCTCCACAGAGCGCACGATGCGATAGGGCTCATCAGGCCGGTACTTGGTCTCGCGCATGAGGTCGAGGATCCGGTAGGGAATGACGGGCACGCCCTTGGCATCCTTCACCACCATGATGCGCGGCTGCATGCGACGCACCATGTTCTGCGCCACGACAACGGCAATGTCGCCGCTGTTCAGCTCGACCACGCTGCCCACCGGGTAGACGCCGATGCATTGGATGAATTGCTCGACCAGCGCCGCATGAAAGAGCTTGCCGCGCCCCTTGTAGACGATGCTCAGCGCATTGGCCGGGGACAGGTTCTCGCCAAATGGCTTGGGCGCCGTGAGGGTGTCATAGGTATCGACGAGGCCCGCGATCTGACCGGCGAGCGCAATGGCATCGCCCCGCAATCCGCGCGGGTAGCCGCTGCCGTCAAAGCGCTCATGGTGCAGGGAAACATAGCCCGAAAGCTCCGCCGGGAGTCCCGAAGTCTCCCGCACGATCTGGGCAGAGTGATTCACGTGCGTACGATACAACTCGATTTCGGCCGCATTGATGGGGCCATTCGTGGCAAGGTCTACGGGTAGCTTCAGCTTGCCCACGTCCTGCAGGAGCCCGAGCATGCCCAGCAATTCCAGGGTCTCGGGGGGCAATTGCAGGAAGCGCCCGAAGATGGTCATGTTGACCGAAATATCCACGGCGCGGCTCAAGATGGCGCTGCTCTTCTGCTGCAGCTTGGTCAGGAGTGCCATGGCATCCGGATTGCGCACCACGCTCTCGGTGATATACGTGGCGGCCTCGCGGGCGCGCGGACTGTCGATGGACTTTCCCGCCTCGACCGACCGCGACAATTCCCGCACCACCACGGCGCTGCCCGCATACGCCTTTTCGGCGCGCGGCATTTCGACTTCGACGCTGGCGGCTTCCTTGTAGACCGTGCTGCCGCGAACCTTCGCGATGTCTTCCGCCGTCACCCGCGCAACATCCTGCACCTCCTCCTTCTGCGGGTCGACATAGACATGCTTGCAGAACTTCTTCAGCGCGTCGATCTGCTTGTCGTTCTTCAGGACGAAGCCCTGAAAAACGAAGGGGGTTCCGGACCAAGGTCGATCCAGCTTCGAGACATACATCCCGAATTGGAGTTTTTCCACCGGAATTTCTACAAGTTCCATGTGTTGATACTGGGAAAGCGAAACATTCTTGTGTTGTTCGACACAGAGGAGTCCCCAATCAATGTCACGACCTTGAACAGTCTAGCAGGCTGCAGTGGTGCCAGTGCGGGATTCCCTTAGGGAAACACTGAATAAGTCCCTTGTGCGGTCTGCCCATCATGACGCTCACGCGTTATGAATGGAGAGAGTAACCGAACGGGATGTGGATGACGATGAAGCAAATGACGCTGGCTGCGGCCAAAGGATTCGAGGTGCACGGGAGAGCC
>CANJRC010000055.1 GCA_947476535.1 Betaproteobacteria bacterium
ACTTCGGGCAAATGTACCGCCATGAGCGGCCGCAGAAAGGTCGCTACCGCCAGTTCCACCAAGTCGGAGCCGAGGCGCTGGGATTTGCCGGCCCGGACATCGATGCCGAGCAGATGCTCATGTGCCAGCGTCTCTGGGACGACCTTGGGCTGACGGGCATTCGTCTGCATCTCAATTCGCTTGGCAGTTTGCCAGAGAGGCTGTCGCACCGTGAGGCTCTGGTGAAATACCTGCGCGCAAACGAGGCCTATCTGGACGAGGATTCCCGGCGACGCATGGAGACCAATCCGTTACGCGTGCTGGACAGCAAGAATCCGGAACTGCAGGCGCTGATTACAGGTGCGCCGAGACTGCTGGATTATCTGGGGGAGGTCTCGCTAAAGCATTTCGACGGCGTCCAGTCCGTACTTAAGGATGCAGGAATCGGCTACGAGATCAACCCGCGGTTGGTACGAGGGCTGGATTATTACAACCTGACGGTATTCGAATGGGTAACGGATAAACTGGGCGCCCAAGGCACCATATGCGGTGGTGGGCGCTATGACGGATTGATGGAGCAGATTGGCGGGAAGCCGGCCCCGGCGTGTGGTTGGGCAATGGGACTGGAGCGCCTGCTGGCGCTGATGGTCGAGGAAGGCAATGTCGGGGAGACGATCAACCCCGACATCTATCTGGTCAATCAGGGTGAGCAGGCGTCCCGAATGGCATTTCGCACGGCCGAGAACCTGCGTGCTGCAGGCTTCGACGTGGTTCAGCACTGTGGTGGTGGCAGTTTCAAGTCGCAAATGAAGAGGGCAGATTCCAGCGGAGCATGGCTGGCGGTTATCCTAGGCGAGGATGAGGTCGCCGCTGCCGAGGCAACGCTGAAGCCCTTGCGGGAGGACAAACCCCAGCAACGCGTAAAACTGGCGGACCTGGCCGACGCGGTCGGCGCACACTTATTTCAGGAAAATGAATCATGAGCAATCTAGACCTTGAAGAACAAGAGCAACTGGCGGAATTGAAGGCATGGTGGCGCCAGTACGGAAATCTGGTGATCACTTTCATTACCTTGGTGCTGCTGGCATTTGCGGCCTGGAACGGCTGGACCTGGTACCAGCGCAACCAAAGTGCGCAGGCTGCCGGCTTCTACGCCGAACTACAGAGGGCCGCCCGAGTCGGCGACGCCAAGGCGGCGCGCGATGCTGCCGGAACCATACTCGAGCAGTTTCCACGCACTAACTATGGTCCGATGGCAGCCTTGCTGTCGGCTAAGGTACATTTCCAGGCGGGAGATCTAAAAACTGCGCGCGCCCAGCTTCAATGGGCCGTGGACAATGCGCGTAGTGACGACGTGAAAGCTATTGCCCGGCTTCGACTCGCGAACGTGTTGATTGATGACGGCGCGCTTGACGACGCTTACAAGGCTTTGGAGCCGGCAACACCAGAGGCATTTACGGCCGCGGTGGCCGCAACGCGGGGGGATATCCTCGCGTTGCAGAAAAAACATGCGGATGCGCGCGCGGCATACAAGCAGGCTCTGGAGAAAAAGGATCTGCTTGACCCCACGCTGCGCGAAGTGATTCAAATGAAGCTCGACTCCCTGGGGCAGTCCTGATGCCGAGATCATTTTTTCAGCCGCCGCGATTGGCGGTGCACGCAATTGCCGCATTGTCCGCAGTGTTGCAGGCCGGTTGCACCGGCCTGCCGAGCATCAACCCCATGGATTGGTGGGCCGGAACGCCGCCACCGAAGATGGCCGAACTGCAGGAGGTCAAGGCCAGCCTGCCGTTGCGCGTTGTCTGGCAGGCGACGATGGGCCCTTCTGCGGATGCTATCTTCACGCCCGCTTTGGTTTCGGGGAGTGTGTACGCAGCCGACAGTTCCGGTGCCGTCGCGAGATTTGATGCAGCCAACGGGCGCCAGCAGTGGCGAGTGAACGCCGCGCGCTCACTGTCGGGTGGCGTGGGAGCGGATGCAAGCGTCGTCGTCGTTGGGACGCGCGAAGGAGAAATTGTTGCCCTTGAGGCGGTAGATGGTGGCGTCCGTTGGCGGGCGCGGGTATCGAGCGAGGTTCTTGCTGCGCCTGAAGTGTCAGGAGATCTGGTTCTCGTTCGAAGCGCCGACAACAGGATTTTTGCGCTGGATGCGCGTGACGGCAGGCGACGCTGGGTGCTCCAGCGCGCAGCGCAGTCGCTCGCCGTGCGCACCCCGGCAGGACTGATCGTGGGCCGCGGCAACGCGTATGCGGGCTTCCCTGGCGGCAAACTCGTTGCCATCGCGTTGAGTAACGGCGGAATTCGTTGGGAAGCAACCGTGGCAACGCCACGCGGTGCCACGGAACTCGAGCGGGTGGCGGACGTCGTAGGCCTGCCTGCACTTTCCGAACGCGATGTTTGTGCAGTGGCGTTCCAGGGGCGTGCCGCATGCTTCGACCTCGCCAATGGCGGAGCGGTTTGGGGGCGAGACATTTCGAGCGTCTCGGGAATCGCCGCAGATACGCGCAGTGTCTACGTGAGTGATGATCGCGGAGCCGTGCACGCCTTGGACCGAGCCAATGGGACTAGCCTGTGGAAGCAGGATCGCCTGAGCAACCGCAACCTCACGGCGCCCCTTGCGTTCGGCCCTGCAGTGGCGGTGGGCGACGTCCAGGGCTTTGTTCACATGCTCTCGCGCGACAGCGGCGCGTTCATCGCGCGTGTGGCTACGGACGGTTCGGCCATTACCGCGACCCCACTTGCAACTGATAACGGGTTTATCGTCCAGACCCGCAAGGGCGGATTATTCGCCTACAGTTTGAAATAGATGCGATTGCTCACGAAGTGGCTCCAACGCCAGCCAGGCGGCTCCGGTACCCGGGAGCGAGGCGCGGGACGCATTCAGGTCCATCGGTTCGTGGATAGCGCGCGTCTGGCTAGAGACACGTCATCATGAAACCCATCATCGTTCTTGTCGGGCGTCCCAATGTAGGGAAATCCACCCTGTTCAACAGGCTGACGCGAAGCCGCGATGCCTTGGTGGCCGACTTACCAGGATTGACACGAGATCGTCACTACGGGATTGGCAGGCTGGGGAACCGGCCGCACTTGATCGTGGACACCGGAGGGCTTGAGCCAACCGCTAAAGATGGAATCTACTCCGAGATGGCAAAGCAGACCCAGACCGCGATCGCCGAGGCAGACGCGATCATCTTCCTGGTCGATACCCGCCAGGGGCTGACAGCGCACGACAAGCGAATTGCCGAAGGGCTCAGGCGCGCTGGGAGCCCGGTCTGGCTTGCAGTGAACAAGGCTGAGGGCATGCCAGCTGACATTGCCGAGGCGGAGTTTCACGAACTCGGTCTCGGCCAACCGAATGCCATATCCGGGGCACATGGCGAGGGCGTGCGCGAGCTGATCGAAGGCATTCTGTTGCGATTTCCGGAGGGCGAAGACGAGCAGCCGATAGACCGGCAAATTCCAAAGGTGGCCGTCGTCGGTCGCCCCAATGTCGGCAAGTCCACCCTGGTCAATGCGTTGGTGGGGGAGGAGCGAGTCATTGCATTCGATCAGCCGGGCACCACCCGAGACAGCATTGAAATTGACTTCGAATTCGGTGGCCGAAAATACTCCCTGATCGACACGGCCGGCGTACGAAAGCGCGGCAAGGTATTCGAGGCAGTGGAAAAGTTCTCAGTCGTAAAGACCTTGCAATCAATCGACGAGGCCAATGTCACTATCCTCGTTGTCGATGCGGAGGCTGACGTGTCCGAGCAGGATGCGCATATTGCGGGATTCATCCTGGAGCGGGGACGCGCGCTGGTGGTCGCGGTCAACAAATGGGATGCCGTGGACGAGTATCAGCGAGAGCTTGTGAAGAGGGCCCTGGCCCGCAAGCTGAGATTTCTGTCGTTCTCGCGTTTCCACTATATTTCTGCGCAAAAGGGGGAGGGGATTGCACCGCTGATGGCGTCAGTTGACAGGGCCTTCGCTGCAGCGATGGTGAATCTGCCGACTCCGCGGTTGACGCGCGCCTTGATTGCAGCGGTGGCCAAACAGACGCCGCCCCGATCAGGCATGTCGAGGCCCAAACTGCGCTACGCGCACCAAGGCGGGCGCAACCCGCCCGTCATCATTGTCCATGGTTCTGCGCTGAATGCAGTGCCGGAGACCTATCGACGCTACCTCGAAACCACTTTTCGCGACGTGTTCGAACTCGAGGGGACCCCCCTCAGAATTGAATTCCGCACCGGCCGCAATCCCTATGCGGACGAGGTGCGTTGAGCGAATCGGCCAGCGCAACCGGCGCGAGCAACGGGAACTATGTCGATAGAACATTGCCAGTAAGAAGTAAAATCGATTACATTAGATGCCTGATAAGAACCTTGGGGGCCAACCCATGAGCAACAAAGGTCAACTACTGCAGGATCCGTTTCTCAATACTTTGCGCAAGGAGCATATCCCTGTGTCAATTTATCTGGTGAACGGCATCAAGTTGCAGGGTCAGATCGAGTCCTTCGATCAGTACGTCGTGCTGCTCAAGAACACCGTGACACAGATGGTGTACAAGCATGCCATCTCGACAGTCGTCCCCGCCCGAGCGGTCAGCATCCCGACGGAAATCACCGGCGAAAGTTGATGCGATTGCGGCACTGCCGTCGCTCCTGAAACAATCTGACTCAATGTCAGAAACTTCGCCTGGTGTCGATCGGGCCGTCCTCGTCGGCATTGACTTCGGCCAGAACGGATTCTCCGAAAGCTTGGAAGAGTTGCGATTACTCGCGATCAGCGCCGGGATTAAGCCCGTCGCGCTGATTACCGGCAAGCGCGCTCGGCCCGATCCCGCGCTATATGGGGGAAAGGGTAAAACCGAGGAAGTTCGCGCTGCGGCAAAAGCGAACGATGCAAATCTCGTCTTGTACAACCACCAGCTGTCCCCAGCGCAAGAGCGCAACCTCAATACCGCATTGGGTGCGCGGGCAGTGGATCGAACGGCATTGATCCTGGATATTTTCGGTCAACGGGCCAAGAGCCGGGCCGGCAAGCTGCAGGTCGAGTTGGCGCAACTGGAGCATGCATCGACGCGATTGGTTCGCGGCTGGACACACCTGGAGCGCCAGCGGGGTGGCCACGGCATGATGGGTGGCATGGGCGAGACGCAGCTAGAAATCGACCGGCGCCTCCTCGGCAAGCGGGTGAAATTGCTCAAGGATGAGCTGGTAAAGCTGGGGCGGCAACGCAGTGTGCAGCGGCGAGCCCGAACGCGGGGGGGGGTGTTTTCCGCCTCGCTGGTGGGTTATACCAATGCGGGAAAATCCACGCTGTTCAACGCACTGACGCACGCTGGCAGCTACGCCGCTGATCAGTTGTTTGCCACTTTGGACACCACGTCCCGGAAGCTCTATCTTGAAGGCGTGGGGCAGATCGTAATGTCGGATACTGTCGGGTTTATCCGCGAGCTGCCACATACTCTAATCGACGCCTTTCGTGCGACTCTGGAAGAGACGATCCGTGCCGACGTCCTGGTACATGTCGTCGATTCCGCAAGTACTAGTCGCGCCGACCAGGTCGCAGAAGTCAACGCGGTCCTGTCCGAAATCGGGGCCGCGGACGTGCCCCAGATCATGGTCTGGAACAAGATCGATGCGAGCGGCCTAAGTCCGGGGGTTGACAGGGATGAGTATGGTAAAATTGCACGCGTTCGTCTGAGTGCCAGAACAGGTGTCGGCGTTGGGTTGTTGCGTCAGGCCCTAATCGAGGCGGCATCCGCTGCAAATCCCTCGTCCGATGACGAAGCAAACCAAGATACCCTGGGGCTGGAGCCTGGCCGAGTAGAAGTCCGGCCAGAATAGGCGGCATTAGTATTCGTGCCATCTTGGCGGACCGAAGGTGGTCCGAAGTACGCTTTGAAGATAAAGTAGCCCCCGACGAAACTATCGAATAGCACAGTGAACCGAACAGGGAATTCATGTCCTTAAATGACCCGCAATGGGGAAAAAAACGTGGCGGCAGCAATCAGGGGCCGCCCGACCTCGACGAAATGTGGCGTGGCTTCAACCAAAAGCTCAATGGCCTGTTTGGTCGTCGCCGCGGACCCGGCAGTGGCGATGGCGGCGGGGGGGAACCTCCGTCGATGAAGCAGTTGGGCGGTGGCGCCGGCCTGATTGCCATGCTCGTTCTTGCGGTGTGGCTTGCCAGCGGTTTTTATATCGTGGTTGAAGGCCAGCGCGGCGTGGTGCTGAGCTTCGGGAAGTTTTCTCAAACGACGAATCCTGGTCTTCGCTGGCGGTTTCCGGCGCCGTTTCAGAGCCACGAAATTGTCGAACTGACCAGCGTGAGGTCGGTTGAAGTCGGTTATCGAAATAATGTCAAGACCAAGGTGTTGCGTGAATCGCTCATGCTCACGGACGATGAAAACATCATCGACATCCAGTTTGCCGTGCAATACATCCTCAAGGATCCCGAGGACTTCCTGTTCAACAATCGCCGCCCTGAAGAGACCATAATGCAGGCAGCCGAGACGGCCTTTCGGGAAATCGTGGGGAAGAACAAGATGGACTACGTGCTCTACGAGGGGCGCGAGCAGGTGGCGGTTGCGGCACAGAAGTTGATGCAGGAGCTTCTTGATCGCTACAAGACCGGCGTCGCCATCAGCAAGGTGACCATGCAAAATGCACAACCGCCCGAGCAAGTCCAGGCGGCATTCGACGATGCCGTACGTGCTAAGCAGGACCTTGAGCGGCAGAAAAACGAAGGCCAGGCATACTACAACGACGTTGTTCCCAAGGCGCGAGGTACCGCTGCGCGCCTCACGGAGGAGGCCGAAGGCTATCGCCAGCGCGTGGTCGCCAATGCCGAAGGCGAGGCGTCGCGATTTAAATCGGTGGTCGCCGAGTACAACAAGGCCCCGGGCGTGACGCGCGAACGGCTGTATATCGACACGATGCAGCAGATACTGACTTCAACGACCAAGATCATGATCGATGCCAAGGCGGGGACGCAATTGCTCTATCTGCCACTCGACAAGTTGATCCAGATGACGGGCGCTACCGGATTGCCGGAAGTGCCACCGCCAGCTACAAGGGCGCCAGCACAAACAGAGCCGCCTGCAGCTACCGATACGGGGGCGCGTTCGCGCGATGCCCTGAGGGCGCGTGAGCGGGAGGGGCGGCCATGAATAACCGCATGACAAGCGTTCTGGCGGTGGTCGTGGCGGTGAGCGTGCTGCTCGGGATGTCGATGTTTACCGTGGACCAGCGCGAAAAGTCGCTGGTTTTCCAGCTGGGAGAAATCAAGGAAGTGATCACCGAGCCGGGACTGTATTTCAAATGGCCGCTGATCCAGAATGTACGCACCTTTGACAACCGTATCCTTACGCTGGACGACCCGGATACCGAACGCTTCATCACGTCCGAGAAGAAAAACGTTCTTGTCGATTCCTTCGTCAAGTGGCGCATCCTCGATCTCAAGCAGTATTACGTCAGCGTCCAGGGAGACGAAGCCCGCGCCCGCACGCGGCTTGCGCAGACGGTCAATGCGGCCTTGCGCGAAGAGTTCGGCAAACGCACCGTTCACGACGTGGTCTCTGGCGAGCGGGAAAAGATCATCGAACTGGTGCGCGGCAAAGTGGACGATGACGCCAAGAAGATCGGTGTAGAAATCGTCGACGTGCGGCTCAAGCGGGTCGAGCTTCCTGCCGAGGTCAGCGAGTCGGTGTATCGACGCATGGATGCCGAGCGCAAGAGCGTGGCGTCCGAGTTGCGATCCCAGGGCTTTTCAGACGGGGAAAAAATTCGTGCCGAGGCTGATAAGGAAAGGGAAATCATCGTCGCCAATGCCTACAAGGATGCCCAGAGGGTGAAGGGCGAAGGCGACCGGAAGGCGTCGGCCGTGTATGCACAGGCGTTCAGCGAGAACGCGGAGTTCTATTCGTTCTATCGCAGCCTTGAGGCCTACCGGGCCGGATTCAAGGGAAAGAACGATGTCATGGTGCTTGAGCCGGGGTCCGAGTTCTTCCGCTACTTCAAGAACCCCGGCAAGGGCGGCAGGTAGTTCCGTGCCGGATGGTCGAAGGCATGCGTTATATCCTTCTGTCGGCTTTTGCCCTGATGCTGGTCATCGAGGGTGCATTGCCGCTTCTCGCGCCACGGGCCTGGCGTGACATGTTTCGCCGCATCATCGAGTTCAACGATGGCCAGATCCGTTTTGTCGGCCTTGCCTCCATGCTGAGCGGCCTTGCGCTACTGTATTTCGCCTATTAGGACCGGTTACAAAATGAAATTTGCTACCTCTGGTGTAGGGGGGCTTGAGGGGCGTATTGCCTCAATTGTGTCAGGTACTCTTAGTCAACCTGTCCCGGAAAGCGTTAGTATCGTGAGGCTCCGAGCGCCGCGTCGGTGCGGTAACGACGGGCTCACTCCAATCTTCTGCAGCTGAACAACCACCATGCCCAATTGGCTCTTGCCTGAAAATTTCGCCGACATTCTGCCGCCCGAGGCGCGACTGATCGAAGCATGGCGGTCGCGCTTGCTAGAACTATTCCGCGTGCACGGTTATCAACTGGTGATCCCGCCCATGCTGGAGTACCTGGAGTCGCTCCTGACGGGCACTGGGGAAGATCTGGATCTGCGCACGTTCAAGTTGGTGGACCAATTGTCCGGGCGCATGATGGGTGTGCGCGCGGACATCACGCCTCAGGTCGCGCGCATTGATGCCCATCTACTCAACCGCGAAGGGGTCACGCGGCTGTGTTATGCGGGGCCGGTGCTGCATGCGCGGCCAAGGGGGCTCAATTCGACTCGTGAACCCCTGCAGATCGGGGCGGAAATCTACGGTCACGCCGGGATCGAGAGCGACCTGGAAATCCAGCGACTGCTACTCGACGCGTTGGTCGCCTGCGGGGTGCAGGGAGCACAGTTGGATCTTGGGCATGTGGGTGTATTTCGTGCTCTGTGCGCGCGCGGGCGCGTGGACGCTGGCGTCGAATCCGACCTGTATGCGGTGCTGGAAGCCAAGGACATTCCGGGTCTGGAGGACATGACCGCAGGTCTGGATGGGAAAACACGCGAGGCGCTGCGTGCTCTGCCCAGGTTGTACGGCGACTCCGCGGTCCTCAACGAAGCGCAACGCGTGTTGCCCGACTACCCGGAGATTCGCGCTGCGCTCGATGACTTGAGGCGACTGTCCGGCGAGGCCGGGTATTCGGTGAGCATGGATCTTGCGGACTTGCGCGGTTATCACTATCACAGCGGCGTCGTTTTTGCGGCATATGTTCCCGGCGAGGCCAATGCAGTGGCGCTGGGTGGGCGCTATGACGAAGTCGGCAAGGCATTTGGCCGTGCACGACCTGCAACGGGTTTCAGCATGGACCTGTATGACCTGGCGCGATTCGCGCCGATTCCTGCGGAAACCGGCGCCATTCTGGCGCCGTGTGACAAAGACTCCGGGCTGGATACAATGGTGAGGACATTGCGTGCCGAGGGGCAGGTAGTCATAGTCGACCTGCCTGGGCACGAGGGGGCGCGCGCCGAGCTCGGTTGCGAGCGCGAACTGGCGAACGTGGGTGGTAAATGGCAGGTGCAATCACGCATCTGATTCGGGTGCGCGGTTTGGAGGAGCGGCCTTCGGCCAATCGCCTGCGTACTGCACAAAATTCGTTCTGGGATAGGCAAGGCGTATGGCAAGAAACGTTGTAGTCATCGGCACCCAGTGGGGCGACGAGGGCAAGGGGAAAATCGTCGACTGGTTGACCGACCATGCGGAAGGCGTGGTGCGCTTTCAGGGCGGGCACAATGCCGGGCATACCCTTGTCATCGGCGGTCGCAAGACGGTGCTGCACCTGGTGCCGTCTGGGATACTGCGCGAATCCGTGAGTTGCTATATCGGCAATGGCGTCGTGCTGTCGCCGACAGCGCTGGTGACCGAAATGGACGAATTGTCCGCTGCGGGGGTGAAGTTGGACGGGCGCATTCATCTATCCGAGGCCTGCCCGCTGGTGTTGCCCTACCATGCAGCATTGGATATCGCCCGTGAAGCCAAGCGTGCAGGAGAAAAAATCGGAACGACGGGGCGTGGCATCGGGCCTGCTTATGAAGACAAGGTCGCGCGGCGCGCCATCCGCTTGCAGGACCTGCTGGTTCCGGCACGCTTCGAGGCCAAACTTGCCGAACTGCTGGACTACCACAACTTCGTGCTGACCAAGTACCTCGGCGCCCCGGCGGTCGATTTCGGCGCCACGCGCGATGAAGCCCTTGGCCTTGCTGGCCGCCTGGCACCGTTAGTGACCGATGTACCGCGCGCGCTGTATGAAGCGAGCCGTGCAGGGAAAAGCCTGCTGTTCGAGGGCGCGCAGGGCACCTTGCTCGACATCGATCATGGCACTTATCCCTTTGTTACCTCCAGCAATTGCGTGGCGGGGGCTGCTGCGGCCGGTGCCGGCGTCGGACCGCAGATGCTCCATTATGTCCTCGGGATTACCAAGGCCTACACCACGCGCGTCGGGTCGGGACCGTTTCCCACTGAACTGGAGAACGACACGGGCGAGCTGCTGCGTGCACGCGGCAATGAGTTCGGCGCGACCACGGGCCGCCCGCGTCGCTGTGGTTGGTTCGATGCGGCGGCAATGAAGCGCTCGATCCAGATCAACGGGGTATCGGGCCTGTGCGTTACGAAGCTCGATGTGATGGATGGCATGGAAGAAGTTCAGGTCTGTATCGGTTATCGCGTCGACGGCCAGCTGTGCGACTTGCTGCCCGTAGGGGCTGAGGACACGGCGCGCTGCGAGCCGGTCTATGAACACCTGCCCGGATGGCAGGGAAGCACCGTGGGCATTCGCGAATATGCGAAGCTGCCGGTCGAAGCGCGCCGTTACCTGGAGCGCATCCAGGACATCCTGGGCGTTCCGATCGACATGATTTCGACCGGCCCCGATCGCGATGAAACCATTGTGCGACGCCATCCGTTCGAATAGGACTTACGATTGGCGATGAAACATTTAGGGGCGGTTTTGCCCGGTTTTTCGACCAGATGCAAGACAACACAAGACTGTGCCGGTCAACGCTGATGACCACACATCTTCACGTCAGTTGGGATGAATACCACGCGGCGATCGAGCGCCTAGCGATCGGGCTTCGCGACTCGGGCAGGGAGTTCAGCCAGATCATATGCATCGCACGCGGCGGAATGCGCGTCGGTGACGTGCTGTCGCGCGTCTTCCAGGTGCCGCTCGCCATCATGTCCACCCGCTCCTATACCGGCGATGTGGGCATGCTGCGTGGCGAGATCATGGTGGCGCGCCACATCACCATGACTACCGACTCATTGGGTGACCAGGTGTTGCTGGTGGACGACCTCGTGGACTCCGGAATCACGCTGGAGGCGGTCAAGCGCCACCTCCTCAATGAATACCCGGAAGTGAAATCCGTATGCACTGCGGTCATCTGGTACAAGGCCTGCTCGAGCGTGGTTCCCGACTTCTATGCGAGCTACCTTCCCGAGAGCCCGTGGATCCACCAGCCCTTTGAAAAATACGATGCAATGACCCCTGCTGACCTTGGGTGAAAAGATCTGGGGAGAAAAGATCCGCGGCGAATGGATGCGACCACGCGTGGTCGTCCAGGCAGCGCCTGAGTTGCGCAACGGCTCCGGAGTTGCGCAACAGCGCCGGAGTGCCGACATGACGCGGAGCAGCTTGTGCTCCGCGAAAAAACCTGGTGCCGAGGAAGGGACTCGAACCCCCACAGTGTTGCCACCGCCAGGACCTGAACCTGGTGCGTCTACCAATTCCGCCACCTCGGCGTATGCTGCAGGTTGCAGCACAATGAGCGCCGAATTCTACCTGAAAGCTTCACGATGACAAAATCCCAAGGGTTGCGTGGCAAAGACCCTTTTCTCGCACGTGAGAAAGAACGCTACGAAGAACCCCTTCCCAGCCGCGAATTCATCCTGCAGACGCTAGTGGAGGCGGGGGCGCCAATGGATGACCGCGAACTGGCCAAGCGGCTAGGCGTGCGTCGCGGCGAGCTGGATGCCTTCGCCAAGCGCCTGGGCGCAATGGAGCGCCAGGGCCAAATCCTGCGCAACCGCAAGGGTGCCATCTTGCTGGCCCAAAAGATTGACCTCGCCTCCGGGCGCGTCGCGGGGCATGCCGACGGATTCGGCTTCGTCATTCCCGACGAAGGAGGGGATGATTACTACCTCAGTCCGCGCGAGATGCGCAAAGTCTTGCATGGCGATCGCGTCATGGTTAGGCAATCGGGTGTTGACCGCCGTGGCCGGCGCGAAGCCGAGATCGTCGAAGTCATCCAGCGCGCGCATGCCACGCTGGTGGGCCGACTGCAAACCGAACACGATTTTTCCTACGTTACGCCAGCCGATCGCAAGATCAGCCAGCGCATTGCCATCCCGCGGGGCGAGGAGCATGGCGCGGCAACCGGCGAGATCGTGGTAGTGGAGATCGTCGCGCAGCCAGATGCCAATCGCCAGCCCATTGGCCGCGTGGTGCAGGTGCTCGGAAATGCCACTGACCCGGGCATGGAAATCGAAATTGCCCTGCGCAAGCATGCGCTGCCCTTTGAATTCTCCGCCAAGGCCAAGGCGCAGGCCGCGAAGATATCGCCCACCGTGCGCAAGACCGACATGGAAGGGCGTATCGACCTGCGCGACATGGCGCTGGTCACCATTGACGGAGAAACGGCGCGCGACTTCGACGACGCAGTCTGGGCCGAGCGCGACGGCAAGGGCTACCGCCTGGTGGTGGCCATTGCCGACGTCAGCCATTACGTGCGCCCGGGCGATGCCCTCGATCAGGATGCGCTGGAACGCGGCACCTCGGTGTACTTCCCCCGACGCGTGATTCCCATGTTGCCGGAGAAGCTCTCCAACGGCCTGTGCTCGCTCAATGCCGACGTGGATCGTCTGTGCATGGTTTGCGACATGGCCATCGGGCCGAACGGTGAAATCAAGCGCTACAAGTTCTATCCGGCCGTTATGCGCTCCAAGGCGCGGCTGACCTACAACCGCGTCTGGGAGGCGCTCGAAGCGCCCGAGGGCCCGACTGCCCGGGAGCTGGGACCCCTCCTGCCGCGCTTGCAGATGTTGTACGAGCTCTTCGGCCATCTGCATAAGGCACGCCAGCGCCGCGGTGCGATCGACTTCGAGACGGTCGAGACGCAGATCGTGTTCGATGACGACGGCAAGATCGACCGCATCGTGCCGGTGCATCGCAATGATGCGCACCGGCTGATCGAGGAATGCATGCTGGCAGCGAACGTCTGCGCCTCCGATTTCCTCAGCACAGCCGAGCACCCCGCGCTTTACCGCGTGCATGAGGGGCCCACCGAGGTAAAGCTGGCGGCGCTGCGCGAGTTCCTCAAGGAATTCGGACTCCACCTGCAGGGAGGGGATGAACCGCATGCGAAGGATTACGCCAAGTTGCTCGAGTCCATCAAGCCGCGGCCGGACATCCAGTTGCTGCAGACGGTACTCTTGCGCTCGCTGCAGCAGGCGCAATACAGCCCGGACAACGTCGGGCATTTCGGCCTGGCCTACGAGTCCTACACACACTTCACGTCGCCCATCCGGCGCTACCCGGACCTTGTCGTTCATCGCGCCATCAAGGCGGTGCTCACCGGCGAGCGCTACAAACCGGGCAGCTGGAAGGATCTGGGCGTGCATTGCTCGCAGGTGGAGCGGCGCGCGGACGAGGCCACGCGCGAGGTGGAGAACTGGCTGAAGTGCTACTACATGCGCAATCGGGTTGGCGATGAGTTCGACGGCGTGATTGCGGGCGTGGCCAGTTTCGGCATGTTCGTGGCGCTCGATGGCATCTACGTCGAGGGCATGGTGCATGTGTCGGAGCTGGGCAGCGATTATTACCACTACGACCCGGCCAAGCACCAGCTCCTGGGCGAGCGGTCCGGCAAGCGCTACCGACTGTCCGACCGTGTGCGCGTGCGCATTGCGCGCGTGGACCTGGACACCAGTCGCATCGAATTCGTGCTGGCCGACGACCATGCGGGAGCCTCGGTGGATGTGCCGCGGAGGAAGTCCGAGGCACAGCAGGACCGGCCTACGGAACCGGCGCGCAAGGGGGGGCGATCCCGGGAAGCACGCACCGAGAAACCTGGCCGTGAACGCGAGAAAAAGCAGGTCAAAACCTCGGGAGGTGACTACATGCCGCTGGAGATTGGCGTGAGCAAGACTCCTGTGGGGTCGAAGGGCCGCAAACGGGTGGCGGGTGCAGGCGTGGAAATCGCGGCAAGGAGCGTTGCCAAGGCGCCAGACAGTCGTTCCCCGTCCCACGATCGCGACAGCGGGCTCCCTGCGGTGTTGCGCCGGCGCAAGATCACACCGTGAAACTCGCACGCACCCTGTTCGGCTTTCATGCTGTGCTGGCGCGCCTGCGTGCGGACCCAAAGTCCGTGCAGGAGGTGTTCCTTGACGAGGCCCGCGACGACGCGCGGGCGCGCGACTTGGTTAAGCTCGCCGATGCCGCGGGCGTGCGGCTGATGCGCGTCTCAATCCAGCGCATTGACGGCATGCAGGGCGGTGGCCGTCACCAGGGCGTGCTGGCACGGGTCGAACTCCTTGCCATGCCCAAGACGCTGGATGACCTGCTGGATGAAGTCAGCGGCCCACCCATGCTGCTGGTGCTGGACGGCGTCACCGATCCGCATAACCTGGGCGCGTGCCTGCGGGTGGCCGATGCGGCCGGCGTGCATGCCGTGGTGGCGCCGAAGGACCGCGCCGCCGGCATCAACGCCACGGTGTCCAAGGTTGCCAGCGGTGCGGCGGAGTCGGTGCCGTATTACATGGTGACCAACCTCGCGCGCACGCTCGACGAGTTGAAGGAGCGCAATATCTGGATCGTCGGCACCGATGAGCGGGCGCAATGCACGATCTATGAGGCAGAACTCCCCGAAGCGGTGGCCTGGGTACTGGGCGCCGAAGGCGAGGGCATGCGCCGCCTCACGCGCGAGCGTTGCGACCTGCTGGTGAAGATCCCGATGCTGGGCAGCGTGGCAAGCCTGAATGTCTCCGTGGCGAGCGGCGTGTGCCTGTTCGAGTCGGTACGGCGTCGGCTGGCTGATCGCTGACCGCTGACTGCTGATTAGCGGTTCTTATGTGCGAGAAAGATCAATATTAATACTGACAAGATATATTATAATTAGCCATTCTTGTTATATTTATCCAGATAATACTGACAAATAATCTGCCCATATCTGCAGCATTGCGTGCTTACGGGCCCGCGTTGCTCACCGGCGCGAAAGGGGCATAGAAGAACGGGTGGCCGTAGTCTGGGCCGCCGTTGTCCATGTAGGCGGCGCCGGTGTTGGGCAATTAACGTGCCGACCCCACCCCCGTCTTGCGCAACAGATTCACCCGCACCGGTTGCGGGAAATGCCATCCTTCAGGCTCGCGCGCGCCCAGGGTCTCGAAGCGGCGGCGCAGTTCGGCATCGTGTGCGGCGAAGCGCGCCGCGCGCTCCGGGTCGATGGCTACGGAATTGTCGCGCCAGGCCTCGAAGCTCGTGTACTTGCCGTCGGCGACGTAGCGCGTTTCTCTGAGTGGCGTCAGGCCGTGAGCTTTAGCGCGGCCGATGGCTTCGTAGGCCCGATCACGGATGCCGGTCTCGTCATTGACGGGTTGCGACAGTTCGAACTGTGGACCTTCGGCCAGCGGTTCGGCGATATAGAGACAGGCGCCATTCCTCAGGACGCGCGCGGCCTCCGACAGCGCGCGATCCATGACCGACACCGGCACGTGATGCAGGCTGTTGAAGAAGACGACAAGGTCAACGCTGGCGTCGGGCAGGTTCAGCGCCTCGGCGGAGCCTTCCACATAGCGCTCGCCTGCGACATTGGGTTCGGCCAGCGCGCGCTTGATTTGTTGCGGCCCGGGTTCGATGCCGGTCACCAATGCCCCCGCGCGCGCCATCATGCGCGTGAAACGGCCTTCGCCGCAGCCGACATCCAGCACCACGCGCCCGGCCAGCGGGACGAGCTCGGTCATGACGTCGAAATGGTTTCGCTTAGGCAGTTTGCTCGTGGTCATGGGGATCCTTGGGTGATGCGTTGATCAAAATGTGGCAGTGCTAGCGGGCAAGCGCCTGTTCGAGCGCCGTGATGACCTGATCCAAGCCCTGTTCCATGCCCTGGTCGAAGCCGATGCTCCACCCCAGAAAGGCGCCACCACAGATGCCTATGACCACAAAGACCAGAAAGCTGGCCATCCAGTACAGGGCCTTGCTTGCCGTTCGCGCAGAGCGCAAGTCATTGGCGGGAGTCGTGGCCTGCAGCGACGCAGGGGGAGCGGCGATGCCCTCGGGCGCAACGTGACGTTCTGCAGCGGCAATCGAGGCATGGCAGCTCGTGACCGAGGCGGCCACCAGCCTCGCGACATCGTCGGGTACGCCCTTGCGGCAAAGGGCGAGGCAGACCACTGACTCGCCGTAGCCACGGCGCGCGATGTGCGCGGCAAGATCTACCAGTTCGCCGAGGGCGTCCCGTTCCTCGACCGAGGCGGGCTGGTCAAGTGGCACCGGCAGAACTCGCGCTGCTAGTGGGTTACCGGGTGCAGTATTACCGGAAGCGTGGGCGGCGAATGCAGGAAAAAGCCGATGCCCACCGGCAGCTCGCCCACGGCCTCGATCCGTCCCACGCGATCCAGCAGCTGGGTGAAGGCGTGCATCATCTCGAGCTGCCCCAGGCGTGCTCCAACGCAGTGGTGAATGCCCTTGCCGAAGGTAAGGATGTCGCCATTGGCCATGTACTGGCGATCGCTAGCCCCCATGAAGCGGTCATGGTCGAACTTGAGTGGATCCTTGAAATGGGTTTCATCGAAGTTGCCGGAGCCGTCGATGCCGATAATCCTGTCGCCGGTCGTGATAGCCTGGTTGCCCAACGTGGTATCTGTAATCGCCACGCGAATGACCATGGTGAGCGGCGGGAAGTAACGCAGCGCCTCGGCACAGAAGGCTGACAGTTTTTCGAGATCCTTGTAATTGGCGCGCAGCCATTCCCACTCGGAGGGGTTGAGCACGAGGTGGCGCAGCGCACTGGTCAGCACGCGTTCCGTGGTCTCGACGCCGGCGGCCAAGAGGAAAATCACGTTCGACACGATCTCGTCGTGCGGCATCGGCTCGCCATCGAATTCCGCGGTGGCGAGATCGGACAACAGGTCATTGCCGGGATTTTTCTTCCTCTCCTGGATGATAGGTTCGAGGAATTCTGCGACCTCCTCGCGAGCCTTGAGCGCCAGTTCGCGCGCCGCGGGATTGGCGATGCTCGAGGTACTTCCGGCCACAATGGTGCCGTACCAGTCGCGAAAACGCGGGGCGTCGGGCAGCGCCGTCAGTTCGGTGATTGTGTAGAGCGGAATCCACGCGGTGTATGCCTCGCGCAGGTCGATGGGTTTGCCGAACGGCAGCCCCTCGGCGCGCTCGCGCGCAAGGCGCAGGACGACGCCGTCCAGCCGATCACGCAGGGCGCGCTGCGAACGCATTTCCCGGCCGACGATGCCGATTTTCTTCGAGTGTTCGCGGCCGTTCATTCTCAGGAAAGTGCGGCCGTAGGAGGGGGAGCCGAGTCCGGACTGCGGATACTGGAAACGCTCCTCGCTGGTCAGTAGGGTGACGACATCCTCGTAGCGCGAGGCAATCCAAGCGCCGATCTTCTCGCTCTTGAAGACAGGCAGGTCCTTGCGCAGGCGCTGGAACACCTCGTGACGCGGTGCATTGGGCAGGCCCGGGATCAGGGCGTGAAATTCGTCCATCAGTACGGCTGCGGTGTTGCTGTCCATGCGGTCTTTCCCCCTGGTCAATGACAACGCCCCGAGAAGGTCCTGCGGTGCGTCAAAACGGTTTGCGGAAGGCAGGCTAGCGTCGGTACCCGCTGAAAAACTGCCGTAATTCTTTCACAAAATATGCCGGCTCCTCGAACGCAATGAAGTGCCCGCCGTGCGGGGCATCGCGCCGGTCCACGAGGTTGAACATGCGCCGGATCCAGCGGTCGGGCGCCGGCAGCGATAGGTCGCTGGGACAGATGAGCATGCCGGTGGGCACCTCGACCCGCTGGCCCTGCGGCGGAATGCGAAGTGTGGGATCTTGGAATGACGTGTACATCCAGTTGGCGCCGTTGATGCCGTTGAGCCAATACAGCATCACGTTGGTCAGCAGGCGGTCGAGCGGGTAGGGCGGGTCGACCGGCTTGGGCGGATCAGTGACGCCGACCGTCCAGCCATGAAATTTTTCCAGTATCCATGCGGCAAGGCCTGCCGGCGAATCGGTGAGCGCATAGGCGAGCGTTTGCGGCTTGGTGCTTTGCAGCGCCACGTAGCCCGTTTCCCGGGCACGCTGCTTGTCGTTGGCGATGCGCCAGGCGTCCTCTTCGGCATTCAGCGGCTCGGCCCCGACCAGATTCGGCATGAAGCCGACGCTGTTCGTATGGATGGCCGCGAGCGCCCGCGGGTGGTTCAGGGCGAGGTAGGAAGTGACGATGGCGCCCCAGTCGCCGCCCTGGGCGACATAGTGCTCGCAGCCCAGGACACCGGTCATCAACTCGTGCCAGATCGTGGCAATCTGCTGCGGGGTCACCGGCAGGCGGGGCGGGGGCGAGCAGCCGAAGCCCGGCAGGCTGGGGACGATGACGGTGAAGGCATCCTTCGCGTCGCCGCCGAAGCGCTCGGGGTGCGCCAGTGGCTCGATGATCTCGAGGAACTCGGCGAACGAACCCGGCCAGCCGTGCGTGAGGATGAGCGGCAAGGGGTTCGGGCCGGAACCGCGCTCCATGATGAAGTGGATGGTTTCGCCACGAATTGTCGCCAGGTACTGAGGCCAGCGGTTGATGCCGGCCTCGGCCCCCCGCCAGTTGTAGCGATGCTGCCAATGGTCCACGGCGCGGCGAACGTAGTCGAGGCTCGCGCCGTAGCGCCAGGGTGTTGTGGCCGCTTCATTGGGCCAGCGCGTTTGCGCCAGGCGTGCCTTCAGGTCGGCAAGGATGGGGTCGGTAACAACGAGCGTGAACGGGGTGGCGTCGATGTGGTTCTTCATAGCGGGCTGGTCGGCTCAGGCGGGATCGCGAAGCAGGGCATCGTAAAGATCCACCTTGGCGATGGCGTGGTCCCTCGCCGCCTCGTTGCCGGCCGGTCCATCGGTGCCAGGGTATATCAGCGCATTGGACTTGGCCTTGGCATTGAGCGCCTCGACCTGAAGCAGGATCAGCGTTTCGGAGCCGTCCTTGCGAAACGCATAAGGCACGCCGCGCGGCACCATGATCCCGTCGAGCGGGCCGAGCCGGTGTTCTTGCCCCTTCTCGTCGCTGAATATCGCCGCCCCCCTGATCACCATCCAGAACCCGTCCATCGCGGCATGCAGGTGGAGTGCGGAGTCACCGCCTTCCTCAAGGGTCTGCATGGCGCCATAAACCATGTCAGTGGTGCACAGGCGCACGATCGACTTGGTCTTGCCGGGGGCCAGAGCCGGCTCCTGGTAACGGAACACCTGCATCTCCCGCTCGTGTCTGGGCATCATCTCGGGCTGCACGCCGCTCAGCAGCAGCGCCCCCAGGGGATTGGACCTGTCGAGTGCAACGCGGTGCATGTTCGTCTCCATGGCTGTGGCAGAGCGCGAAAGCATACGTCATTCGCGCGGGCATGGCCGGGCCCGGCGTGGACGCGCCTCCGGCGAGGTATCCCGGCGGCGCTGCCGCCCGCATTTGCACCCCGGCGCCCCCTCGTGTAAGGTGCCCGCCTTCCCTGCGGTGTGTGCCCCACGTTCCCGTGTCTACGGCCACCCGCGATCCGCACACCATGACCCCCAGGACTCCCCCGTGATTGTCACTTCCGGTATTACCATGCAGTTCGGCGCCAAGCCGTTGTTTGAAGGCGTCTCCGTAAAATTTGGCGGTGGCAACCGCTACGGCCTCATCGGCGCCAATGGCTGCGGCAAATCCACCTTCATGAAGATCCTGGGCGGGGACCTGGAGCAAAGCGGCGGCTCCGTCGCCATCGATTCCAACGAGCGTCTGGGCAAGTTGCGCCAGGACCAATTTGCCTATGAGGAAACGCGCGTGCTTGACGTGGTGCTGATGGGCCATGACAAGATGTGGCAGGCGATGCAGGACCGCGATGCCATCTACGCCAATGTCGATGCCAGCGAAGAGGATTACATGCGCGCTGCGGATCTGGAGACGCAGTTCGCCGAATACGGCGGCTACACCGCCGACGCACGCGCTGGCGAGTTGCTGCTGGGGTTGGGCGTGCCCATCGAGCAGCACTCGGGGCCGATGAGCGGCGTGGCACCGGGCTGGAAGCTGCGCGTGCTGCTCGCGCAGGCGCTGTTCGGCGAGCCGGACATCCTGCTGCTCGATGAGCCCACCAACAACCTGGACATCAACAGCATCCGTTGGCTCGAGGACATCCTTAACGCGCGCCAGAGCACCATGGTGATCATTTCCCACGACCGCCACTTCCTCAACAGCGTGTGCACGCACATGGCTGACGTGGATTACGGGCAGGTCCGCATCTACCCCGGCAACTACGACGACTACATGGAGGCCTCGACGCTGGCGCGCCAGCAACAGGAATCCAAGAACACGCGCACCAAGGACCGCATCAGCGACCTGGAAGAGTTCGTGCGCCGCTTTCGCGCCAACAAGTCCAAGGCTCGCCAGGCCACCTCGCGCATGAAGCAGATCGAAAAACTCAAGGTGGAAGACGTCAAGCCCTCCAGCCGACAATACCCCTTCATCCGCTTCGATGTGGACGAGAAGGACAAGCTGCATCGGCTGGCGCTTGAAGTGGAAGGCCTGGAGAAGGGCTATGGCACGCCGCTCTTCAAGGGGTTCAAGCTCTCGGTGGATGCGGGTGATCGCATCGCGATCATCGGCCCGAACGGCGTGGGCAAGACCACGCTGCTCAGGTCATTGCTCGGCGAAGCCGCCGGCGGGCTCGCACCCGACCACGGCAAGGTCAAGTGGGCCGAGAAGGCGATGGTCGGCTGCTGCGCGCAGGACCACGCATCCGATTTTGCCAATGACATGATTCTCACCGAATGGATGACGCAGTGGCGCCGCGAGGGCGACGATGATCAGATCGTGCGCGCCACGCTGGGGCGCCTCTTGTTCACCGGAGACGACGGCAAGAAATCCGTATCCGTCATCTCGGGGGGCGAGCAGCAGCGCATGGTGTTCGGCAAGCTGATGCTGAGGATGCCCAACGTGCTCTTGCTCGATGAGCCGACCAACCACCTCGACATGGAATGCATTGAGTCGCTCAACACCGCGCTCGACAAGTACAAGGGCACCATGCTGTTCGTGTCGCATGACCGTGAGTTCGTGTCATCGCTGGCGACCCGCATCATCGACATGCAGCCGGGAGGCGAGAACAAACCGGCGAAGATCGTGGATTACCGTGGCACCTACGAGGAGTACCTGGCCAGCCAGGGCGTGGAATAGGCGGCGCCCCTTGTCGAATAGTGGGGCACATCGCCCGCTGTGGGAAGTGTGGCGACGCACGTTTGGGCGGCCCACTGCGCGGTCGCCCTTCGTGTCAGAATGTTCGCATGTCCGATCCCCAGAAGTGGTCCTTCCCCGAGTCGCTGCAGCCGAAGGCCGACGAAACCCAGTTTGACCTCGCGCGCGCGCTCGATGCCGTGGTGCTGGTGCGCGCGGAAATTCCTGATGATGCCTTCACGGCCAGCGCCCTGGGCACCGAGCGCGGCGGTTATGGTGTGGTGATTCGCGAGGATGGTCTGGTGCTCACGATCGGCTACCTGATCACCGAGGCCACGCGGATCTGGCTTACCACCAATCGCGGTGGGGTGGTGTCCGGCTACCCGGTGGCCTATGACCAGGCGACCGGGTTCGGCCTCGTCCAACCGCTGGGCAGGCTCGATGCTCCGCATCTCGCCTGCGGCCTTGCCGCCGACATCAAGGTAGGCGATGCGGTCTTTGCCCTCGGGCACGGGGGCAGTGCGCACGCCCTCAAGACGAGCATCATCGCCAGGCAGGAATTTGCCGGTTATTGGGAGTACCTGCTCGATGAGGCGCTGTTCACCGCTCCCGCGCATCCGCAATGGGGCGGCGCCGCTCTGCTCGACGCGCAGGGCGACTTGATCGGCATCGGCTCACTGTTGCTGCAGCAGGAGGTGAACGGGGAGTCCATCCACGTCAACATGTTCGTGCCTATCGACCTGCTCACGCCCATCCTCGATGCGATGCTCACAACCGGGCGTAGCCCGCATCCGCCGCATCCGTGGCTGGGCATGTATCCCCGGGAACAGGAAGGCAAGCTGGTCGTGGGTGGCGTTTCGGCGGTCGGCCCGGCCCAGCGGGCTGGCGTGCGTGAAGGTGACGAAGTGCGGGCGGTGGCCGAGCAGCGCGTGCTCGGACTAGCGGGCATGTTCCGCGCCGTGCGCTCGCTCGGCCCGGCAGGGGTCGAGGTGCCGCTGACCATCGCCCGTGCCGGCCAGCTGTTGCGCATCACGGTCAGATCGGCTGACCGCAATGACGTCCTGAAAAAACCGAACCTGCAGTAGCGCCTGCGTCGGCAGGCCTACTTGCCGTGGAACACCGGCTTGCGTTTCTCGAGGAATGCGGTCACCGCCTCATGCTGGTCGGCAGTGTGCTGCACCAGCGCCTGCATGCCGGCGGCCATCTCCAGGCTGGCGGTTAACGACATGGCCTGGCTCTCGCGCAGGATCTTCTTGCACAGGCGCAGCGAGATCGGCGGCTGCGAGGCGACCTTCTTCGCCAGTGCCATGGCTTCTTCCATCAGCTTGTCCGGTGCCACGCATGAAGATGCCATGCCCCAGGCCATGGCTTTCTCAGCAGCCACCAGGTCGCAGGTGAATGTCATCTCGTAAGCGCGCGAGATACCGACCACCTTGGGCAGGAACCATGCGCCACCGTCGCCCGACACTAGCCCGACGCGCAGAAAGCTCTCTGCGAATTGGGTGTCGGTGCTGATCACGCGCATGTCGCACATCATGGCCAGATCACACCCGGCGCCGATGGAGTGCCCATTGACCGCGGCAATGGTGGGGACTTCGATGGCATTCAGCGCCATTGGGATCTTCTGGATGCCGTGCTGGTAATGCACGCGCACTTCAGCCGGGATGCCCCCGAACATGCCTGTCTTTTCCTTCATTTCCTTGACGTTGCCGCCGGAGGAGAAACTCTTACCGGCGCCCGTGAGAACCACGACGCTGACGCTCGGGTCATTGTTAATGCGGTCGCAATGGGCGACGATGGCGTTGATGATGGCCGGGGAAATGGCGTTGCGGGTCTCCGGCTCGTTCAGGGTCAGGGTGACAATGCGGCCATCTTGCTGGTAGGTTACTGCGTCGCTCATGTGAATCTCCTCGAGGTTCCTAGGGAAAAAGTGCGATTATATGTCCCCGCGCCCAAGCTGATTGCGGTTTGCGGTAATTTTCTGTTAGAATTCAAGCGCTTTTCGTGGCCACGGCCCGCGGTTCATGTTGCAGCTGATGAATCGGGCGCGTGGTCTTTGATTTTTTAACCCTGCTTCACCGCTCGCATGGCGGGAGGCACTTACCACAGGGAGTTTGCGTGCGACATTACGAAATCGTTTTCATTGTTCATCCGGACCAGAGCGAACAGGTCCCGGCCATGATCGAGCGCTACCGCTCGATAGTCACCACCCGCAAAGGCACGATCCATCGCCTTGAGGACTGGGGGCGAAGGCAAATGGCCTATCCGATCCAGAAGCTGCACAAGGCGCACTACGTGCTCATGAATATCGAGTGCGATCAGGAGACCCTGGTGGAACTGGAGCACTCATTCAAGTTCAATGACGCCGTGCTGCGCCATCTAATCGTCAAGATGGACCGCGCCTGGATCACGCCATCGCCCATGATGAAGGAAGAAAAATCGCGTTCCGTACTTTCTGAGCGCGGCGACAGAGGTGACCGGGGCGATCGTGGCGAGCGGGGTGCACGCCCTGATCGCAGTACCGAGGCACCGGCTGCACCGGCAGCGCCGGCCGAGGCCTGATCGCAGGCAATCTTGGAGCCGGACAACCGGGTCGAGATCACGGGCAGGCTGGTCGAGCTGGATCCCCTCAGACACACACCGGGGGGCGTAGCAGTCGTCCGATTCACGATCAGCCACGAGTCCACGCAGGTCGAGGCGGAAACGCCGCGCAAGGTGGGCTGTGAGATCGACGCGGTGGCCTTCGACAGGGAAGCACGGCTGCTGGCATCGGCGAACCTGGGGATGCAACTGAGCGTTCGCGGGTTTTTCGATAGGAAGAGCAAGAACAGCCGGCAACTGCTGCTGCATGCGACACAGATCGAGTTTTCGAAAACGAGCTTTGCCTGACTTTCACAGCGGGCGGGGCAGGCAAGTAAAGAACAGGACAGGAGATACACATGGCAACAATGGGACGTGGTGGTGCCCGCGGCAAGAACGCCAAGGGCGGCAAGGGCAAACGCGAT
>CANJRC010000056.1 GCA_947476535.1 Betaproteobacteria bacterium
CCGTCAGCGACACGTTGTTGCCCGTGATCTGCTTGTTCGCCGAACCCTGCAGAATCTGACCCGCCGTCGCAATCAGCGCCACATCGGCCGCACCTCCGGCCCCAGTGATCACCTCACTCACCGTGAGGTCCCCCGTCGTCGTCGTCAGCACAATCGACGCGCCGCCACCACTAGCAGTGCTAACCCCGTTCGTAGTAGTGAAAATCGTCGAACCAGCAGCCACAGATCCAATATCAAATCCATCTGCTTCGTTCTTGAACTTGACACTATTGCCCGCGCCGCTCACGTTGACGGCCAACGTACCAACATTATTTGCGGCCGTCAGATTGACCGCTCCTGCCGTTCTAATCCCAAGCGCCGCCGAAGTAATGGTTCCTGCGGCCTGGCTCAGCGAGCCTGTCCCGGCCACAATCCGAACTGTGCCCGCGCCGGCTGCGACAGTATTGTTGAGCGTTACATCGCGGCTTGCCTCGAGGGTGATGCCACCTCCGGCGGTGGTCAGCTTCCCAACCGAGATATCAGAAGTGGCGCCAGATGTGAAGGACGTTCCATTGCCAGACCCTGCCTGCACCACAATTGCCCCACTACCGGAAGCCACTATCTCGTTCGCGCTATTCGCAAACGAAATTCCGCCAGTCGCCGTCTCGCCAGCCAATCCAGTGGTCGCGTCATTTCGCGTACGCATCGTGAGCGACACATTGTTCAGCAGGGTCAATTGTCCATCGGTGGTCAGGTTGCCCAAAGTAATACTGTTACCGGCCTCGAGTGTGATGTTCGCCGTGAGCGCTTCGATCTGACCTTCGCTAATGGTGAAGGAAGCCGCGCCACCATCGGCAAACGCGATGTTGGTATCGACTGCTGGTTCTGTCAGGTGACCATCATCCGCCCCCGAGCCGTTCGCTCCATTCGCAATCGTTATCGTCAAAGGATCGAGCAGCAACGTCCCCACCTTGCCATTGGGAGCGGACGCGTCGACCGTTCCCCTAAATTCAAGGTCTCGCTTGCCAGAGACCTCAACTGAACCGCCATCGCCCCCACGCGCACCGCCTCGTACACTGATCGATCCCTTGTAGCGAGTCAGGTCCTCCGACCAAACGACGACCTTTCCTCCGTCCCCCTCGCTGATCGCATCGGCTCGAATCGATCCCTCTGGCCCAACGTAGGTTCTCTGCGCGTTTTGGACCTCCTTGTTCTTCCCCTGGAAGTCGCCACCTACGTCGACCGTTCCGCCCCCCTTATCGCCACTCACATCAACTACTACGTGACCGAATAGCCCGACCCTTTCACCAAGCAACTGAACGGCTCCACCCTTGTCGCTCACACCCTTCGCTTCAATAACCCCATCCGCCAACAAGGTCCCACCCTCGGCCTGAATCTTTATTTCTCCACCCTTGGGCCCATTGGCTTCAATTCGCGACGATGCCTCCAGCGTAATGTCCTTCTTTGCTCTCAACACGACTCGCCCCGTCGCCGCATCGACCACTGCAGCATTCGCGCTAACGATTCCACTGTTGCGTATCGTCGTGCCGTAAATTCCCGCGCGCCCAGCACCCACCACCACCTGGCCGACGTTCAACGCTTCGTTCTCGGGCGCCGTCAACTCAACCCGAACGTTGGGGCTCGCGGCGTTGACGAGCTCCACCGTCTTGCCCGCAGCAAGAATGACCTCGCCCCCCGGGCTGGTGATGACGCCGTGGTTCTCGACATTCGGCGCAATGAGGTAGACCTGCCCGCCGGCAGGCGTCTGGATTGTTCCCTGGTTGATGATCCGCGCGGCGCCAATGGTGTCGTTGAAGCGGAAGCGCCCCGCCAGGAAATCCGAATCGGTCATTTGCAGCGTAGAGGCGGCAAATCCCGCGACATCCACGACCGCGCCACCGCCAATGAACACCCCGTTGGGGTTGATGAGGAACACGCGCCCGTTGGACAGCAGTTGCCCCAGGATGTTGGAGGATCCACTGCCGATCACGCGGTTGAGCACCGCCGAATTGGCGCCCGATTGGATGAATCGGGTCAACTCATCTGAGCCGATTGAAAAACCTTGCCAATTGATAACGGTCCCAGGGGCATTGGTGATGTTGAGAGACTTGCCAACCTGGTTGAAACTCGCGGCCCCAGCGACAACCTGTGCGCCGGTAGGGTTCGCCAGTACGTTAGCGCCATGGAGCGATGCAAAGCACGACGCCACGGTGAACGCCGCCAACGCATCGCGCCGTAACGTCGGTGACGCCTGCTTACATGGCCGTCGGACCGCTACCATCGCTCTCACTATCCTAGATTCGATGTGCTTCAGGCAAAAAACCCATAAGCCAAATCACCCTCTGATTCGGCGAATGCAAGGAGGTCTTGACCCTAAAAATTATCCATTTGTCATGCTAGCACGCGAGGTTCTGCCCCCCGCTGCACAAAGTCACGCGCCGCACACGAATTCCTGGGAAAGCGGACGACACAATCTGTGCGCCAGTCTCATCCCAACACAAAGTTTTTCCCACGAGTGCTATCGGTTGGTCGATTGAATACCTGAGTGAATATTGCGGCCAAAATTCAAAAAGCCAGAGGCAGCCAGCATTTCAGCGAGGGAATTCCATTTATTTTTTTAACAACAATGCATTACATTGTCAAAAAATATACGCAAGATTGGCCGATGGTCGCCCATCCCAGCGACCTTGAGTCCCTCCCGGGTCGACAATCAGGCCGTAGTCAAACCGAATACTCAGGTTCGTACCGCGCGACATGCGGAACCCGAACCCCGCGCTGGCGATGCCCTGCCGCTGGATGTCGCCCGGCAACGGGTTGAAGCGGCGCACCTGGCCCCAGTCGTAGAAGAACACGCCGCGCAAACGAAACCCATTCAGCCAATCGATCTTGCTGGCGACATCCGGCGTGTACGCCTCCATGCTGCCCCGAAATCCGTTGTCATTGGCGATTTCGCGCTCGAAGAACCCGCGCACCGAGTCCGCACCGCCAATGCCGAATTGCTCCCCCGATATCAACCGATTGCGCGTCAGCTGCCCGCTGTACGAAAACCGGCCCTGCCAATCGTTGGCAAATGCCTGGTTATAGCCAAACCCGTAGCGCCATACCGTGTATCCAGGGACTGCGCCCGGACGAAAAGCGTCGAATACCTTGGTGTCGCCGTCGTTACCTCCGGGCAGATTCTTTGCGCCGGAGAAATTGAACGTCGCCTCGCTCACGGATGAACGATAGACGCCAGAGTACCCAACGCTGATCGGATGCACCGTCACGTCGGGAAGCACCGGCGTATTACCCACCACGCTCGCCGTGCGGTTGTCGTAGCCGCGCCAATCCAGCCCCAGCGCCAGCCGATGCTCGAACTCCCCGATCCTCGGCAGGTTGTAGTTGTAGCGCGCACCCAACACGGTGCCGGCACCTGCGACGTTGAATTGCCCGAACAATCCCGACACCACGCCCGATTTCACATTCGAATAGCCGACCGAAAATTCCAGTGAATTGCCTTGTTCATATAGCGGGATCTTGTACGAGCCGCCAATGATGAACACCCGAGAGTTGGGTTCCAGCTGCATCGAATGCGGGTGATTGCGCTGGTGCGGTGACATCACGTACTGCATCGAGATCACGTGGTCACGATTCCATAGATTGGCATGCTGGAATCCAAACCCCACCCGAAACAGCCCCGTCTCGGCGGTCCCCGAATTGTCCATGGTCAGGCTGTACTTGACCGGATTCTCGTCGGTCACCCGGACCACTGCATCCACGGTTCCTTCTTCAGCGCCACCACGCAACAGCGCGATGGTCTGCTTGGCCGGGTTTTCATTGGCAATACGCAAGCTCTCGGCGATGCGGTCCACATTCGGCGAAGCCCCCGGCGCAAGGGAGGGCAAGCTCGCGCGCACATTGGCCTCGTCGAAGAACTTGTTGCCCTCGACAATGACCCTCCCGACTTTGGCCTCAACCACCTTGAATTCGACCTCCCCCTTGCTCAGTTCCTGCTCGGGGAGAATCACCTGTACTGCGCTGTAACCCTTGGCTGTGTACAGGTGCTCAATCGCCTCCAGAGCGCGTTGGACATCGGCAAAGTCCTTTGACTGCCCGGTGTACCGGTTGGTCGCGGCCTCCAGTTCGTGCGCCGAAACCAACGTCGCCCCCTGGATGACGAATCGCCTGACCTCGAAGCGGGGCTCCTGCTGCACAGATGTCGGCGCTGCTGCGGCGGGCTTTTGCTGGGCATGCGCAATAAAGCCGCAAAGGCAAAGTGCGATCGAAAGGAGCCATCGCACCAAGCAGAAAGAAGGGGTCACCGAAAGCCCCAAGCAGAAAGAAGGGGTCACCGAAAGCCGATCGATTGAGTTTTTCTGAGCGTGAGGATACTCGGTAATGTTACGCGGTTAGGGCTGACAAAACAATCGCTTAGCCTCGAAACATTCCTGTGGTCTTGACGTAAATCCCCGAAACGCCAACGACTATAATGGGAGCGGAATACCCCCCACTTTTCGACTCACTCCCTGGACAAACATCATGGCTAAATCCGCCAAACACGCGCGCCTGTTGATTCTTGGCTCTGGCCCCGCCGGCTACACCGCTGCAATCTACGCCGCCCGGGCCAACCTGAAACCCCTTCTGCTGACCGGCATGGCCCCCGGAGGCCAGCTCACCACGACCACGGACGTGGATAACTGGCCTGCAGACGTCGACGGTGTCCAGGGACCGGATCTCATGGCGCGCTTCCAGTCGCACGCCGAGCGCTTCGAGACGGAGATTGTGTTCGACCAGATCCACACCGTGCACCTGAAGGAAAAACCCATCCGGCTGGAAGGCGATTCCGACGATTACACCTGCGACGCGCTCATCATTGCCACGGGCGCGTCGGCGCAGTACCTCGGTTTGCCGTCGGAACAGAAGTACATGGGCAAAGGTGTCTCCGCCTGCGCCACCTGCGATGGTTTTTTCTACAAGGGGCAGGAGGTTGCCGTCATCGGCGGCGGCAACACCGCTGTCGAAGAGGCCTTGTACCTTTCCAATATCGCGAGCAAGGTCACAGTCGTGCATCGACGTGACAAATTTCGAGGCGAAAAAATATTGCAGAAGAAGCTTTTCGATCGTCCGAACGTCACTGTGCGCTGGAATAACGTGCTCGACGAAGTGCTCGGCGATGAAAAGGGCGTGAACGGCATCAAGATCAAGAGCACGACGAGCAACAGCATTGAACAGCTAAACGTGCAGGGCCTGTTCATCGCCATCGGCCACGTCCCCAATACCGGTATCTTCGAGGGGCAACTCGAAATGAAGGGCGGCTACATCGTGACGCGTGGCGGCAATGAGGGCAATGCCACCATGACCAGCATTCCCGGCGTGTTCGCATCCGGTGACGTGCAGGACCATGTTTATCGACAAGCCGTCACCAGCGCGGGATCCGGCTGCATGGCTGCACTGGATGCCGAGAAGTACCTAGACAACCTGAACTAGAGTCAAGCCTGGCGGCGCCCCATGGTGAATACCCCGGGAAAGAAAATGAGCCGCCAATCGGCGCGCCGAAAACTTGCGCCACAGCTGGACACGGGCGAGGTGGCGGTTTTTCGTGAGGCGGTTCGGGATGCAACGCCAATTCGCAGCCAACGGCGCGCCGCCCATGTCACAAAACCACCCCCAATTCCAGTGCACTCCCTGCTGGACATCCATGTCGCCATCGAGGAAAGCTTCTACGGCCCGATGTCATGGGAACAGTCGATGGAGTCCGGCGAGGAGCTGGTATTTCTGAGGGAAAACCTACCCAAGGACATCCTGCGAAAACTTCGCCGCGGCCATTGGGTCGTTCAGGACAGCATCGACCTGCACGGACTCACCCGGGAACAGGCTCGCAAACTTCTCGTGACGTTTCTTTCCGAATGCATTCGCCGCGGCCTGCGCTGCCTGCGCGTCGTCCATGGCAAGGGACTTGGATCGCCCAACCGGGAACCGGTATTGAGAGGAAAAATGCGTGCGTGGTTAGAACCGCACGTCGAGATCCTGGCCTATTGCCAGGCGCCAGAAAATTTGGGGGGGAGCGGCGCAACCCTGGTGCTGCTCAGGAACTCGGAAAAAAGTGCTGCCCCTAGCGGGACTGCGTTGCCCAGAGAGAGCTAAACCGCCGCTTCGTCCGTCTCGCCGGTGCGAATGCGCACCACCTGCTCTACCGACGTCACGAAAATTTTTCCGTCACCGATCTTCCCGGTGCGTGCCGCCTTGATGATGGCCTCGATGGCCGAATCGACCATTTTCTCGGTGACGACGATTTCAATCTTCACCTTGGGCAGGAAGTCCACGACGTACTCTGCTCCCCGGTAAAGCTCGGTGTGCCCTTTTTGCCGCCCGAATCCCTTGACCTCGGTGACCGTCAGACCTGTCACGCCCACTTCCGCAAGCGCTTCGCGAACTTCATCAAGTTTGAACGGCTTGATCACGGCTTCGATTTTTTTCATGCCTTGTCTCCTTCGGTCGGACCGGCGCAGTATAAACCAAGCACCCTCTGACATTCATCCCAATGCGGTTGGCCAGCTACTCGTAGCGTTCACGGTACCGGGAAGTAATGGGATAGCGCCAATCCTTGCCAAAACCCCGGTGGGTAATACGTATCCCGATCGGCGCCTGGCGCCGCTTGTATTCGTTGCGGTGGATCAACTCCACGATGCGCTTGACATCCTCGACACGGAATCCCTGGGCCACGATGTCGGCTGGGCTCATGTTGTTTTCCATGTAGGCGGCGATGATGGGATCCAGCACCTCGTAGGCAGGCAGGCTATCTTGGTCGGTCTGGTTGGGCCGCAATTCAGCCGAAGGCGCGCGCGTCAATATGCGCTCGGGAATCACCTCGGACAGGCTGTTACGGTAATGGCACAGCCGGTACACCCAGACTTTCGCGAGGTCCTTTACGACCGAGAAGCCACCCGCCATATCGCCGTACAAGGTGGCATAGCCGACCGCCATCTCCGACTTGTTTCCAGTAGTCAGCACGATGGAACCGAACTTGTTCGATAACGCCATCATGATGGTGCCGCGGGTTCGTGCCTGCAGGTTTTCCTCAGTGGCGTCCACCGAAAGGCCCGCAAAGTCCTTCGACAGGGACTCCAGGAATGCATCGAAAACCGGCTTGATGGGAATTTCGTCGTAGCGCACGCCCAATCGCCTCACCATCTCCCGGGAGTCCTCGACGCTGATATCCGCGGTGTATTGTGAGGGCATCATCACCGCGCGCACCTTGTCCGCGCCGAGCGCATCGCAGGCAATCGCCAAGGTCAGTGCCGAGTCCACGCCACCGGACAGCCCCAGCAATACTCCAGGGAAGCGATTTTTTCCGATGTAATCCCGCACCCCCATGCATAGCGCGGCATAGATTTCCGCCTCCACAGACAACTCCTCGGCGACCTCGCAATCCTGGGGCGCGGCATCGACGAAAGTGACCATCGCCAGCGATTCCTCGAACGAATTGAGCTGGCACACCACCTGACCCTGGGCCTCGAGAACGAAAGAGGCGCCATCGAATACCAGCTCGTCCTGCCCGCCCACCATGTTGGCGTACACCAGCGGCATCCCGGTTTCGGCGACACGCTCGCGCATGGCATCGTAGCGCGAGCCTTGCTTGCGGACATGATAGGGCGAAGCATTGAGTACCAGCAGAACCTCCGCCCCGGCGCTGCGTGCGCGCTGAGGGGCCGCCTGTAGCGCGCCGTCGCCGTCGCTCGCGGCGCTGGCCGACGTTCCCCAGGTGTCCTCGCAGATATTGATGCCAAAGCGCGTGCCGCACAGGTCAAAAACGCAGGCCGCACTCCCAGGCGTGAAATACCGCTGTTCATCGAACACGGTGTCATTGGGCAACGCGTGCTTGTAATAGGTGGTGAAGACCTTGCCGTCACGCAACAAGGATGCCGCGTTGTAACGCTTGCCCTCCGCCTGGTGCGGATGACCGACGACCACATCGATCCCGCCGAGCTCCCCCAGGTTTTTTGCCAGCGATTCGAGCGCAACTGCGCAATCGCGATAAAAACCCTCGCGAAGCAAAAGGTCCTCCGGCGGGTAACCGCACAAAGCCAGCTCCGGCGTCAGCATCAGGTCCGCCTTCGCCGCTTTGGCCTTTTCCGCATAGTGCAGGATTTTTTCCGCATTGCCGGCCAGATCACCGACCACGCAGTTCAACTGGGCGATGGCGATCGTGCAGGAGCGGGGCTTTGTACGTACGGGCGGATTCGCCATGCGCCAATTTTAGCATCGGCGCACCTTATAATCCGCGCATGGCGCCTCCGAACAATCCGCGTGTGCCGCCGCCAATGCCGGCGCAAGACGGCAGCTTGCCAGACGGCGAGACCCGGATTCTGGAATCCTTGTCGGGGGTCGCGCCGGAGGATTGGAATGCGCTGGCCGGCGATCACCCCTTTCTTCGCCATGAGTTCCTGCATGCCCTGCACGAAACCGGATGCGCGGCAGAGAGGAGTGGCTGGCTCCCGCAATACATCACCAGCTGGCGCCACGGGCGCCTCTGCGGCGCGCTACCGCTCTACCTCAAGGCGCACTCCTACGGCGAATATGTGTTCGACTGGGCCTGGGCCGACGCCTACCAACGCTCGGGCCTGCACTATTACCCGAAGCTCCTGTCTGCCGTGCCCTTCTCGCCGGTAACCGGCTCGCGAATCCTTGCAGCAGACGCCGAGACGCGGTCCTGCCTCATCGCTGCGGCACTCGACGCGGCCCGGGACGTCTCATCACTGCACATCCTCTTTCCCCCAGAGAGCGAGGCGCAAGCACTCGAGGCCGCGGGACTGCAACTGCGGCGCAGCGTGCAGTTTCACTGGCTCAATCGCGACTACGCGAACTTTGACGCCTTCCTCGCAGACTTGTCTTCGAGCAAGCGCAAGAAAATCCGCCAGGAACGGCGCCGTGTCGCCGAAGCCTGCGTCAGCTTCAGGCGCCTGGTCGGGGCCGACATCACCGATGAGGACTGGCGGTTCTTCGCACGCTGTTACGAAGGCACCTATCGCGCGCATCACTCCAGCCCCTACCTCAACCTGGCATTCTTCCGACGCATCGGAGCAACCATGCCAGACAACCTGCTCTTGATCGTCGCCGAACTCGATGGCAAGCCGCTCGCCAGCGCACTCAATATCTTCTCGAAAAACACGCTGTATGGGCGCTACTGGGGCGCCGTCGGCCATGTTCCCATGCTGCATTTCGAAACCTGCTATTACCAGGCGCTGGAATTCTGCATCGAGCGCGGCATCAAGGTCTTTGAAGGCGGCGCCCAGGGCGAGCACAAGCTGGCCCGCGGTTTCCTGCCATGCGAGACCTGGTCCGCGCATTGGCTCAAGCACCCGGAATTCTCGGACGCCGTGCAGCAGTTTCTCGCCAAGGAGTCGGCCGGCATCGAGCGCTATGTGGACGAACTCAATGAACGCAGTCCGTTTCGCTCCTCAGGGACGAAGGAGACCGACGGCGACGGGGCCGGGTGACGCGCGACCCGCACGCCGCTGTCCCGGCCGGTGTAGCATTCCGCGGCGACGCTTCCAATCACTTACCCAACACAAAAAGGCTCCACCGTGAAACAACGCAAAATCGGCAACTCCGGCCTGCAGGTCTCGCTCATCGGCCTGGGATGCAACAATTTCAGCTGGCATATCGACCTGGAAGGTTCACGCAAGGTCATCGACAAGGCGATCGATCTCGGCATCACCCTCTTCGATACCGCGGATGTCTATGGCGAACGCGGCGGCTCGGAAACCTGCATGGGGCAGATCCTCGGCGACCGGCGCAACAACATCGTGCTCGCCACCAAGTGCGGGCTGCCGATGAGCGACGATGGCAAGATGCAGGGGGCGTCGCGACGCTACATCATGTCCGCTGTCGAGGCGAGCCTGAAGCGCCTGAAGACCGACTGGATCGACCTCTACCAGATTCATGTGTTCGACCCACTGACGCCGGCCGAGGAGACGCTGCGCGCGCTGGATGATCTCGTGCGCCAGGGCAAGGTGCGCTACATCGGCTGCTCGAGTTTCCCCGCATGGCGCGTCGTCGAGGCGCAATGGACATCGCGCTCCCTCGGGCTGAATAGCTACGTCTCCTGCCAGGACCACTACAACCTGCTGTTTCGCGACATCGAGCGCGACCTGCAGCCTGCGGCGCAGGCCTATGGCATGGGGGTATTGCCGTTCTTCCCGCTGGCAAGCGGCGCCCTCACCGGAAAGTACAAGCGAAATGCGCCGATGCCCGCAGGCGCGCGCCTAACCAATACCAAGCGACTCGCCGAGCGTTACCTCGCCGATGCACAATGGACCAAGCTCGAAGGACTGGAAAACTTCTGCGCCGAACGCGGCCACACCATGGTGGAATTGGCCTTCAGCTGGCTGGCGGCGCGCCCGCAAGTATCGAGCATCATCGCCGGCGCCACCAAGCCCGAGCAACTGGAGATGAATGTCAAGGCAGCCGACTGGGCGCTGACGGTCGAAGACATGGCCGAGATCGACCGCATCACCGCACCAGCCTGAAGCGACAATATTCAATATGATCATAATAAATATATATGGCGCTACAACCCTAGATTAACGGGGTAATTGATATCAAGTAATTCCGCCAACCTGAACCAGGAGACGCCCCATGCATACTGCCTATGCGCCAAACAAGCGACGCAGCCTGACATTGCTCGCGAAGCCAATTGCCGCAACACTCCTTTGCCTGGCAGCCGCGTCCCCGATCGGCGCACAGGCCCAGTCCGGCGACTGGAACAGCATCGTCGCCGCGGCGCGCAAGGAAGGCAAGCTGCTCTACTACACTGGGCAACCCACGCCCGTAGCCAACCGGATTGCCGCGGGCTTCAAAAAACTCTATCCGGATATAGCCATCGAAGTCGTGCGCGGCCCGAGCGGAGAGGTGCTTGCCAAGGTCGACCAGGAACGCGCCGCCGGCATCGATGGCGCCGATGTGTTCCTATCGACTGAAGTGAGCTGGTTCACCGACCGTGCGCGCGAAGGCAAGCTCCTCAAACCGGTCGGCCCGTCCATGCGCAACTGGCCACCCCAGTACCTGCAGGACGGAACCGTTGCGATCGTCGGTTCCGACCCCTTCGTGATCATTTACAACAAGAAGTTGGTGCCCAATCCCCCGAAGAACTACGTCGATTTGCTGCGACCGGAATTCAAGGGCCGACTGGGCACGACGGAGCTTGCCTCGACCGTGCTGGTGGCCTGGTACGACTGGCTGGAAAAGACACAGGGAGCGGACTTCCTAGGCAAGCTGAAAGCACAGAACCCGCGCCTGTACAACGGTTCGACGCCGCTGGCGCAGTCAGTCGCGTCGGGCGAGATCGCGATCAGTGCATTCGGGGTCCCCACGGCCATCATCCCCATCATCGAGCAGGGCGCGCCCATGGCGTATGTTGTGCCTAACCCGGGGATGGGCAATTTGTACGCAGTGGCGGCGCTCTCCTGGAGCAAGCGACCCAACGCCGCACTGCTACTGACCGACTACATCATGTCGCCCGAGGGCCAGGGCCTGTGGCATGGTCGCGGCGAAAGTGCGAGCCCGTTGGCCGGGATTCCCGGCGCCATCCCGCTGTCCACCATCACCCCCTACGATCCGGCAAAGTATCCGGCGGCCACGGTGACGCGGTATCGCGATTACTGGAGCAAGATTTTCAAATAGGCGGCCCCGGGGCTCGGGGACCTGCCACTGCGAATCGTGTGACTACGGCTTCGCCTTCGGGAATCCGCCGAGAAGCGCCGCTACTTGTCGCTTCGGTCCGTTCTGGACCACTTTGGCCGGGACAACCGTTGAAGCGCTGCCTGCAGTGCCCGATGAAGGCTGGTAAGGGGCGCTGAATATGGGATCCGATGGCGTGCTTGGGCGCGAGGCGCTCGAGCGCGAAGGGCTTGTCGAAGCAGGGCGAGCGCCTCGCTCGCCGCGGCCGCCGCGCTCCCCGCGATCACGAAAACTTTCCCGCGATCCACCACCATCGAGGCTGCCGCGCTCGCTACGCCCGCTGCTGGAACGCTCGCCCCCCCTGCCCCGCCCATGCGAGTGGTCTGGCGCGCCGATCATGGAACTGACCACGCGCGAATCCGGCTCGTAGCCCGGGATCAACTCGCGTGGAATCTTGAACTTGATCATGGCCTCGATGGCCTCGAGACGCTCTTGCTCGTCGGGGCTGACCAACGCCACCGCCTCGCCCTTGGCGCCGGCACGGCCGGTGCGCCCGATACGATGCACGTAATCCTCGGCGGCTCCCGGCAGGTCGAAATTGACCACGCGCGGCAGCGCCTCGATGTCGATGCCGCGCGCCGCCACGTCGGTTGCCACCAGCACGCGTACCTTGCCGGACTTGAAATCTTCCAACGCCACTTCACGCTCGGACTGTGTCTTGTCGCCATGAATGGCCGTCGCGTGCACGCCATCCTTATTCAACTGGTAGGCCAGCCGGTTCGCGCCCAATCGCGTGGCGCAGAACACCAGCACCTGATTCCAGTCGCGATCCTGAACGAGGTAGGCCAGCAGCTCGCGTTTTCTTTCTCGCGCCACCGGAATCGCGATGTGCGTAATGGCTTCGGCCACGGAATTTCGCCGCGCCACTTCAACCATGACCGGGTTCTGCAGGAAGGAGTCTGCCAGCCGCTTGATCTCCTCCGAGAATGTCGCCGAGAACAGCAGGTTCTGACGCTTCTTCGGCAGCAGGTTAATGATGCGCTTGACATCGGGCATGAAGCCCATGTCGAGCATGCGGTCTGCTTCATCCAGCACAAAGAATTCGACCTGCGGGAAATGCAGGATCTTCTGCTGCACATGGTCGAGCAGGCGCCCGGGGGTCGCCACGAGAATTTCCACGCCGCGCCGCAAGGCCTGCGTCTGCGGATCCATCGGCACGCCGCCGTACACGACTGTGGCACGCAACGGAATGTGCTTCCCGTAAAGGCGGACACTTTCCTCAACCTGCACCGCCAGTTCGCGCGTCGGCGTCAAGATCAGCGCACGCACCGGATGTCGCGCCGGCGAGGCGCTGGTGCTGGCGTGGTGCAGCAGTTTCTGCAAGATGGGAAGGACGAAGCCGGCGGTCTTGCCGGTACCGGTCTGCGCCGCACCCATGAGGTCGCGGCCTTCCAGCACCAGCGGAATAGCCTGGGCCTGGATCGGGGTGGGTTCGGTATAGCCCTGCTCTTCTATGGCCTTGAGCAGTTCAGGGCAGAGCCCCAGTTCGGAAAATGCCGGCATCAACGCACCTTGGCGAGACCGGAATCAGCGGTCATGGAGATTGGAACGGGATTCAATTCACTCGCGGCTCGCGGTAAGACTCTTGCCAAGGAGCTCGTGCAAAGGCGTTCGGAATTCAGAGGAACCGGCCCGTCGGTTGCAGGCGGCAGAATGCGCGGGCATTCGTTGCGCACTGCAGGTGTCTGGAAGACTCAATCAGGGCCGCTGCTTGGTGGGCGCGACCTGAACTAGGAGCCGGGGGAGATTGCATGCCGAAAATTATAGCAGATTCGCCCCGCAGAATGTCGTCCAATCCTCACGTAAGTCCTCGTCTCTGTGGGAAAATCCGACCTCGCCGCAACGGGACACCGCAGTCCCCGTTGGCCCCCCGTTCCCCGGCGCGACGCAAAGACCACTCGCTTCAACCTCGCGCTTTATCCATACGCTTCATTTAACCCTCTCGGCGCGCCTCCACCGCCGTTGCCTCTCGCAGACTGCCCCTTCCCATGATCAATTTCCGCCAACTCACCATCCGCCGCGGCGACAAGCTGCTCCTTGACCGCGCCTCTGCGGCGTTCGTCCCCGGAGCGCGTGTAGGCATTGTCGGGGCCAACGGCTGCGGCAAGTCCACCCTGTTTGCCGCGCTGGCGGGCGAACTTCATTCCGACGGCGGCGACATCGAGATGCCGCCGCGCTTGGCCATGTCGCGCGTCATGCAGGAACTGGACTCGACCGGTGGACGCGCCATCGACTACGTGCTGGACGGCGACCCGGAGTTCCGCGCCGCCGAAGCCGAGATCGCCGCTGCCGAAGCCGCTGCGCACGAGCACAGCGATGAGGAAAGCGGCATGCGCCTCGCCGCAGCGCACGAGCATTTCCTGACCATCGACGGCTGGACCGCCCCTTCGCGCGCAGCCACCATCCTCGACGGCCTCGGCTTCGCGAGCCCCGACCATCAGCGCACCGTGCGCGAGTTCTCCGGCGGCTGGCGCATGCGCATCAACCTCGCGCGCGCGCTGATGCGCAAATCCGACCTCATGCTGCTGGACGAACCCACCAACCACCTCGATCTCGACGCGGTGCTGTGGCTGGAGCGCTGGCTCGCGTCGTATCGCGGCACGCTCTTCATCATCTCTCACGACCGCGAGCTACTGGATGCCACCGTCACCGAGATCCTGCACTTCGACCAGCAGGGCTTGAAGCAATACACCGGCTCCTACGCCGACTTCGAGAACCAGCGCGCCATGGCCCTGTCGCAGAACGCCGCCGCCTTCGCCCGCCAGCAACGCGAGATCGCGCACCTGCAATCGTTCGTCGACCGCTTCCGCGCCCAGGCCACCAAGGCCAAGCAGGCGCAGAGCCGGCTGAAGGCGTTGGAGCGCATGGAGCGCATCGCCCCGGCGCATGTGGACTCGCCCTTCGAGTTCAGCTTCCGCGAGCCGCCATCAGCTTCCGACCCGCTCTTGAAGATCGAGGAATGCCGCGCCGGCTATGAGGACGTGACCATCCTCGACAACATCATGCTCAGCGTACGCGCGGGCGCGCGCTACGGCCTGCTCGGGCGCAACGGCGCCGGAAAATCAACGCTGATTCAACTGGTTGCAGGCGCCATCCCGGAGCAAGCCGGCATCCGCCTCGAGGGCAAGGGCGTGCGCATCGGCTACTTCGCGCAGCACCAGGTGGAGGCGCTCGACCTTGACGCAAGCCCGCTGTTGAACCTCTCACGCGCCGACAAGGCCATGGGGCAGCGTACCCGCGAACAGGAGCTGCGCGACTTTCTCGGCGGCTTCAACTTTCCCGGCGAGATGGCGCTGGAACCGGTGCGCCGGCTCTCCGGCGGCGAGAAGGCGCGCGTGGCCCTCGCCATCATCATCTGGCAGCGCCCCAACCTGTTGCTGCTCGACGAGCCCACCAACCACCTCGACATCGACATGCGCGAAGCGCTCACCGAAGCGCTGCAGACGTACACCGGCGCCATCGTGCTGGTGTCGCACGACCGGCACCTGTTGCGCACCACCTGCGACGAATTCCTGCTCGTCGCCGACGGCGCCGTCACGCCCTATGAAGGCGACCTCGACGATTACCAGCAGACCCTGGCCGCGCGGCGTGCAGGCATCAACGACACTGGGATAAAAGGCGGGATGAACGGCGGCACCACCGGAAAAGCAGACAAGGCCCCCTCGCGCAAGGACGAGCGCCGCAATGCCGCCGCCGCCCGCGACAACCGCGCCAAGAACCTCAAGTCGCTGGAAAAACGCGCCACCACGATCGAGACCAACATATCGCGCCTCAACGCCGAAATCGCCCGCGTCGACGCCCAGCTCGCCAGCCCCGGGTTCTTCGGAGATGGCGCAAGTGATGCAGTGGCCAAGGCGCTAAAGGACCGAGAGCGCGTGGCCAAGGAAGTCGAAGCGGCGGAGTCAGACTGGCTGAGGCTGCAGGAAGAGATGGAAGCGGGTCAGGCGACGGCTTGAATTGACGGATTCACATGCAGCAATCAGCGGTTCAGCGCGTAGCAAACTCCATTGCGCGATGCGGATGCCCACCCCTCAATTCAACGTTACCGCCGCCCCGGCAACCGTCGCCATAGCGACGGGAAGACTCAACTCCAAGTCCCAGTCAGCGCCTTTGACCACGTTTTGCAGCAGCTTGGACAGCGAATGGAGCAGGGCCTCGTCCAGGGCCACGTTGACGCCCTGTCCTTCCAGCGGCAACAGCGCCAGCAGAAGTTGTCCAGAGTCCTCCCGGCGCGTCTGTATGCGCGCCACCAGCATCGGCTCGGCTCCCAGGGGCCGCTCCAGCGACGCCTCGTCATAGGGCTTCGAGAAGTCGGACTTGCGCACGGCTTCTTCGTGGCGCATCCCGAGCAGCGCGGAACGCGCGTCCGGGTGCGCCTGCGTGGCGATGGCCGGAATTTTCTGCGCCAGGCCAATCAGTGCCGGCCACAGCAACTTCACGCACCGCCGCGTCAGCCAAAGCAGGATTTCCTGGTTGCCATCGGTGGCGATGCGCATCAGCAGGCGGTCCTGCACAGGCGCATGTTCGATCTTGATCTGCCGCAACTTCATGCCTCGGCCCCTTTTGTGTTCAGACCGGCCGCGAGATGACGGTCGATCGCCCACTGCACATGCTCGCGCACCAGCCCGGACGGGTGCGTTGCGCGTACCCGCAACGCTGCAAGCAACGCGAGTGCCTGCGAATTGTCCACCCTTCCGGCGGCGTTTCCGATGGCTACGGCAAGATTTCTCAGCCAGCGCTCGTGGCCGATGCGCAGGATCGCGCTGCCGGCCAGACGCGCCTTGAATTCGTCCTCTTCCCAGACAAAGAGATCCAGCAATTCTGCGTGATTGAGGCCATTGCGCACGCGAAAATCGTCCTCCGCGCTCGGCTGCGCGAAGCCATTCCACGGGCACACCAGCTGGCAATCGTCGCAGCCATACACCCGGTTGCCGATCAGCGGGCGCAGGGGCTCGGGAATCGAGCCCTTGAGCTCAATGGTCAGGTACGAGATGCAGCGTCTGGCATCCAGCCGATAGGGGCCGAGGATGGCCCCCGTGGGGCAAGCATCGATGCATTGCGTGCAGCTGCCGCAATGGGCTTCGACAGGCGCGTCCACCGGCAGTGGCAGGTCGGTGTAAATCTCCCCGAGGAAAAAATACGATCCGGCCTCGCGCGACAAGAGGAGCGTGTGCTTGCCGCGCCATCCCAGCCCGGACTTTCGGGCCAGCTCGACTTCCATGACCGGCGCGGAATCGGTGAATACGCGATAGCCATGCGGCCCTGCCTCGGTGGCAATGCGCACGGCCAGTTTTTGCAGCCGGGCCCGCATCACCTTGTGATAATCGCGTCCCAATGCATAGCGCGACACATAGGCCTTCGCGCCATCCGACAGGATCGCTTCGCCATCCTGCCGCGCCCGCGCCGGATCCCCGGACCAGTAATTCATGCGTGCCGAAATGACACGAACGGTGCCCGGGTGCAGTTCGGCCGGGCGCGACCGTTTGGCACCATGGCGTGTCATATAATCCATCTCGCCATGATTACCCGCGGAAAGCCACGCGGCGAGTCCCGGTTCAGCGGCCGACAAGTCGGTGTCGGCAATCGCCACGGCCTGGAATCCGAGTTCCCGACCCCATGCCTTGATGGACACGCTTAGCATCGCCCAGTCCATCATCGACCCGACCGCCCCCGTAGACTGCAAAGTTGATTTTTCGAAGCCATGACCGATCATAGCGCCCCGCCCGAGCTTGAATTCGAATTGGCCGACGAGGCCGCGACCCGCCTTTTGGGCACGCGGCTGGCGCCCGCCCTGTCGCCCGGCCTGAAGCTATACCTGCACGGCGACCTCGGCGCCGGAAAAACCACCCTTGTTCGGGCGCTGCTGGAGGCCCTCGGTCACACAGGTCGGGTCAAGAGCCCGACCTACACGCTGGTTGAACTTTATACTGTTTCGAGGTTACACTTATACCACTTTGATTTCTATAGATTCCGGGATGCCCATGAATGGCGTGAAGCGGGTTTCTCGGACTACTTCGGCGGGGACGGCATCTGCCTCGTCGAATGGCCCGAAAAAGCCGGCGGCGATTTGCCCCAACCCGATCTCGACATCGCCATCGATATCGTTGGCGATGCGACTTCACCATCTTGCGACTCCGACTCAACGCGCACTCCACCCGGCGCATCGCGGCATGTTCGCCTCGTCGCACACTCCCTTGCAGGCAGGCGATGCGTCGCGTCATTAACAGCCTCGAATTCGCCCGCAAAGCACTCCTGAGCGGGGAGCTCCTTCTGCGACTTGCGCTGCTTGGTTTCGTCGCCCTGTTCCTCTCGCAACTGGTATTGGCCGCAATTGGCGGCGGACGGGCGCGCGCAGAAGATGTCCGTGCCGTGCGCATCTGGCCCGCGCAGGACTACACACGACTGACGCTGGAATCGAAGAATCCCATCCGGCATGAACTGCTCATCGTCAAGAACCCCGAGCGCCTGGTGCTGGACCTGGAGGATGTCAATGTCGCCAGCGTGCAACAGGCGCTCTCGGGCAAGCTCCTCGCCACGGATCCCTATATTGCCAATTTGCGCGCCGCCCGCTACAAGCCGGGCGTGGCCCGCCTGGTGCTTGACCTCAAAGCCGAGGTCAAGCCTCAGATCTTTGTCCTAAAGCCGGTCGGCGAATATGGCCATCGACTAGTTCTCGATCTGTTTCCCGTTGCGCCGCCGGACCCGCTGCGTGCCCTTATCGAAAAGCAGGAACAGGCGCCCGTCCTCGCTACTGCCGCACCGGTCAGCGGCATGAGCAGCACACTGAGCAGCGTTCCGCCGCCTCCGGCTGCAGTTCCGACTGCCCAGGCACCCGCCCAGCCTGCCCTCGTTGAAGAAGCGCGCGGCGCCGATCTGCGGGCGATGGCCGGCCCATTCGACAAGGCGACGCAAAAGAGCAAAGGCGGTAGCGAGCCCGTCGTCGACCGCCTCGTCACCATTGCCATCGACGCCGGCCACGGCGGCGAAGACCCCGGTGCGCGAGGACGACACGGCACGCACGAAAAGAACGTGACCCTGGCCATCGCGCGACGCCTGAAGGCCGTGGTCGATGCAGAGCCCAACATGCGTGGCGTGTTGATACGCGATGGCGATTACTTCATTCCCCTCGGGGGCCGCGTCGGAAAAGCCCGGCGCGTGCGCGCAGACCTTTTCGTATCCATCCATGCCGATGCCTTCATCAAGCCGCACGCGCGCGGATCGTCGGTGTTCGCCCTGTCCGAGCGTGGGGCGACCAGCACGGCGGCCAAGTGGCTGGCAAAGAAGGAGAACGCCGCCGACCTCATCGGCGGCGTCAATCTGGACGTCAAGGATCGCTTCCTCGCCCAGACGCTGCTCGACCTTTCGCAGACCGCCACCATCCAGGACAGCCTGAAGCTCGGGCGCTCGGTGCTGGGCGAATTAGGCGGCATCAACACCCTGCACAAGGCGCATGTGGAACAGGCGGGATTCGCGGTGCTGAAGGCACCGGACATCCCTTCCATCCTGGTCGAGACCGCCTTCATCAGCAACCCCGAGGAAGAAGCACGACTCTCCGATGACGCCTATCAGGAGCGGTTGGCAATGGCAATTCTCAAGGGGATCAAGCGCTACTTCTCGCGCAATCCGCCGCTGTCGCGCTCGACGATCGCATCGATCAGCCGCTAGAGCGCCCTCGCCGCAGGGCGTGGCGCAGGAACTCTCCCGTGATGGGCAAGAGCGAAATTCCGATGATTCCGAATATCACAATGGTCAGGTTATTGCGGATGATCGGGATGTTGCCGAAGAAATAGCCTGCGTACACAAGCGAAATCACCCACAGCAATGCACCCGCCACGCAGAACGCGAGATAGCGGCCGTAGTTCATGCGCGCGATACCCGCAACAAAGGGAACGAATGTCCGGACGATGGGCATGAAGCGCGCAATGATGATGGTCTTTCCGCCATGCCTTTCATAGAATGCGCGCGTTCGGTCCATCGCTTTGCGATTGAAAAATCGTGAATCCTCCCACTTGAACACTCGCGGACCCGCGGCACGACCCACGAAATAGTTGACATTGTCCCCGCACAGCGCCGCGACGATCAGGGTGACTGAAAGCCAGTGCGCATCCATCCCGCTGATGGCCCACAGGGTACCGGCCACAAAGAGCAATGAGTCCCCGGGAAGAAAAGGTGCGACGACGAGGCCCGTCTCGCAGAAAACGATGACAAACAGCAGCGCATAGACCCAGGTGCCGTAATCCTGCAGCAAGGCAGCGAGGTGCCGGTCCAGATGGACGATGATGTCCCAGAATTGCAGCAGGATTTCCATGGCCGGATTGTAACCCGCAGTATCGATGCAACCGGCTACTTACAGGAGGGCACCGGGCAGAGAACAATTCGGATGAAAGCAACATTTCAGGCTCTCCTCCCGCATGAGTGAAGCGAGCTCTTATAATCTCGAAAACCGCCATTGCGTAACCACAAGCCGAACGCAAATCGTGTCGGCATCCTCTTCCGGCCAAACCCATGTCACGCATCCTTCCGCTGTCGGACACGCTGATCAGCCAGATCGCCGCAGGCGAAGTGGTAGAGCGCCCCGCCTCCGTGGTCAAGGAGCTGGTGGAAAATGCCTTGGATGCCGGCGCGCAATCGATCGAAGTCGCGCTCGAGCAGGGCGGCGTGAAGCGCATCCGCATCACCGACGATGGCTCGGGAATCGAGGCCGATGACCTGCCCCTGGCTCTGGCTCGCCACGCCACCAGCAAGATCGCGTCGCTGGACGACCTGGAGGGGGTGCGTTCACTCGGCTTTCGCGGCGAAGCACTGGCCAGCATCGCCTCGGTCGCTCGGGTTTCGCTCATGACAAGACACACCGGAGAGTCGCGCGGCTGGCGCATCGGGGCCGAAGGCGAAGCCAGTCCGCGCGCGGTGGAGCCTGCAGCCCATGCCACCGGGACCACGGTGGATGTCGCCGACCTCTATTTCAATACGCCAGCGCGCCGCAAGTTCCTAAAAATGGAGGCCACCGAATTCGCCCACTGCGATGCCGTGGTCAAGCGCGCCGCCCTGTCGCGACCCGACGTGGCATTCAGCCTGAAACACAATGGGCGGGTGTCCACGCACCTGCCGAAGAGCGAACTGGCGCGCCGCGTCGAGGCGGTGCTGGGCGCCGAATTCGCCGCCAGCATGCGCGCGGTTGATGAACGGATTGGCACCGATGCCGCCGGCGCGGGGCCTGAGTCGGCGGGGACCACCCACCTGACGATCCGCGGTTTCGCCGGGTCGCCCGCGTTCTCGCGCGCCTCGCGCGACCAGCAATTCGTTTTCGTCAACGGTCGCTTCGTGCGCGACAAGGTGCTCGCGCATGCCCTGCGCGAAGCCTATCGCGATGTGCTGCATGGCGATCGCCAGCCGGCCTACGTGATCTACCTCGGCATCGATCCCCGGGCCGTGGACGTCAATGTGCACCCATCCAAGACCGAAGTACGTTTTCGTGATTCGCGCGCGGTGCACCAGTTCGTCTATCACGCCGTATCCAAGGCACTGGCTTCAAACGTCGCCATCGCCCCTGCCTCTGGCGCTTTTGCACCGAACGCCGCTCAGACGATCCCATCCATCCTACCGCCCCCCGGCGTGCCCGCATCTCCCGAAGGCCAGCCCTACGTGCTGCACGCCATGACGGGATATCGCCAGGGAACACTGGGCGTGGCCCAGCCGCGCAGCGACTATGCCGCATTCTTCTCCCATCCCCTCAGGGCCGACTTGCGTGACAGCAACGGCAGCGATGCGCCCGCGCCAGCCACCGGTCCGCAAGCACCTGCAAATGCGGCCGTCGAAATCTCCGCTTCCGGGCAAGTCCCCCAGCTTGGCTATGCATTGGCGCAGCTTCACGGCCTTTACATCCTGGCGCAGAACCAGGCGGGACTGGTCCTCGTCGACATGCACGCGGCCCATGAGCGCATCCTCTATGAAAAACTGAAGCTGGCGCTAGACGCAAGCAGCATGCAGACGCAGAAGCTGCTCGTGCCGTCCGTATTCAACGCCGACCGCCTCGACATCGCCACGGCCGAAGAGCACGAGTCCACATTGCAGTTGCTGGGGTTCGACCTCGCCCCCCTGTCGCCCACCACGCTGGCGGTGCGCGCGGTGCCCGCCATGCTCACGGGCGGCGACCTGCCCGAGCTTGCCCGCGGCATCCTGCGCGACATTCGCGAACTGGGCGCAAGCCGGATCATCACCGAGCGCCAGAACGAACTGCTCTCAACCATGGCCTGCCACGGCGCCGTGCGCGCCCAGCGTAACCTGAGCACTCCCGAGATGAATGCATTGCTGCGCGAAATGGAAGAAACGGAGCGCTCGGGCCAGTGCAATCATGGACGCCCGACCTGGTACCAGATGTCCATCGCGGACCTGGACAAGCTCTTCATGCGCGGTCGCTAGCGCGCTGCGCCCCGCCTCCACCGCGCACACCGGCATCGCGTTGAAGCAGCGTCCGAAGGCCATCGCCCTCCTCATCATGGGCCCCACCGCCAGTGGCAAGTCCGCGCTCGCCATGGCGCTCGCACAGCACGTGCCGGCGGAAATCATCAGCGTCGATTCGGCGCAGACCTATCGCGACATGAATATCGGCACAGCGAAACCGTCACTGGCCGACCGCAAAGCCGTCCCGCACCACCTGATCGACATCATCGACCCCACGGATGCCTACTCCACCGCCCGCTTTCGCGAGGACGCGGTGCGGCTGATCGGCGAGGTCATCGCACGGGGCCGTCTGCCGCTGCTGGTCGGTGGCACGATGCTCTATTTCAAGTCGCTGCGCGAGGGCCTGTCCAACCTGCCGCAGGCAGATCCCCAAGTGCGTGCATCGCTCGACGAGCGCGCCGCGACCATTGGCTGGCCCGCCATGCACGCGGAGCTGGCGCGGATCGACCCGGTGACGGCATCACGCCTGCAACCGAACGACGCACAGCGCATCCAGCGAGCGCTGGAGGTACACCGGATCACCGGCGTGCCGCTGTCCCAGTTGCAGGGCCGGCGCGAGGCCGCGACGAGTGAGGCGCGCGACGAAGCCTATCGCCCGGTCACCATCGCGCTTTCCCCGGGGGAGCGTGCGGTGTTGCACCGGCGCATCGAGGCGCGATTCGATGCCATGTTGCGCGCCGGCCTGGTGGACGAATTGCGGCAATTGCGCGATCGCCATGCACTGCGCGCCGACATGCCGTCGATGCGCACCGTAGGCTACCGGCAGGCCTGGGCGCACCTGGAGGGGGCCATGGACGCGGCGGAACTTCGCGACCGCGGCGTCTTCGCCACCCGGCAACTGGCCAAGCGACAGCTCACGTGGTTGCGCTCAACACCGGATACCGAGACGTTCGATTGCCTTTCGCCGGACCTTGTGAAGCAGGTCCGTATTTACGTCCAAAGACAACTTGAGGCATCCTGATCACGGAAACAGCCCGCAGGAAAACACCCATGACAACGCGCGAAAAAACACTGCCGGACTACCTGCGCGAAGGCCTGGACATCGTGTCGATCGGCATCAACCCGTCGATCTTCTCCGTCGAGAAAGGCTTCGCATTCGCGCGCCCCGGCAACCGTTTCTGGCCAGTGTTCAATGCGGCAAAACTCGCACCGCTCAGCCTGCCGCCAGAACGAGAGGCCATCGAAACGCTCTATCGCGACCATGCGATCGGCTTCACCGATATCGTGAAGCGACCGACGCGCTCCGCAGCCGAGCTGTCGGTCGATGACTATCGTCAGGGAGCCCGGTCACTGCAAAGGAAACTGCTTCGCTACCAGCCGCGCATCGCCTGGTTCCAGGGCAAGGACGCCTGGAAAATGTACCTCATCCATGCCCTGGATATCACGCGCAAAGTGGAAACCGGCCTGCAAGAAGAAATGATCGGCAAAACCCGGGTGTTCGTGAGCCCCAACCCCAGCGGCGCCAATCCCGCCGCCAATCCCGCGGCCCTGCTTCCGCATTACCTCAAACTCAGGCAACTGCGCGACAGCTTGCGCTGACAGATTCCCCGGTTGACTCAGCTGCCGTGACTGCGAAAGGGCAGTCTGCGACTCAAGGCTAGCCCGCATGCCATCATTACCGCTGTCACGCCGAACATAGGAACCAGGCCAAACGCAGTGCCGAGTGACCCGAGCGCTGTCGGCGCGATCAGGCGAACAGTATTGTTGATGCTCAACCGGAATCCCAGGGATTCCGCGGGACGTCCTCCTGGCGCTCGGCTCGACAAGAGCATGCTGGTGATCGGGTGACCGCTTCCCATGGCCATGCCGAACACGCAGGCCACCAGCCCCAGCGAAATGGCGCCACCGCTCAGGGGCATCAGCAGGAAACCGCACATCGCCGTCACGAAGCTGGTCGATATGACGTTGCGTTCGCCAAAGCGGCTGACGACGCGCGCGAGCACCATTTGCGCAACGAACGCGGAGATGAATACCACCCCGACGAGGTTGCCGATGGTCGAGGGCGACAGCCCGATGCTCCGGCCGTAGATCGGCAGGTACAGGGGAAAGAGGTCGAGGGACACCTGCACCAGGGCGCTGACCG
>CANJRC010000057.1 GCA_947476535.1 Betaproteobacteria bacterium
CGATGGTCCCGATGGTGCATTGGCCACGGCTAGCGGCCCCCGCGCGCAAAGAGCCCCTGCGGGCGCACCATCAGGATGGCGATCATCAGGCAGTAGATGATGAAGGCGCCGAGATTGGGCACGTAGTACTTGCCCACCACGTCGGCGACACCGAGCAGGAGCGAAGCCAGCAGCGGCCCGGTGATGCTGCTGGTGCCGCCCACCGCCACCACGACGAGGAAATAGATCATGAACTTCAGCGGGAAGGTGGGCTCGAGGCCGAGGATTTCGGTGCCGAGCGCGCCCCCCAGGCCGGCAAGGCCCGAGCCCACGCCGAAGGTGATGAGGAACACCCAGTTCACGTTGATGCCCAGGCCGCTGGCCACCGGCGGGTCATCGACTGCTGCGCGCAGCCGGCTGCCGAAGCGGGTTTTGGCGAGCGCCCACTGCAGCGCGGCGGCCAGCACCGCGCACAGCACGATGATAAAGAGGCGGTAGGCGCCGAGGCCCGCTCCTTCAATGGCGGCGAATTCGATGCGGCCCTGCAGGTAATCGGGGAGCTTGGCGAACTGCTGCTGCGTGCCCATGAAGTAATCCATGGCGGCGATGGACATGAACACCACGCCGATGGAGAACAGCACCTGGTCGAGATGGCTCTTCCTGATGATGTGGCGGTACACCAGCACGAAGGCCAGCATGCCGAGCAGCCCGATGGCGACGAACGCCACGGGCAGCGCGAGAAGGAAAGGCATGTCGAGGCGCATGGTGAGCGCGACGACGAGATAGCCCCCAGCCATGGCAAAGGCGCCATGGGCGAGATTGACGAAGTTCATCAGCCCCAGCGTGACCGCCAGCCCGCAAGCCAGCACGAAGAGCAGCATGCCGTAGGCGACGCCGTCCAGGACCAATGTCAGCATATACCGCCTGGCCGTAAGATAGCCAACGCATCGAAGGTCATTTTGTCACGATTTAACGGCCTTCCGCCGACCTCGCCGCAGGCGTGCCCGTCCGGCGTGGGCACACCCCGGGCCGCAGCGCCCGCCCCGGGGCGGGCGCAGATGCCGCCGGGGATCAGCGCTTGGCTTCCTTCACCGGGTCCTTGACCATGGGGATGGTGGAGAACTCCACGTTGTAGAGCTTGCCATCCTTCTTTTCCACCTTGCGCACATAGATATTCTGGACGATGTCGCGGGTGCGCGGGTCGATCTGCACCGGGCCGCGCGGGCTCTCCCAGGTCATGCCGCGCATGGCATTCACGATGGTGATGCCGTCCGCGGAGCCCTTGGTCGCTTCGATGGCCTTGTAGATGAGCTGCATGCCGTCGTAGCCGCCCACGCCCATGAAGTTGGGCACCCCGCCCGACTGCTTGGTGAATGCCTCGACGAAGGCCTTGTTCACCGCGCCCGGGTGCGCCACCGAGTAGTGGTGCGTGGTGACCACGCCCAGCATCACGTCGCCCATCTGGTTGAGCACGTCGTCATCGGTCACGTCGCCGGGGCCGATCAGGCGGATGCCCGACTTGTCCATGCCGCGCTCAACGAACTGCTTGCCGAAGGTGGCGCTCTGCCCCGCCGGAACGAACACGAAGAGGGCATCGGGCTTGGCGTCCCGCGCGCGCTGCAGGAAGGGCGCGAAGTCCGGGCTGGCGAGCGGCACGCGCAGCTCGCCTGCGATGCTGCCGCCCGCCGAGGCAAAGCGCGCCTTGAAGGCATTCTCCGCGTCGATTCCCGGGCCATAGTCGGATACCAATGTCACCACCTTGCCGATCTTGTTCTTGGCTGCCCAGTCGGCCATGGGGATGGTGGCCTGCGGCAGCGTGAAGGAGGTGCGCACGATGAAGGGCGACTGCTCGGTGATGATGGCGGTGGCGGCGGCCATCACGATCATCGGCACCTTCGCCTGGGTGGCGATGGGCGCGGTGGCCAGCGCCAGCGGCGTGAGGCCGAAGCCCGCGAGATAGGTCACCTTGTCGTTGACCACCAGCTCCTGCGCCAGGCGGCGCGTGGTGTCGGCGACATTGCCGTCGTCCTTGACGATCAGTTCGATCTTCTTTCCGGCGACGGTCGAGCCGTGCGTGGCCATGAAGAGCTTGACGCCATTCTCGACCTGCTTGCCGATGGGCGTGAAGGGGCCGGTGAGCGGGAGGATCAGTCCGATCTTGATGACTTCCTGGGCCTGGGCACTGCCTGCAAGCGCCGCGGACACCGCAACGCCAAGGACCAGTGCCTGCTTGATCTTGGATAGCAACATGTTCTTCTCCTCTAGGTGATGACATCTTGTGCTCCCACACGCGCGTGCCAATGTATCAGGGAAAGGCCTTTCGCGCTCCCATCGAGCGCTGGCAGACCTTGCGGCCACGATTTCCCGGCAAACACAGGCCCCGGCGTCGACAAAAGCGCTGCCACAGTCGTATAGTGCCGCTGCGACTCACGGCCCGGAGGCGGCTTCAACAGTCGTGGTCCGTTTCATTTGGAGATCCGCCATGTCCCAGCGTTCCGTTCCGCCCTTTCGCGCCGACCACGTCGGCAGCTTCCTGAGACCCAAAGCGCTGCTCGATGCGCGTGAAAAGCAGCAGACGGGCGAGATCACCCGGACACAGTTGCGAGTCGTCGAGGATGCTGCCATCCGCGACATCGTGAAATTCCAGGAGTCGCTCGGGCTGCAGGGCATCACCGACGGCGAGTTCCGCCGCACCTATTTCCACATCGACTTCCTCGAGCAGCTCGAAGGCGTGGAAACCGGGGGCGGCATCACGGTGGCCTTCCACAACGCCGCGGGCAACGTGGAGTTTTCGCCGCCCGTGATGAAAATAACGAAGAAGATCCAGCATGCCAAGAATATCCAACTCGCCGATTTCCAGTTCCTGAAACAAACCACCTCCCGGACGCCGAAAGTCACCATCCCATCGCCCACCATGCTGCATTTTCGCGGCGGGCGCGGCGCCATCAGCAAGGACGCCTACCCGGACCTGGAAGCCTTCTATGACGACGTGGCGGCCGCCTACCGCGCCGAACTGAAGTCGCTCGCCGATGCCGGCTGCCGCTACGTGCAGATGGACGATACCAACCTGGCGTATCTCTGCGACACCAAGATGCGCGAAGGCGCGCGCTCGCGCGGCGACGATCCGAACGAGCTGCCGCGCCGCTATGCGCGCCTGATCAACGCCGCCATCAAGGACCGACCGGCCGACATGCGCGTGTGCGTGCACCTGTGCCGCGGCAACTACAAGAGCGCCTGGGCGGCCGAAGGCGGCTACGAGCCGGTGGCCGAGGTGCTGTTCAATGAACTCGCAGTCGATGGCTACTTCCTCGAATACGACGATGCGCGCTCAGGCGACTTCCAGCCCCTGCGCCACGTGCCCAAGGGCAAGATCGTGGTGCTGGGCATCGTCAGCACCAAGCTGGGCGAGCTGGAATCCAAGGACTTCCTCAAGCGCAAGATCGACGAGGCGGCCAAGCTCGTGCCGCTGGAGCAACTGTGCCTGTCGCCGCAGTGCGGCTTCTCCAGCACCGTGCATGGCAACGACATCGCCGTCGAATCGCAGGCCGCCAAGCTGCGCCTGGTGGTGGAAACCGCGCAGGAAGTCTGGGGGACTGCGTAATCGATGGCACTTCGCGAGCACAACACGTGAAAGCACGCACCCAGGTCGGCATCATCGGCGCGGGGCCGGCCGGCCTGATGCTCTGTCACCTGCTGCGCCTGCGCGGCATCGACTGCGTGGTGCTGGAAGCGCGCTCGCGACGCTATGTGGAAGAACGCGTGCGTGCCGGCGTGCTGGAACACGGCGTGGTGGAAACCTTACGCGAAGCCGGACTCGCCGATCGCCTCGAGCGCGAGGGTCTCAGGCACGCGGGCATCGCCATCCGCTTCAACGAACGCAGCCATCGCATCGACTTCACCGAGCTCACGGGCAAGGCGGTCACCGTCTACGGCCAGCAGGAAGTGGTGAAGGATCTCATCGCCGCGGCGCTCGCGGCGGGAACACCGATCGAATTCGATGTCATGGACGTGGCGATGCACGGCATCGATGGCAAGTCACCCACTCTCCGTTATCGCGACGCCAAGGACACGGTGCGCGAACTCACCTGCGACTACATTGCCGGCTGCGACGGCTTTCACGGTATCAGCCGCCCGGGGTTTCCGGCTGGCGTGATCCGCACCTTCGAGCGCGATTACCCGTTCGCCTGGCTCGGCATCCTCGCACAATCGCCGCCCCCTTCGCACGAACTCATCTACGTGCACCATGACCGCGGCTTTGCCCTGTTCTCGATGCGCACGCCGCAGATCACGCGCATGTACCTGCAGTGCGCGCCCGACGAGGACATCGCCAACTGGCCCGATGAGCGTATCTGGACGGAGCTGCGCCGCCGATTGGAGGGCGACGATGCGCCAGCGCTAGAAGTCGGACCCATCCTGCAAAAGGGCATCACGCCCATGCGCAGCTTCGTGGCCGAGCCCATGCGTCATGGTCGGCTGTTCCTCGCCGGGGACGCGGCCCACATCGTACCGCCCACCGGTGCCAAGGGCATGAACCTCGCGATTGCCGACGTGCGCGTGCTGGCGAAGGCACTCGATGCACTCTACAAACAAGGCGACGCGGCGCAGCTCGACCGCTACTCCGACACCTGTCTTCGGCGAGTGTGGAAGGCCGAGCGCTTCTCGTGGTGGATGACCTCGCTCCTGCACCGCTTCCACGCGCAGAGCCCGTTCGACTATCGCGTGCAGGTGGCCGACCTCGACTACCTCACCGGCTCGCGCGCGGCATCGACGGCGCTGGCGGAGAACTACGTGGGGTTGCCGTTCGAGGAGACCTGAAGAGGCGGCCAACGCATCGAATATGGGATCGCCTGGTCTTCGACGACGGCGGGCCGTTCCAAGCGCCATTTCAGGCGGTGCCATGCGACCTTGCGCGCTCCCGTCCCGTAATGCAGGACGCTACTCGAGCCGCACATTGGCGCTCTTGATCACCTGGGCTGTTTTTGCGGCGTCCCGCTTGATGAACTCCGCAAACTCCACGGGCGTCGAAGTGGCCGCATCGAATCCTTTGTTCAGCATGTAGGCGGCGAGATCCGTCGATTCGACAGCGCGCCTTGCATCCGCGCTGATCTTCTCGACGATCGCTGAAGGCGTGCCCGCAGTGGTCCACAGTCCGTACCAGGCGCCTGTGGCATAGCCTGGAAGGGTTTCGCCCACGTCTGGATGTCCGGACGCAGCTTCGAGCGCTGGCTCGACGTAATTCCCAGAGCACGCGGGCGCGCACGCTACTCCCCACGGCAACCGATTCAAAAATTCGGTGCAGCAATGAAAGTCATCACGACGCCGAATGCCATGGTCCAGAGCAACGCCACCATCAGGACGACAAATTTTCCCGCCGTACGATCGATCTCCGGCGCCGGAATCGCCATCCAACCTCGGCTGATCAGGGTCTGCCGCATGATCCGCTCCGCATAGATGGGATAGACAAGCCAGGAAATCCCGCCGGTCACGGGCCCCAGCAACAGCTCACCCCAGAAGTGCTTCCAGATCCTGTGTTTCGCAAAGTAGAGAAAGCCAAACAACGCCGCATGGACCGGCGCGGCCCCCACATCCACCGTGCGACCGGTTTCGGGATGCTTGAAGAGATAGGATTCGGGCTGCGTAATGGCCAAGGGATTTGGGCTGGTTGCGTGCAATTGAAGCGCGTCCACGGTTTTCATCGTTCATGAAGCCGACGGCAGGCTAATCGAACTTCAGGCCAAGCCGCCTGACCACGGGACCGAAGGCATCCAGGTCGGCGCGAATCTGGGCGGCGAAGGCCTGCGGCGTGCTGAAGAACAATTCGTACCCGGCATCGGTGAAGCGTTTCTCGACCTCGGGCAGCTTCTGCGCGGCATTCAGTGCCGCGTTGAGCTTGGCCACCACGTCCGGCGGCGTGCCAGGCGCCGTGACAATCCCGACCCATCCCTGCAGGCCGAGGTTGTAGCCCAGTTCCTTGAGCGTCGGCGCGTTCGGAAACAGGCGCTGGCGTTGCGGGGATGACCATGCGAGCGCATTCAATTTCCCGGCATCCACCAGCGGCTTGAGCGGCCCGCCGGTAAAGACCGTCATGTCGATGGTGCCACTGGCAATGTCGGTGAGTTGCTGCGCAGTCCCGTACGGGATGTGCGTCATCTCGATGCCCAGGATGGGCAGTATCTGCTCCATGTACAGGTGCTGGCTGCCGCCGATTCCCTGCGAGCTGTAATTCAGCTTGCCCGGGTTGGCCTTGGCATACTCGATCCAACCCTTCGCATCCTTGAACGGAAGCCTCGCCTGCGACACGATGACCTGCGAATAGCCGAAGGTCTGGTGCACCGGCGCGTAGTCACGTCCGGGCTGTGCGGTGAACGTCGGGCTGGCATTGGGCACCACCGTGAGCGCCGAATCGGTGGCCAATGCGATCATGTGACCGTCCGGCGTCGCGCGTTGCACCGCCATCACGCCCAGCCTGCCGCCAGCGCCGGGCCGATTCTCGATGACAATGCTCTGGCCCAGCGTTTTCGCCGCTTCGCCGAACATCGAGCGCAATTGCACATCGCTCGCACCGCCCGCCGCGAACGGATAAATGGCGGTGATGGTCCGGGTCGGAAAATTCTGCGCCGATGCCGAGCAAGCAAACACACAGAAAAACCCGGTCGTTGCGGCTTTCCCGATGCGTACGATGAACCTGTCGGCCTTCACTTCACTTCACTTTTCTGCATGATGCCTCAATTCATTTTCAGGTTAGCCGCCGCAATGACCGGTCGGAATCGCTCCATGTCCTGCCGGGTCAGTGTAACGAACTCATCGGGCGTGCCGCCCAATACCACCCACCCCGCCGCCTCGAGCCGCTCCTTCACTTCGGCGGTCTTCAGCGCCTCATTGTAGGCCTGGTTCAGACGCGCAACGATTTCGCGCGGCACGCCGGGCGGCGCGATGATGCCGGTCCAAGAACCGTTGACGAATCCGGGCAGGCCTGCTTCCGAAAGTGTCGGGACGTTGGGAAACTCGTGCCAGCGCCGGGTTCCGCTGGTCGCCAGCGCAATGAGTTTGCCGGAGGCAATATGCGGCTTCACTTCGGCCGAGCTGAACACCATGTTCACGTCCCCCGATATTGCCGCAAGCAGCACCGGCGTTGCGCCATTGAATGGCACATGGACAATCTTCACACCCGCCATGACGTTGATCATCTCGATGCCCAGGTGGCTCCCGGTGCCGATACCGGATGATCCGCCATTCAGCTTGCCGGGGTTGGCACGGGCCTGCTCGAGCAATGATTTGACATCGCGAAACGGGCCCTGAGCGCCGGCAACCAGCACCAGCGGCGTTTCCACCGCGAGGACAATCGCGCTGTAGTCCTTGCCCGGCAACACGTGCAACTTCTCATCGATCAGCGGCTGGAACACCGTCATCGCGTTGGTCGCAGCGCCGATGGTGTAGCCATCGTTGGCCGAGCGCATGACGACCTCCAGTCCGACCCGTCCTCCGGCGCCCGGCCGCGAGCCAACTACCACCGGCTGCCCGAGACGTCGCGCCGCCTCCTGACTGAGGGTGCGCATGGCGGTATCCAGGCCCGAACCCGCGGGATACGGGAACACGAACGTGATCGGGCGATTCGGGAAGGCCTGTGCGCAAGCACCGGTGGCCACTACCAGAACGACCACTGCCGCCAACAGGCGCGCGGCAAATTCCCTGATATTGCATCGCATGTTCAGTCTCCTCGTTGGAAGTGCCTGCAGAACGGACGCCGGCGCGCCCCTTGTTTCGGATTACTCGAGCTTGATATTGGCGGAACGGATCACCGGCCCGAAGGTCTTCAGGTCGCCGCGGATCACGGCGGCGAACTCCTCGGGCGTGCCACCCTTTACGAGTTGCCCCAGTCCCTCGATTTTGGCACGCACTTCGGGTGAATTGATCGCCTCGTTATAGGCCCGGTTGAGGCGCAGCAGCACGTCGCGCGGCATGTTGGGCGGCGCAACGATACCCAGCCAAGTCACCATGCGCACGCCGATCAGGCCCGCCTCGCCGAAGGTGGGCATGTCGGGAAAGTAGGACCAGCGCTGCTCTGCGCCGTGGCCGATGCCGAGCAGCTTGCCGGTATCGATCAGGGGCTTGGCGCCCGAATCGGTCAGCGTCATGTCCACTTCGCCCGACATCACCGCGGTGATGGCCGGCGCGGTTCCCTTGTAAGGCACGTGCGTGATGTCGGCGCCGACGGCCAGTGCCATCAGCACCACGCCAAGGTGCCCGCCGGTGCCCAGTCCCGGCGATGAGCCGTTGAGCTTGCCCGGATTGGCCCTGGCATAGGCGATGAGGCCCTTGATATCGCGAAACGGCGCATTGGGACGAATCGCCAGCACCTGCGGGCTGTCGATGGTCCAGACCACCGGCGTGTAGTCCTTGCCCGGCTCGACGTACAGCTTGGGCTCGATCAGCGGCTGGTAGACGCCCAGGCCGTTGGTGAACATGCCAACGGTGTAGCCGTCGGCCGGCGCGCGCATCAGCGCCTCGAAGCCGATGCGTCCCCCGGCACCGGGACGGTTCTCGTGCAGGATGGTCTGCCCGATGCGCTTGCCGGCCTCCTGGCCGATGGCACGCGCCACCGAATCGGGGCTCGATCCCGCCGCGTAGGGATAGATGTAGGTGATGGGCTTGGCCGCGGGATAGGCCTGCGCCAGGAGGGGCGATGCGTGTAACGTCGCAGCCAGTGCCAAGCCCATCAGGCCGAAGAAGTTTTTTCGATTCATTCTGGTGCGCCTCCTATGCGCTAGATCGGCAGCGAATACAGCTTCGCCGCATTGCCGCCAAGCACCTTGCGGCAGGTCTCCAGGTCCACATCGTGCAAGGCCTCGGCCGCGTGCTCCATGGCATTCGGATACAGGCAGGTCGGGTGGGGGAAATCCGTCTCGAACAACAGGTTGTCGGTGCCCAGCGCTTCGAGCGAGCGCGCGAAATTGCGCTTCTCGAACCAGAAGCAGCCGTAGAACTGGCGCTTGAAATACTCCGAGGGCCTCAGGGTCAGAGCGCTCATTGAGCCCAACGCGGTTTCATTGGCCTGGTAATCGAGCATCTCCAGCACGAACGGAATCCAGCCCACACCGCTTTCCACGGAAACGAATTTCAGGTCGGGAAAACGCTCCGGCACGCCGGTATAGATGAGGTTGCCCAGGACGCGCGCATTGCCCAGGAACAGCATGGCCGAGCCCAGCGCCACTTTCTGGTTGGTGTTGAGCGAGGGCCAGGTCGCGGTGCCGAACCATGACGAGGACGTATCGCTCGCGCCGATATGAAAATTCACCGGCAGCCCGAGCTCGCTGCAGGTCTCCCACAGCGGATACCAATGCGCCTCGCCCAGGTCGGGCAGGTTCTGGTCCTGGGGATCGGAGTTCGTGTTCACGCCACGCAGTCCGAGCGCTTTCACGCGCCGCACCTCCTTCACCGCCGCATCGATGTCCCACCAGGGGATGAGCGCCATGGGGAAAATGCGATTGCCCGAGCGCTCCTGGAACTCGGCCATGGCATCGTTGAAGATCTCGATGCACATCAGCTTGAGCTCCGGGTCGTTGGTAGGCGAGCGCTGCCCGCCGAAGCCGAGGATGTTGGGATAGGCGATCTGCGCCCAGATGCCGGCCTTGTCCATCATGGCCACCCGCGCCCCGGCCTCGTAGCAGGCCGGGTGCGCCTGCTCGATGGTCATGGTCATGGCATCGACGCAGGGCCCCTTGTGGCCGTCCTTGTGCACGACGCTGGAGGCCTGCGCATTGAGCCGCATCGGCACGCCGTCGATGGCCCACTTGTTCACGCCGTCGATGACCTTCAGCTGCGGCACGCGCTCGCGCCAAGCCGCCGGCGCGCGCGAGGTCCACAGGTCAGGCGCCTCGGTGAGATGCGTGTCGGCATCGACGACCTTGATGCCGGAAAGATTCTGCTTGTTGGCCATGCCTGCTCCTTGTGTCGGATGTTGCGTCGACGGACTATTCCAGCTTGATGCCGGCTTTCTGGATCATGGGGCCGACGCGCTGCAGGTCGGCGCGGATGCGCTCGGCGAAAACCTCCGCCCCCTGCCCCAGCGGCACGACGCCCTGGTCGCGGATCATGTTCGTCACCTCGGCGCTCCTGAACGCGGTCGCAAACACCTGTTGCCAGCGCACCACCAGTTCGGGCGGCATTTCCGGCGGCGCGATGATGCCGTACCAACCCGACACGTTGAACCCAGTCACGCCGGCCTCATGCATAGTCGGGAGCGTCGTGAAGATGCGATCGCGCTGCGAGCCCGTGGTCGCGATCCCGGTCAGCTTGCCCGAATCGATGTGCGTCTTGAGGGTGACCGAGCCCACCATGGCCGACACGCCACCGTTGAGCGTATCGATGACTGCGGGCGCCTCGCCCTGGTAATTCACTACCACAACGTCGATGCCCGTCATCAGCTTGAGGAACTCCCAGGTCAGGTGGCTGTTGGAGCCGCGGCTCGAACCGGAGACGCTCAGCTTCCCCGGATTGGACCTGGCATAGGCAATCAGACCCTGCAGATCGCGAAACGGCGCGCCCGGATTGCCAACCATCAGCAGATAGGCTTCGTGGATGAGAAAGACCGGCAGGTAATCCTGGCCGGGCAGGAACTTGAAACTCGCGTCCGCGCTCACCTGATTGACCAGCAGCCCGTTATAGGACATGCCGATGGTGTAGCCGTCCTTGCGCGCGCCGCGCAAGGCGTTCATCGCGATCTTGCCGCCGGCGCCCAGGCGGTTCTCGATGACGACGGGTTGGCCAATCACCTTGCCGGCCTCCTGCGCGACCAGGCGAATCAGCGTCTCGGTGCTGGAGCCGGGCTGGATGGGCATGATGAAATTGACCGGGCGATTGGGAAAGGCCTGTCCCAGGGCATTCGCCGAGAGCATGCATAAAGACATCGCCAGCACGAAGCTTGCTGTAGCCCCACCAATGTTTCGACACGCAGAAGCCTTATTCCTCGCCACCTTCACCTCCGCAATGTTGATCAATCCACCCGCCGCATCAAATGCCATAGAGCACCCGCGCGTTGTTCCCGCGAATGCCGTCGATCGCCTCGACATCGGCCCCCGGCACGCTGCGCAAGTTGGAAAACGCCTCGAGGTCCTCCGAATAATCGTCATGGCCGTAATCCGTTCCGGTCACGAGGTTCTTCTTGCCCGCCCAGCGTTGCACATAATCTAGGTCGTCGGTGAGCCGGCAGCCGACGTAAAAGCGGCTGTCGCGAACGATGTTCAGCCCCTGCGCATCCTTTTCCCTAGCCTGCCGGGAAGCCTCTTTGGTGTTCCCGCCCATTTCATTGGCGATGAATGCCGCCAGCGGCCCGCCTTTGGAGATCCACTCCGCCCGCCGCGTCACCTCGCTGATCACATAAGGTACCCACTGCGCGCCCGCTTCAATGAACCCGAAGCGCAGGGCCGGAAAGCGGTCCGGAATGCCGCCGAGCAGCAGGTCCTGGAACGCCGCGAGCACCGGCGAGCGGCTGGCGAACAGCGCGCTCGATTTGAATTTGTCGAACACGAACATGTTGCCGTTGCCCACGTGAATGCACAGCGGCAGGTCCAGCGCGGCCGCCTTATCGTAGAGCGGATGGAAATACGGGTCGGACAGGATGCGCTCGCCCTCCAGCCCGCGGATGAATACGCCGCAGGCACCGTGTTGCTTGCCGAACTCGAGCTCGGCGAGCGAGTCGGCCATGCTGTCCAGCGGCGGTGCCACGACCCAGCGCAAGCGCCCGCCCGAGCGCTCCGACGCATCGGCGAGGAACCGGTTATAGCTACGGCACAGGGCCACCAGCACTTCCGTGCGGTAGGCCACCGGCGCAAGAAAATAGGTCGGATAGATCACCTGCACATCGACGCCCAGCTCATCCATGACGGCCAGCCGTCCCGATACGTCGGTCAGGTCGCGTATCGCAGGCGGGATCCGCGAATACGCGGGCATGAGCCGCCGCAGCACGCCGTCCACCAGCCAGAAATCACGCGATTGCCCGTCACCATCGGTCTCCGACAGCGTCGCCGGCCGGAACCGCTTGTCACGCCCCTCGAGCCCATCCCACAGCGCCTGGCTCTCGACAATATGCGCATCCGCATCGATTACTTTGCTCACCCATCCCCCTCAAGTAAAAGCCACAACACCCGCCGCGCGCAAGCAAGCGATTTCATCCTTGGAGTAACCGAAGCCGCGCAAAATCTCTTCGCTGTGCTCGCCGATCTCCGGCGCGCGGCGCGGCACGGTCTTGATCTCGCCCTCGATCCACAACGGACTGTTGACCGTTTCGACGCCGAGCGACGCCTCCATCGGCACGATCACCTCGGTGTCGTGCATCTGCTTGTCGGTCACTGCATCGATCGATTTGGCCACCATGCTGACGGCGAACCCCTCCTTGCGGAACAGGGCGCGCCAGAAGGCGGCGTCCTGTTTCATGAAGGTCGCCTCCAGGATCACGATCAGCGGCTCGGGATTGGCGCGCCGCGCCTCCGTGGTCTTGAAGCGCGGGTCGGCGGCGAGTTCCGGCTGCTCGATGAGTTCGGCAAAGCGCTCCCAATACTTGAGTTGCTGCCCCACGTTCATGGTGAGCATCAGCCAGCGCCCGTCGCGGCAACCATAAACCCGGTTGAGCGGATTAGGGTCCTTGTGGCGCGGCGGGCGCTCCGGCGACTCGGCCCCGCACAACGCCGCCTGGATGGTCGCCGCGTTGGTCCACACGCCGGTGGCCATCAGCGATGAACTCACGAAACCGCCCGCGCCCGTTCGCTCCCGCCGATACAGCGCGGACACGATGGCACCGTAGAGCGCGAGCCCTGACACCTGGTCACCCATGGCGGCCACCGAACGCGCTGGCGGACTGTCGCCCGAAGGCCGCACCTCATGCATGAGGCCGGAGCGGCTCCACCAGGCAGTCGTATCGAAGGCAAGTTGGTCGCGGTCGTCGCCAGTCTCGCCATAGCCGCTCATGGAGGCGTAGATCATGCGCGGGTTGAGTTTCTTCAGCACCTCGTAGTCGATGCCCAGCGTGCCGCGCAGCCGATGCGGCAGGTTGGTGACGAACACATCGCAATCCTTCACCAGCCGGTGCAGGATGGCCTGCGCTTCAGGCGCCTTGAGGTTCAGTGCCAGGCTCCTTTTATTGCGCGAAGTCAGCATCCAGAAATAGTTGACCTTGCTCCTGGGCAGCTCCGGCCGCTTGTACTGCTCGCGCCAGGGATCGCCCTCCGGTGGCTCCACCTTGATCACGTCCGCGCCGAAATCCGACAGGATGGTCGCGGCGCCCGGGCCGGCAATGAAGCTGCCGACATCGAGCACCTTCAGCCCGGCAAACATTGGTTCGCTCATATTCTGCCGCAATCCATATCACGATCTCTCAAGTCATTTCTCCCCAAGTTCATGCTCTTAGAGTCCGTTGCAATATGAGGGGCTACTCCCCTCATGCGCCCCTACTACGGGGGTTGCAAAATTTCACTTTTCAACCGATTCTCAGCTTAATCCTGAACGTAGCGCCAAGGCTTTGCCGGCTGCTCCGCCTCCTCGTCCACGGTCCACTGCGGCAGGGCCAGACCCTTGGCGACATCGATGAACACCATGCGCACCCGGGTACCGATGCCCACCGCGCGCACACGTTCGGGCGATGCAAGCGTGCCATCGGGCTCCACGAGGTTGCCGACCACGCGCAGCGCCTCGTGTTCGCTCGGCTTGCCCTGTTGCGTGTCCAGTTCGACCAGCAGCACATGGTATGGCAGGCCCGTCTTGAACGCCGGCTGGATCGCCTGGTGGACTTCGCCATAGGAGTACACCGCCCCGCGCCCCTGCACCGACGTCCATTGCGCGCCCGGATTCGCACACCACGGACAGGCAGTGGTAGGCGGATACCGCAGCAAGCTGCAGGCCGTGCAGGCCTGCAAGCGGAAATCGTGCGCTGCGCAGTATTCGAAATACGCCCGGTTCTCGGCATCGAGGTCCGAGATTTCCAAGCGCATGCCAAGATATTCGCCACTCGTCGGCATCCTAGTCCCTTCGCATTACCATCGCCGACCCAACGCCCGGCGTGGCCCAGCCGAGGTTCGCGCTGATCTGGGCATTCTTCACCTGGCGGCAGCCACCCTCGCGGTAGTCATAGGTGTGTTGGCGCCTGCCGTCCGCGCCGACAGGGCATGAATCGTCCGCGTCGTGGCGCAACTGCCGCACGTTCTCCACCACCATGCTGATCCCGTGCGTGTAGCCTTCGCACAGGTGCCCGCCGCTGGTGTTGTTGGGCCGCCGCCCACCGAGGCGAATGGTTCCGTCGCTCACGTAGTGTCCGCCCTCGCCCTTCTTGCAGAAGCCGTAATCCTCCAGTTGCAACAGGGTGGTGAACGTGAACGCATCGTAGGAGCCGGTCACGTCAACCTCTTCCGGGCTGACGCCGGCGTTGGGCCACAGGATCTCGCGCCCGTAACGCCCGGCCACGGTGGTGATCGGGCCATGCTGGTAATAGTTGTCGCTCCTCGGCTTGCAGCAGCGACCAACCACGCCGCGAATCAGCACACGCGGACGGCGGCAGTCGCGCGCCCGATCGGCGCTGGTCACGACGATGGCCGTGGCGTTGTCGGTCTCCACGCAGCAGTCGAGCAGATGCAGCGGCTTGCACACGAAACGGCTGGCGAGCACGTCGTCCACGGTGACGCGGTGCTTGTAGTAGGCCTTGGGATTGTTCGAGGCGTGCTGGCTATGCGCCACCTTGACCGCCGCGACCTGCTCCGGTCGCGTGCCGAACTCGCGCATGTGGCGCATGAAGGCAAAGCTGAAGGTCTGTGCCGCGCTGAGCCACCCATAGGGACGGCTGTGCAAGAGATCGCCCGCGATCGGTTGCGCGGCCATGACACCACTTGCGCCCATGCGCATCTGCGAGTAGCCGTTCATGCTGCGAAAGATCACCACAGTCTTGCACATGCCGGCCGCGATGACGCCGGTGGCCATGCCCACCAGCGCCTCCACCGAGGAACCACCACCGAATATATCGGTATAGAAATTGAGCCGGATGCCCAGGTCACCGGCCACGATGTTGGAGAAGGTCGAATCGCCCTGCGAGTACGACAACATGCCGTCGACATCGGCCGGTGTCAGGCCGGCGTCGGCGATGGCATTGCGGATCGCCGTGGTGGCCATGGCGCGCGTCGTCTTTCCGGATCCGCGCACGTAGGCCGTTTCGCCCACGCCCACGATGGCGAATTGATCGCGCAGCGATTTAGGAAGCGCGATGTCGGTGTCGGCACTCATGACCGGGCTGCCGCAGAGAGCATATGGGTCGAAGTCATTGTGCCCCCGGCAGCGCCACGGTATAGGTATCGACGCTGGAGCGCAGGATCTTGCCCGGAAACGCGTCCTGAAACTTTGCACCACTAACGATGGGCTGCCCGTTGACGACCACGTGATCGACCCCGACGGGATCAGCGTAGAGGCGCCCCGCCTTGGCAGGTAGATCATATTTCGTGTACACAGGCCCGCGAGACACGGTATTCTTATCAAAAATGACAATATCTGCCCAGTTACCCACCTTCAGCTGGCCGCGCTCGCGCAAGCCCACGAGGCGCGCCGGCACGCTGGTGAGCTGGCGCACCGCTTCCTCCAGGCTCAACAGCTTGCGATCGCGCACGCCGATGCTGAGCACCTGCATCGCCGAGGCGAAGGTGTCGATCATGTCCAGGTGCGCACCCGCGTCCGACGCCCCGATCACCGTGTGTTCGCTGCGCCACAACTCCCCCAGCATGCGCCAGGTATCCTCATCCGCGCCCTGCGGCGGCATGAGCAGGCTGGTCTTGAGGTCGTCGGCGATCACGATGTCGAGCATTGTGTCGAATGGTGCCTTTCCCAGCGCCTGAGCAACTTCGCCCACCGTCTTTCCCTGCCAGCGTTTGTTGGCCGCATGATGAATTTCCGCGAAGGTCCAGTCGGGCCAATGGGCGGTGAGCACGCGCCGCCCCGCGGCCGCCGAGTGCGCGCTCTCGTCCAGTCCACGCCGCATTTCGGGATCGGCCAGGGCCTTCTTTCGCTCGGGGAGCGACAGGCGCATCAGCGCGTCCCAGCCCGGGTAGGCATCCAGCACGAAGCCGCTGACGAAATTGACCCAGATCGAATTGACCTGTGCAGTGACCAGAGGCACGAGACACGCGCCGCGCGATGCGGCCGTGTCGCAAGCCGCCAGCTGCGCCTGGAACACCCCGGGCATGCGCGAATTGGGGGCGAGCACATTCCAGTTGAGCGCCCGTCCCGCCGTACGCGACATGTCGATCATCAGGTTCAGCGTGGCATCGCTGAAGGCCGTGGCCGTCCCGGGCAACAATTCGAGCGTCGTGCCTTCGAATTCGCCGATCACCGAGGCCAGGGCCAGGAACTCCTCGCGCGCGGCATGGCGCGAAGGCACCGGATTGCCCTCACCGTCGCTGTGCGTCGGTGAAATCGTGCTGGAGAGCCCAAGGCCGCCAGCGGCCAGCGACTGGCGCAGCAGCAGCTGCATAGCGGCAATCTCCTCCGCTGTCGCCTTGTGCCCGACCGCGCGCTCGCCCATCACGGCACGACGCAGCGCCGAGTGGCCGACCATGAACGCCGCGTTGATGGCGAGCTTGTTCTCGAGGCGACCGAGGTACTCGCCGAACGAGGTCCAGTCCCAGGGCACGCCCTGGCGCAGGCTCTCCAGCGGCATGCCCTCCACGCGCGCCAGCATGCGCAGCAGGTAGTCCGCATCGTCGGCCTTGCCGCTCAGGGGCGCGATGCTGAATCCGCAGTTGCCGCCGACGATGGTGGTGACGCCGAAACCGCTCGACGGGCTGAGCGAGTGGTCCCAGAACGCCTGCGCGTCGTAATGCGTGTGGATGTCCACGAAGCCGGGTGCCACCACGCGACCGCTCGCATCGATGGTCCTGTCGGCATCGCCGGAGATGGTTCCCATGGCCGCGATGCGACCGTTGCGAATGCCGATGTCGCCCGCCACGCCCGGCGCGCCGGTACCGTCGACAAGCGTGCCCCCGTTGATGCGCAAGTCAAATGAAGCAGTCACATTTCTCTCCTCAGCGGTTCCCGGCTCGGCGCTGACGACTCCAGGGCCTGGCAGACTATCTTGCTGGCTTGACCATCGATTCGCTCCGTGCAAAGTATAGGTGTGAATGCGAAGTTATGCCGGCAGCTGCGCTCCGATCACTCCGGTCCACATCCACTTGCAACGCTTTGCACTCGACATGCCAAGATCGCTTACGATATTCGTCCTCCCTCACGTCGCGAGAACCCGCATGCCCATAAGTACAGCCCACCCGAGCGAAGTGCGCGCGCGCCTCGATCACCCGGTGATCGACAGCGACGGCCACCTGCGCGAATTCATGCCGGTGGCCACCGAATACGTCGCCCGCGTTGCGGGCAAGGACATCGCGGGCCGACTCACCGCCGAGGAAGCGCGCATGCCGCGCAACCAGAACTGGTACGGCATGTCGGACGCGGAGCGGCGCGATGCGCGCGCCATTCGCCCGGCCTTCTGGGGCACGCCGCTGCGGAATCACGGGGTCGACCATGCCACCGCCCTATTCCCCGACCTCATGATGGAACGGCTCGATGAACTGGGGCTCGACTTTGCCGTACTCTATCCCAGCCGGGGCGTGGTGGTACAGTCGCTCACCGACGCTGAAGTGCGACGCGGCTGGTGCCGCGGCCTGAACGAGTACTACGCCGACATCTGGGGCGGCTACGCGCGGCGCATGACACCCGTGGCAACCATTCCGATGCACACGCCGGCCGAGGCGATCGACGAGCTGGAACACGCGGTGCACAAACTCGGCTTCAAGGCTGTGATGTTCCCCAGCTGGGTGAAGCGTCCCGTGCGTGCCATTGCGGCGAGGCACCCCGACATGGCCGACCACGCCTGGTGGGCGGACACCTACGGCATCGACAGTGCGCACGACTACGACCCGGTGTGGCAGAAATGCGTCGAGCTCGGCGTCACGCCCACCTTTCACGGCGCAAGCGAAGGCTTTGTGTTTCGCAACTCGATCTCCAACATCGTCTACAACCATGTCGGGCACTTCGCTGCTGCCGCCGACGCGGTGTGCAAGTCGCTGTTCCTCGGCGGCGTGGCAAGGCGTTATCCGACGTTGAAGTTCCTCTTCCTCGAAGGCGGCGTGGGCTGGGCGCGCTCGCTGCTCGCGGACCTGGCCAGTCACTGGGAAAAGCGCAGCCTCCCGGGCCTGGCCGCCAACACCGATCCGCGCCTGCTCGATGCCGATCTTTTCTGGAAGCTGTACCAGGACTACGGCGGAAAGCTGAAGCGCGACATGACGAAAGAAAAACTCGCCGGCCTTTATGGCGGGCGACCTGAGGATCCGGCTGACAGCTTCGCGGGCCTGGGCTTCGACACCAAGGCCGACCTGCACACGCACTTCGTCGAGAGCTTCTACTTCGGCTGTGAAGGCGACGACCCGGTGATGGCTTCCGCCTTCGACACGCTGCGCAACCCCGGCCGCACCCGGCTCAACGCCGTCTACGGCTCCGACATCGGCCACTGGGATGTCACGGTGATGAACGACATCCTGCACGAAGCCCACGAACCCGTGGACAAGGGCCTCATCACGCAGAAGGACTTTCGCGACTTCGTGTTCGGCAATCCGGCGCGGCTGTGGACCGCAACCAACCCGAACTTCTTTCACGGCACGGCGGTTGAGGCTGCGGTCGCGAAGGAACTGCGTGCGTAACTAGAGATGCCCCGTCGCTGGATTGCCCACCTCGACATGGACGCGTTCTACGCGTCGGTGGAACTGCTGCGCTACCCCGAGCTGCGTGGCCAGCCGGTGGTGGTGGGCGGGCGGCGCGCGCATGAACCGGAACTGCTGCCCGATGGCACGCGAAAGTTCGCGCTGCTGCGCGACTACGCCGGGCGTGGGGTCATCACCACATCCACCTACGAAGCGCGGGCGCTGGGCGTGTTCTCGGCCATGGGCACGATGAAGGCGGCCAAGCTCGCGCCCGACGCGGTGCTGCTGCCGGCCGACTTCGAGCAGTACACGAAGTACTCGCGCCTGTTCAAGTCGGCGGTTCGCGAGATCGCGCCGCTGATCGAGAACCGCGGCATCGACGAGATCTACATCGACCTGACTGACGCTCCGGGCGTACAAGAAGAAACCGACGACGATCCGCACGCCGGCATCACCGCCATGGCGCGGCGCATCAAGCAGGCGGTGAAGGATGCCACCGGGCTCAGCTGCTCCATCGGCGTGACGCCCAACAAGCTGCTCTCCAAGATCGCCTCTGAACTAGACAAGCCGGATGGACTCACCATCGTGACCTACGCCGATATCCGCGAACGCATCTGGCCCCTGCCCGCCAAGCGCATCAATGGCATCGGCCCCAAGGCTGCGGCCAAGCTGGAGACGCTGGGCATCCGCACCATCGGCGACCTGGCCGCCATGGACCCGTTGCGATTGGTCGACGAATTCGGCGCCAACTACGGCGCCTGGCTGCACGAGGCGGCGCACGGCCGCGACGAGCGCGAGGTGGTCACGCACAGCGAACCCAAGTCAATTTCCTGCGAGACCACCTTCGAGCGCGACCTCCACGCGCGCACCGATCGCGCCGAACTGGGCGCCATCCTCACGCGCCTGTGCGAACGGCTGGCGGACGCGATGGAGCGCAAGGGATACGCGGCCAAGACCATCGCGGTGAAACTGCGTTTCGACGATTTTCGCATCGTCACACGCGCGCATACGCTAGCCAACGCCGCGATCACCGCGCAGGACATTCGCCGCGCGGCGGGGCAATGCCTGAAGAAATGCCCCCTGGAGAAGCGGCTTCGATTGATCGGCGTGCGCGCGGACAAGCTGCTGCCGATAAACGAGCTGCCGGCGCCGGATGGCGATGGCAGCACACCTGAAGAAGAGCAGCTTGCGCTGCCGCTTTCCGGCTGAGGCATCGCCAGCACCTATACTTGGGTACTATCTCTGTCAGTATTTAAAGCGCGGACAGAATGCTGCACACAGGTCCCTCGCCAGCCAATATCGACGACTACCGCACGGCAACCTGGCCAGTCAACGGAGAACGCTTCAGCACCACGAAAAACAGCGACGCCGCGCCCGTCAGCACCGCGATAAAGGTGAATGCCATGCGGTAGTTTCCGGTCAGGTCGGCGAACACGCCCGCCACCAGCGGGCCGCCAATCTGTCCGGAGACGTAGATCAGCGCCGATAGGCCGATAATCATGCCGATCTCCCGCCGGCCGAAATAGTCGGCGCGCATGGCCGCCATCAGCGGGCCGCGCAAGCCCCACGCAGTCCCGTGCAGCACCGCAAAGGCGATCAGCATCGCGGGCCCGGTGGCGTAGGCAAGCAGCAGCAGGGCCACCATGTGCGCCAGCATGCAGATCGTCGCCATATGCCGCTTTTCGTAACGGTCGCCGATCACCATGCCAAGGCCAGTGCCCAAGAACTGGAAGACCAGCATCACGGTAAAGTACGCCGCTGCCTCTGCGATGTCGTAACCGAGACTCTCCTTCATGTGCGTGATCGCGTGCACGTTGACGGCCATGACGGCGAGCAGTGCAAAGCCATGCCCCAGCGATATCCACCAGAAGGCGCCGGTACGCAGGGCCTCACGCGCCGTGTGGCCCTGCTGGTGCGAGGGCGTCACCCCGTCGTGCCCGGCGGTCGCGGGGGCCACCGGCAGGCCGTCCACTGTGTCGCCATGGTCCTCCGGGCGATTTCGAATGATCCCGGTCAGCGGCCAGGCCAGGAGGATGGTGATCAGTCCCGAAGCAAACGCCGTCGCCCGCCAGCCATAGGTCTGCATCGTCCACGCCAGCACCGGAACGAGGACACCACCGAGGGTGCCCCCGAGCGTGACTGCCGACAATGCCCGCGTACGGCTCTTCTCGAACCAGTTGACGAGCACTACGGTCATCGGCATGTACCCGCAAAGGCCGGCGCCCAGTGCGATCAGCACGAAAGCGCCATACACCTGGGGCAATGTATCGATCTGGCTGAGCAGCATGAAGCCGGCGCCGAACATGACCACGCCGGCCCGGATCAGGCGCTTCGGCCCGAAACGTTCCATGAGCCAACCCAGGATCGGGCCGAGGATCGCCCCCTCCAGGGGCTGAATTGCGGCGGCGCCGGACAGCGCGGTCTTGCTCCAGCCGCGCTCCTCGGACAGCACGGCGAAATAGGCCCCAAAGGACTGATGCAGGAAGCCCCACATCAGGGCATTGATGAGTCCGCCTGCGATGACGATGCGCCAGCCATAGAAGAGTGTTGTCGGGAGCACGCGCATCCTAGCCCGCGTTTCGCAGCCTGGCAGGCCCGACACTACCCTCCAGGGCTTTGCCGGTCGGTGCGCGTGTCGAAATGGCGCGGCTTGGCGTGGCGTGCCTGGGCGAGTTCATTTGGTCAGCATACAACGGCCAGCTTCAAGTCCAAAGCACCCCTGTACGAAGACTTCGCCGCCATCGAAAATATTCCCCGATATGTGCGCCTTCGTACATATTGCTGCCGAATTGGCGCACATGCTTGTTCGTGCGAACCAACCATTCCAAGGAGAGCCAGCCATGAGACACCATACAAAGCAGCGATCGGATTCCTCAACCGTTCCGGCCGCCTGGCGCAAGGCCGAACATGCCGCCCTGCGGGCCAATGCCAAGGACACATGCGATGATCGCGTGAGCGACGACATTTTCGACATGGACGACGAGCGCTCAATCGTCGATATTCTGGCTCATGGGAAGATTCACGAGGCAAACTGAGATCTCATTTCCCAATTGAGGGGCTACTTCCCTTGGCATCGCCTGGCGTCGGGGCCGAGCGAATTCGCGCTTTCGCCACGACCCCGCTATGCTCGCTGGAAAGGTTGACTTCATACCTGCTTCGAATCGTCAGTCAATACATCTCGCGCATATAAATGAATTCATTCGCGCCTTTGTACACCCCGAAGGTTGCACGCGAGCCAGGATCGTTGTTGTAACCAGTGCCGGGGGGCCTCAGCCCCTGCAGGAATGGCAAGTTCGCCGAGGTGGCGGTGCACACCGTGCCTCCAACCGGATCAGCGCCCAGGTCCGCGCACAGGTCGATCGCCACCTTTGCCTGGGCGGTGGGTTGGAACAGGATCAGCGAGCCCACACCCGCACTGAATGCCCCGCCGACGGTGGCGCTTACGCCTGTCGGCGGGGATATGAGCTTGATGTTGCCTGCGGCCAGCGTGGTGCAATCATCGTCGGTGTTGGTGATGAACGAGGTGCCATTCCAGTATTGCGTTTCAATTCGCACGGGCAAAGCGAGCACCCCCGATCCAAGCGCGTTTGAAAGGTGCAAACGGCCAAAGCGCATGCGCAACGGGCCTCCAGGAAACTTCCTGAAAGCAAAGCTGCTGCCGCCAGCGACGCTGGGGTTCATGTCGGCGCCGCTGACGCCGGGCAATGTGCTCACGTCGCTGTCACTTACGGTGACACCGATATCGAGCGACTGGAAGGGCCCGTCGGGGGTTGTCGCCGGACGCGAGAAAAGTGCACTGGTGCTTGCAAGTGAATAAATGCCGGATGCCCACGCACCGCCCGTGTAGGAAAGTCGCGCCGACAGGTTGGTCCCGTTGTCCGCGTTTTCCGCGCCCAGGCTGACCGTACCCAGGCCCCAAACGCCGGCGTAATTGGCAGTCACGCCGTTGGTACCGTTCCTTGCCTCGACGATATTGGTCGTCGAAAGCGTGAACGGCTGGTTCATGTAGGTGAAGGTTCCCGCCGCGCAGGCGTTGGCGATGCTTCCCACCACGGTGAAATGATCGGGTACAAATCGACCGAACGGTCCGACGGCAGCCGAACCGAACTGGCAGGAATACTTGCCATTGGCATCCAGCGTATTGCTGAATCCGGGCGTGCACTCGCCCTTGAGGGAATCGACGTTCGCGAAGGTATCGTCATAGACCGCGTACTGTGACAAGTTGAAGTTTCCCACCTCGGAGTACGTGAGCCCGCTGGCGGTCGAGACGCCGGCGGTCGGAGCCGGAAAAGAAGCTGAGGCAAGCGTCCCAAGACTTGTCAGGCTGGTGGTAACCAGGCTGGAATTGATCTTGGGGATGCCGGTATAGCCGGAGGTCGTGGTCGCTCCATAGACGGCAGCGGCGGTCACAGAAAAACCGTCCGTTCCTGCCCGAAACACCGGCGCTCCGCTGCTGCCTGCCTGAGTCGCGCTGCTCGTCACATTGAATGAGTGCGGGCGGATGGCAAAATTGTCCGTGGAGCACGAATACGTGGGGCCGGCCGAGGTAACGCGCACCTGGACGTTGGGAGCGGCATTGGTGTAGTTGAAGCCAAAGGTCTTGCGCGTGGTTCCCCCGCTGAAGCTCGATGGGACAGTGCTGCTGGTGCTTGCGAGGACCGGGAAGGTGCTGCACGTGCCGCTGCTGGCATTGACCAGTTCCACCGCGCTGGCCGTCTGGTTGGTGCTGCCCATGCGCACCACGTCCAGGTTGAATGCGGTATTCGCCAGCTTGGTGAAGATGGCCCCCCCGGCCGCGGCACCCACCTCGATGACATCAAAGGTGCAGACGTTGAACATCAAGGTGCAGGTTTCCGTCGTCCCATTGAAGCACCGGGTCGCGTTCGCTGCCGTGGGCGAGGTGGCCGTTCCGCCCAGCGTCACGGCGCCTGTCGTTGCATTGGACAGGGTGACGGTCGACTGGCCGCCGCTGAACGTGACCGGATCAGCAGACCAGGTGGCGCCTGCGATATTGGTCAGGTCGACCGTCACGCTGCCCGCGTAAAGCGATGAGCAATCGGCGTTCGCGCAGGCCCTGACGGTCACGTCGGCGGGATCTGACGTACAGCCCGTGCCCCCATGATCGATCTCGATGTGGTGAAGCGTCGGTGCCCCGAGGCCCCGGACAGTGCACACGCTAAGATTGTCGATTTCGTGGACGTTGGTCGCGCCACCCGTGGACCCGGTAAAGGACAGGCTCAGATAAGCCGGAATTGTATTCTGGCTGTAGCCCGGATCCAGGATATCCAGAGGACCGACAAGAGTCGCATAGGCAGTTCCGCCTCCGCTGGTATCGCGCTCTACCGAAGCCCACGCGTGTGTCCCGTCCGTATGGTCGACGATGATTCGATACTGGTGGTAGGGCGCCGCGTTGTTTGCGTCGACGCTTGGTGTGAGGGTGCTGGTACCCGCGATGTAGCGATAGCCGGCAAGGCCAGAGCCCGAACCGCGCATGGCGACCGACTGCGC
>CANJRC010000058.1 GCA_947476535.1 Betaproteobacteria bacterium
ACATGCTCCCAGCCGTGCTGCTTCAGGATGCCGACATAGGCCTTGCTGTTCTCGTCGTCCTGCAGCAGGGTGGCCCGCTCGATGGTGCTGGAGAACGTTTCCGGCGCACGCAGGCAGCCTTCCACATCGGCGTACTTGCTGACCACGTAAATATTCTTCTCCGGAACCTTGTACACCGGGCATTCGGCGTGCATGGCCTGGTAGAACGCGTACGGGCTGCTCTGCACCTCGGGGTCGAAAAGGCTGAACTTGTCGAGCGGCTCGGCCTCCCCAACCGGTGCGGCCACGGCGTTCTTGCTGACGTTCATCCCGTTCCCCTTGCTGAATGTGCATCGATTGGGCTGTCTTGACCACGCGCACATGCCGACTCAAGGCACGCGGCGCCGGAGGTTAGCACGAGCCATCGACACGCGTCGGCCCGCGTTGCGGAAACGCACCTTGGTCGCCCCCCGCCAGCACCAGCACCAACCGGATATTGCTGACCGGATAGAATCGCACTGCACCAGACAGGCCCCATGCCGCGCGCGCAGCGCATTCCACCCGAGAACCCAACCATCTCCCCAGGGAATTCTGCACATGAACGCCAGAACCGAATTCGTTGCCCCACCCTATGTTGCCAACATGCAGCGCGTCGACAGCTACGCGGACATCGACGAGATCCTCCGATCGGAAGACTTCATGCAGGGCTCGCACCGCGAAAGCGGCGTTTTCTTCAATGGCAGCCTGCTGCTGATCGAAGGCCACGAACACATGCAGCGCAGGCAGCTGTTTTCTTCGCTGGTATCGCGCACTGCCATGCACTATTACGAGACCGGCGCGCTGGTCCCGGTCATCGACAAGGTGATGCAGGAACTGCGCGATGAAGGCCGCGGCAAGGATGGGCTGGTCCATGTGGACCTGATCCCCCTCATCCGCTCCATGCTGTACCGCATCACCGCGCTCGTGACCGGCGTCGACAACGTCGATACCCCGCAGAAGACCGAGCGTTTTCGCGACCTAGTCGACAAGCTGGGCGTGGCGGTTACGGTGGAATGGTCGACGGGTGACCACGAGCAGGTCATCCGGGATGGCCTGGAGATCCGACGCCAGTTGATCGAGGAGTTCCTGCTGCCATCGCTGGAGCGCCGCCGCGGCCTGGTAAGCCAGTTCAAAGAGGGCAAGATGGCCAAGGACGCGCTCCCGACTGACCTCCTGACCATGCTCACCCTGCACGGCGACGACAAGCGCCCGGGCGACGAGGACTATGTGTGGCGCGAGTGCGCGCTGTTCCTCGTGGCATCGACGCAGACCACGACGCACACGCTACCGCATGTGATCGTGCACCTGACCGATTGGTGCAAATCGCATCCGGAGGATGCGCCCAAGCGCACCGACGCGACGTTCCTGCGCATCGCGGCCATGGAGTCGCTGCGCCTGCACCAGCCGGCGCCCACCCTGCTGCGCATTGCGCTGAAGGACGTCACCCTCGCCAGTGGCCGCAAGATCGCCAAGGACGAGCGCGTGGCGCTGTTCTTCGTGCCCGCCAACCGTGAAACCGCTGTGTTCGGCCCGGATGCGGCGGAGTTCAATCCGTATCGCGTGGCGCCACCGCGCCTGAGTCCCTGGGGCCTTACTTTCGGTGGCGGCGTTCACACCTGCATCGGCCGGCCCCTCGTGACCGGCATGTTCAATCGTCCCGACGACAAGTCGGGCACCGAGGGCACCATGATCCGCATCCTGCGCACCCTGTACGAAGCAGGCGCGGTGATGGATCCGACCAAGCCGCCCAAGCGCGTGGCCGCGAGCTATCACGATGCCTACGAGAGCTTCCCCTTGGTCCTGCGCAGCCTGTAAGGAGGCAACATGTCCAGTTCACCCAGCACGCCGCGCAAGGCCTTTCGCGTGGTCATCGACGAGAACATGTGCCAGGGCATCGGCTATTGCGAGCGCACCTGTCCGAGCGTGTTCACCGTCGACAAGGAGCGGCTCATGGCCGTGGTGAAAATCCCGATAGTGGACGATCCGACACTGCTCGAGCAGGTGGAACTCGCCGAACAAACCTGCCCAACCCGGGCCATCGCGCTGATTCCGGTCGACGAAAGCTGATGCCGGTGCAAAGCGCGGGGACACATCGCACCGAACCGACCTCGCGCCAGCCCCATTGAACTCCGAGTCCCCCGACTGGCGCCGCAACCTCCACGTCCTGTCCGTCGCCAACCTGCTGTGCAGCGTGGGCTTCTCCGCCGCCTGGCCGTTCCTTCCGCTGGTCATTCGCGGCCTGGGTGTGCACGAGAACCTCGAAGCCTGGGTCGGCCACATGTTGCTGCCGTTCTACGTGATCGGCTTCTTCGTATCCCCCATCTGGGGCGGCATCGCCGATCACTATGGGCGAAAACCCATGGTGCTTCGCGCGATGCTGGGCATGGGCACCATGATGCTGATCCTGCCCTTTGCGACGACGCCCCTGTGGTTTGCGGCGCTGTTCATGCTGGTCGCGCTCTTCAATGGCTTCAACCCCGCGGTGATGACGCTGCTGGCTGGCACCACCCCGGCTGCCAGCATGGGCCGGGCCATGTCCTTTGCCCAGACCGGCACCCTGGTCGGTCAAACGCTGGGCCCGGCACTTGGCGCATTGCTCGCGGCGACACTTACCCACCACCACTGGATTTTTTGGATGAGCGGCGGCCTGCTGCTTACCGGCGGATCGCTGGTTGCCGCGCTGGTGCGCGAAAAACACCAGGTGCCGGCCGGTGCCTGGCGATTGCAATGGATGGGCAGCCTGCGCGCGCTGCTCGCGGCCCCCAGCATGCGCCTGCTGTATCTGCTGTGCTTCGTGTTCAGCATGCTGTGGCACGGCAGCATCCCGATCATCACCATCTTCACGCTGCAACTGATCGAAGCCCATCCCGAGGCAGCCAGCGGATATTCGGAGGGCATCTGGGTGGGCGCCATGGCAATGGGGCTCGCCGTCGCCAGCATCATTGCGCTCACGGTGGGCGGCAGGCTGCTGGACCGGCACGGTGCAGGGCGCGTGCTGGCCTTCACGACCGCAGCCGCGGCGATCACCCACGTGCCCTTGCTCCTGCTCGACACACCGCTCGCGCTGGTGCTATCGCGCATCGCCTTTGGCCTGAGCGTCGCCATGATGCAGCCTGCCCTGTTTCGCGCCATCAAGGATGTCGCACCAGCCGGCATGGACGGCCGGGCGATCTCCTACGCCTCATCCTTCCAGATGATCGGCATGGGCCTGGCGCCTTTTCTGGCCGGGATCATCGGCCCGGCTTTCGGCTTGCGCACCTATTTCGCACTCACGATCGTGCTCGCCCTGCTCGGACTCACCCTCTGGATGCGCGCGCAATACCGCATGCACATTCGATGAAGCGCCGCCAACCCACCATGCCAAAGGAATTGCGCTGAGCCCCACGCCACCAGTCGCTCTGTCCAGCCCGGCTGCGGGAAAGCCGCGACCGGCTCGCGGCTACGCCCTGGGCATCACCTTTGGCGTGCTGATGTCGGCGTTCGGCGCCATCTACACGGCCAGCGCGCGCTATGGCGTGTTGCACGGGCTGACGCCCTACGATCTGACCGCCATTCGTTACGGCGTCGCAGCCATGTTGTTCATCCCGGTGACGGCGCGCATGGGGTTTGCGCATATGGGGACCCTCGGCTGGCGACGCGCCTTGCTCCTCACCGCGGTCGCCGGCCCTGCCTTCAGCCTGCTGCTGTTCACCGGCCTGCGCTTTGCGCCGCTGGCGCATGGTGCCGTCATCACCCCAGCCACCATCGCCCTGACCGGCCTCATCATGGCCGCACTCCTCTTTCGCGACCACCCCGACCGCAATCGCTGGATCGGCATCGGGTTGATCGTCGCGGGGCTGGCCGCGCTGGGTGGCGACGGCTTGCTCCACGGCTCGGGCTGGCAGATGGTTGCAGGCGACCTGATGTTCGTCGCCGCCGGCATTGCCTGGGCGAGTTTCGGCACCCTGCTGCGGCAGTGGCGCGCCCATCCGGTGAACGCGGCGGCTGCAATTGCCACCCTGTCCGCATTCGCCTTCATTCCCTGCTACCTCGCCTTTGCCGATCTCGGCGGATGGGAGCGCGCCAGCGTGAGCCATCTCGTCCTGCAAGTCCTCATCCAGGGCGTCTTGGCAGGCGCAGTCAGCCTGTTCCTGTTCGCCAAGACGGTGGATCTCCTCGGGCCGGCAATCGCAGCGCTGTTCGGCGCGCTGGTGCCTGCGCTATCCGTGCTCACCGCCATGCCGATCCTCGGAGAATTTCCCAATGCGCTGCAATGGGTCGGGCTGGTCGTCATCAGCCTCGGCCTGGCCCTTTCACTGGTCCGGCCTTCGACCCGCCTCAAGCGCTGACACGGCCTGGACGGCGTGTTGCACATGTGCGGTCGCGCCAGATAACCCTGCATGCAGCATGGAAGAATGTGGGCACGGTTCCCAGTATCATCCTGTTCCAACCCTGTTGAATCGCTGCGTATGAGCCGACGCCCATGAACGACCCCGTATCCAGACATCTGCTGGCACCGCAAACTCCCCTGGGCGAACTCACGTTCGACAACAGTTTCGTACGTGAGCTGCCGGGAGACCCCGAGCAACGCAATGTGCCGCGCGCGGTGCGCAATGCCTGCTACACGCGCGTCAGCCCGACACCGGTGGCTGCCCCGACCCTGCTGGCATGGTCGGAAGCCACCGCGGCGATGCTGGGCATCGCCAATCCCGCATCGCCCACCGGGTTGGAGGCAGCAGTGCTGGGCGGCAATCGCGTCCTCGACGGCATGCAACCCTACGCCGCGCGCTACGGCGGCCACCAGTTCGGCCACTGGGCCGGCCAGCTCGGGGACGGCCGCGCCATGACGCTGGCCGAAGTCATCGGCCCCGACGGGGCGCGCCGCGAACTGCAGTTGAAGGGCGCCGGCAGGACGCCGTACTCGCGCACCGCCGATGGTCGCGCGGTGCTGCGCTCCTCGGTGCGCGAATTCCTGTGCAGCGAGGCCATGCACTTCCTCGGCGTGCCCACGACGCGCGCCCTGAGCCTGGTCGGCACGGGTGACGCCGTGGTGCGCGACATGTTCTACGACGGCAACCCGCAGGCCGAGCCGGGAGCGGTGGTCTGTCGCGTCGCCCCATCATTCGTTCGTTTCGGCAATTTCGAGATCCTCGCCGCGCAGGACGAACCGCACCTGTCGAAGCGACTGGCCGACTACGTTATCGCGCAGCATTTTTCACATCTGCTCCAGGAGCATCCGGATCCGACCGAACGCTATGCCACGTGGTTCGAGACGATTTGTCGCCGCACGGCAGTGCTGGTTTCCGAATGGATGCGTGTCGGATTCGTGCATGGCGTCATGAACACGGACAACATGTCCATCCTCGGCCTGACTATCGACTACGGGCCCTACGGCTGGCTCGAAGGCTACGACCTCGGCTGGACGCCCAATACCACCGATGCCGAAGGGCGCCGCTATTGTTATGGCAACCAACCGGGCATCGCCCAATGGAACCTGGTGCGTCTCGCCAACGCCCTGCTTCCCTTGTGCAGCGACACCGCCGCGCTCGAACGCGGCCTGGCTGCATTCGCCAACACCTTCGAGGCCGCCTCGGACCAGATGCTGAGGAACAAGCTCGGGCTCGCAACCCTCGATCGCGAAGGCGACGATGCGCTGGTCAGCGACCTGTTCGCCCTCTTGCAGGCCACCGAGACCGACATGACGCTGTTTTTCCGCAACCTGGCACGGATTCCGATCGATGCGCCCGACCAGGCGATTGACGCGGCGCCCCTGCGCATTGCCTTCTACGACGAGGCCGCACTGGCGCACGGACATGGCGAAAAACTGGCGAACTGGCTGCGTCGATACGCCATGCGCGTGCGGCAGGAGGCGCGCCCTGCCACGGAACGCCTGGCCCAGATGAACCAGGCCAACCCGAAATATGTCCTGCGCAATTACCTGGCGCAGCAGGCGATCGACGCGCTGGCCCAGGGCGATGCCAGCGTCATCGAGCGCCTGATGTCCGTTCTCAAGCATCCGTACGACGAGCTGCCGCAGCATGAAGACCTTGCCGCGCGCCGTCCCGAATGGGCGCGACACAAGGCGGGTTGCTCGGCACTGTCCTGCAGCTCCTGAAGATGAACACGCTCATCCCCCTGGCCAATGACATCGCGCGACTGCTCAAGGCGCGCCGCGAGACCGTCGCCGTGGCCGAAACCTCGTCCGGCGGGCTGATCAGCGCCGCATTGCTGTCGGTGCCCGGCGCCTCCACCTATTTCATGGGCGGTGCAGTCCCCTATACAAGGCAGGCGCGACGCAGCGTCATGGCCATTCCGGACGATGCCATGCGCGGTATTCGTTCGGCGAGCGAACCCTATGCGCTGCTGCTCGCCCGCACCGCGCGCGATAACCTTGGCGCCGTGTGGGGGCTCTCCGAGACCGGTGCCGCCGGCCCCACGGGCAACCCGTATGGCGACGCCGCGGGACACACCTGCATCGCGGTCGCCGGCCCCATGGAAAAAGTGATCACCCTGGAGACGGGCAGCACGGAACGCGAAGACAACATGCGCGCCTTCGCCGCCGCCTCCTTGCAACTGCTGCTGCAGTGCTTGTCAGGCAAGGCATGACAACAACGAAATTGGTCCCGTAATGATTCGAGCACCCAGGCTAGTCCACGCGACTGCGGCAATTGAGTCGGATTACCATTCCCTGCACCCATTACAGGAGTTACACCAATGAACGTTGAAGTCAGAACCCTTGCCGAATTGCTGTATGTCGACATGGTCGGCCGCATCATGTTCCCCACCGGTGCCACATCGACTGGCGCGAAGCCCAATCCCGAAAACATTGCCAAGATGTGCATCAAACTGGCGGAAACCTTTGAAAAGGTCAAAAAGCAAAGCGACATCGACGCCATCCCCACTGCCACGAAATTCGAAGTCGACATGAGCGATATTGCAGGTTGGGACAAGAAATAGCTGCCGTTGGGCCGACTCGAGGGGCATCTCGTGTATAATTCGCCCAAGGTTAGCGTTTCGCGTTCTTCCGGTTAGCGTTCCAGCCCTTTCGTGGTCCAGCAGTTTTGCGGTCGAGTTGTTTCCCCGCATCCCCCGAATTTCCCAATAGCAGTCGTCTATCTGCCTGAACCGGTTTGGCATGTGCGTAGCACGGGCCCGGGCCGATATCAGGAGATCATCATCACTACCAGTACCCCGCATCACGAGGGTTCCATACCCTCGGCTACATCCCCCGTGCGCGTTGAGAACGCAGCCGAAAAAACGACAACAGGCTTCAATGCCTTGGGCCTCGCACCCGAGTTGTTGCGCGCCGTCGCCGAACAAGGCTACACGGAACCGACACCCATCCAGGCGCAAGCCATCCCGCCGATCCTTGCGGGTCGCGACCTGCTCGGCGCGGCACAGACCGGCACCGGCAAGACCGCCGGCTTCACGCTCCCCATGCTGCAACGACTGTCTGCAAAGACATCCGATCGCAACCCGCGCCGCGCCGTGCGTGCACTAGTGCTCGTGCCCACCCGGGAACTCGCCGCCCAGGTGCAGGACAGCATCCGCACCTACGGCCAGCACCTGCGCCTGACCTCGACCACCATTTACGGCGGTGTCGGTTTTCATCCGCAGGTGCAGGCGCTGCGCCGCGGCGTCGACATCGTCGTCGCCACGCCGGGCCGCCTGCTCGATCACATCCAGCAGCGCACGCTCGACCTGCGCAATATCGAAATCCTGGTGCTTGACGAAGCCGACCGCATGCTCGACATGGGTTTCATCCACGATATCCGCAAGATCCATGCGCTGCTCCCGAAGGAGCGCCACACGCTGCTGTTCTCGGCAACTTTCTCCGAGGAAATCCGCGTGCTGTCCGCGCAGTTCCTGCGCGACCCGGTTACGATCGAGGTGGCGCGCCGCAATGCGCCCATCGACCTGGTCACCCAGGTCGTTCATTTCGTGGACAAGGACAAGAAGCGCGAATTGCTTGCGCACCTGGTGAAGTCCAACGACTGGCGCCAGGTGCTGGTGTTCTGCAAGACCAAGCACGGCGCCGACCGCCTGGCCGAGCAGCTCGGCCGCGACGGCATCGATGCCGACGCCATCCACGGCAACAAGAGCCAGCCGCAGCGCATGCGCACCTTGAAGCGCTTCAAGGATGCCGAACTGCAGGTGCTGGTGGCCACGGACATCGCGGCGCGCGGCATCGATATCGACGCCCTGCCGCATGTGGTGAATTACGACCTGCCCAACGTGTCCGAAGACTATGTGCATCGCATCGGCCGCACCGGTCGCGCCGGCATACCTGGAGATGCCATTTCTCTGGTCTGCGCGGAAGATCGGTCGCTGTTGCTGTCGATCGAACGCCTGATCAACAAGCGCATCGAGCAGAAGGTCATCGCCGGCTTCGAGCCGACGCAGACCTTTGCACGCGCGCCCGCAAACAAGCCCGCACGCCGCAACACGGGCAATACCGGTGGCGGTTATGGCGATCGTCGCCCGTCGGGTAATGCCGGTGCACGCCGCGGCGGTCCGCCGCCGCGCCCCGGCCGCAGCGCCGAAGGCCGCAGGGACGGTCCCGCACCCGCACGACGCGACGGCCCTGCCGCTGCGACGCGCCGCGACGCGACGCCATGGGAGGTCGAGCGCGAAGCCCAGCGCAAGCATTTCAACCAGAACCGGCGCGACGAGGGCCAGCCGTCAGCACGCCCGGCAATGCTCGGCCGCAAAGCCGCCTAATCGCAGACACACAACGACAGTCTTCTCGAGTTCATGACGGGTAACCGTCGTGAACTGCTGGAGTTTATACGGACAGCCTCGGCTGTCCGTTTTTTTTGCGCGGCGCCAACGCCTCCTCACCCATCAAAATCTCCCTGCAAGCGAGGCCAGCTCAGTCGCCGCATTGGAAGTACTCGCGAGCAATGGCGCTGCTAAGACGACACTGAGCAGCGGAGGAAGCACGGAACGAGGGGCGAAAATCGTCAACTATTTCGGCGTCGACTAAGAGGCCATTTCAGAATTACCGAAATAGCCCCCGATGTAGGGGAGCTTGAGAGGAGCATCCCCTCAATTGCGAAATGAGCTCTAAGAGAGTCAACCCATTCTGGTTAGGCGTCGCAATTGCCCTCTGCCCTGCCACATCAACTTCTTGAACAAGCGCTGCCCGTCGTCTTGATCTGCGCAGTCACTATCGTGCTCTTCTTTGCAGAGCGCGTCCGCCCCGGCAGGGAACTCACGAACGTTCGCGAATCGAAGTCCTCACGCCCTTCTACAAGCACCCCGTCGAGATCGCAGCCGACTCGAACATCCGTACTCCCCGGCGGCTTGGTTGGCTCATACAACGGCCAGAGCACCATTCCATACACCATCAACTTGAATTTCATCGCGACCACTTCGCAGACCTTACAGTCTGGGAAGCCCCGGAGTTCGCCGAGCGGTGCGGATTCCCCGGAACATCCGAGGAGCGGCTTGGCGAAATGCTGGCATTTCGAGATGTCTATGAGCACACCGCGAGCGACGCCTAACCCTTCGAAGGGAGCGCGATCGTGTTGTCGGGGTTTCTCTCTTGGCCTACCTCTGCATGGCCCCTTTATTCGTTCTTGGCGATTGTAGGTGGCCTCTGTGACAGAGGTCGCAGCGTGGCGTATGCGCTCTAATTTTCAGCGTACCCGACCGCCTGCGGCTTCGGATGAACTCTCACGTTGAAGCGGTGCGAAAAGGGCCTCGATCGCGCTTCTGGCGAGCTCACGGGAGTCGCCATGCCGGCGGCACACGAGAACCGCCTTTTCATCCCGCCCCGGCCATCATTTCCGATCAATGATATTAATCATCTGGTCTACGTAAGTTTGGCGTGGATCCTATTATAAAACTGATCATATTAATGGGTTGAGCGGCGGCACCGGCAAGCCCTGCGTTACATGTCCCTCACTCCACGCTCCCGAAAGGGCGGCCTGCCATTCAACCGCCCTCTACTTTTTTTGCCCCTCCTGTCGGCCGGAACGGCTGCGCATCGTGGCGACGGCTGTAAACTAGAGACCGCATTCCGGCCGGCTGGCTACCACCGGCAAAAACCCGCAGAAACTCATCAAGGGATTGACCCCATGCGCGAACCGACACCCCAGACCATCCACCTCAAGGACTACCAGTCCCCCGCCTTCCTCGTCCCGGAAATCTCTCTCGACTTCGACGTCCACGAGGAGTTCACACGCGTCAAGGCGCATCTGGTCGTGGAACGCAATCCCGCGGCGGTCGATGCGAGCGCACCGCTGCTGCTCAACGGCGAGGCGCTGGAACTGGAGGGCGTCAGCATCGATGGGCGCGCGCTCGTGGCGGGCGAATTCGAGCGCACCGACGAACACCTGCGTATCGCCGGCGTGCCGGACCGCTTCACGCTCGAGACCACGGTGAAGGTCGAGCCGCGCAAGAACCTGCAGCTCTCCGGCCTATATGGGGCCAAGGCGGGCTTCTTCACGCAGTGCGAGGCAGAGGGTTTCCGCCGCATCACCTACTTCCCCGACCGCCCGGACGTCATGTCGCGCTATACGGTCACCATCCACGCCGATCGCGAAACCTACCCGGTGCTGCTCTCGAATGGCAATCGCGTCGATACGACAGAAGAAGGCGACAACCGTCACCGTGCGACATGGCTCGACCCGCATCCCAAGCCCTGCTACCTCTTTGCCATGGTCGCGGCCAAACTGGACGTACTTGAAGACACCTGGACCACGCACTCTGGAAAACAGGCTCGCCTTGCGATCTACGTCGATCCGGGCAAGCTCGACCAGTGCGGCTTTGCCATGCAAGCGCTCAAGCGCTCCATGAAGTGGGACGAGGACGTGTTCGGCCTGGAACTGGACCTCGAGAATTACATGATCGTGGCCGTGGGCGACTTCAACATGGGCGCGATGGAGAACAAGGGCCTCAACATCTTCAACACCAAGTACATCCTGGCGCGCCCCGACACCGCCACCGACATGGACTTCATGATGCTCGACCGCGTGGTAGCGCATGAATACTTCCACAACTGGACCGGCAATCGCGTCACCTGCCGCGACTGGTTCCAGCTCTCCCTGAAGGAAGGGCTCACGGTGTTCCGCGACCAGGAATATGGCGCAGACACCTACTCGCGCCCGGTGCAGCGCATCCAGGAAGTGCGCGGCTTGCGCGGCGGCCAGTTCCCCGAAGACGCCGGCCCCATGGCGCACCCGGTGCGGCCACAGTCCTACATGGAAATCAGCAATTTCTACACCGCCACCGTGTATGAAAAAGGCGCGGAAGTCGTGCGCATGATCCAGACGCTGATCGGCGCGGAAGCTTTTAGGCGCGGGATGGACCTGTATTTCCAGCGCCACGACGGACAAGCCGTGACCTGCGACGATTTCGCGCAGGCCATGGCGGACGCGTCGGGTAGGGATCTTGCACTATTCCGCCGCTGGTACGACCAGGCCGGCACGCCGGTGCTGGAGGTCAGCGGCAGCTACGACGAACCCGCTCAGCGCTACACGCTGAGCGTGCGCCAGTCCTGCCCGCCGACGCCCGAGCGCAGCGACAAGTTGCCCTTCCATATCCCGTTTGCCGTCGGCCTGCTGGCGAAGGACGGCAGGGAACTGCCGCTGCGCCTGGAAGGCGAGGCCGCCGGGAATGAGGCTGCGGATGACGCCCGCTTCGAGCGCGTGCTCGACGTCACCGAGGCCGCACAGCAGTTCGTGTTTGAAGACATCCCGACGCGGCCGGTGCCCTCGCTGTTGCGCCATTTCTCGGCGCCGGTGACGCTGCGCTACGACTACTCGGAGGACGCGCTCGCACACCTGATGGCGCACGACAGCGATCCCTTCAACCGCTGGGAGGCCGGCCAGCGGCTGGCGACCCGCCTGATCCTGCGCAATGCCGATGCCCTTCGCAACGGCGCCCATCCCGACAGCCTGCCCATGCCCGAGGCATTCACCTCGGCGTTTGGCCGCGTGCTGGCCCAGGGGCATCGCGACCCGGCCTTCGCCGCCGAGGCGCTGGCGCTGCCTTCGGAAATCTTTCTCGCCGAGCAAATGGACGCAGTCGACCCGGACGCGCTGCACGCTGCGCGCCTTGCGCTGCGCCGCCACATCGCCGCGCACTTTCGCCTGGCGCTGTCCGTGACCTACGACGCCAACACCACGCCCGGGGCCTACTCGCCGGATGCCGTGTCCGCGGGCCGCCGCTCGCTCAAGAACCTGGCGCTGGCCTATCTGACCGAACTCGACGACGCGGACGCGCTGCGCATGGCGTCGCGCCAATTCGACGGTGCCGACAACATGACCGACAGCATGGCGGCCCTTGCAGCCCTGTCCAATTGCACGGGCGAAGAGCGGACGCGCGCGCTGGCCGCATTCTACGAGCGCTGGAAGGACGAACCCCTGGTGGTGGACAAGTGGCTGCTGGTGCAGGCCACCTCGCGGCTGCCGGGCACGCTCGAAGAAGTGCGCCGCCTCGCCGGCCACCCGGCCTTCGACATCCGCAACCCGAACAAGGTGTACGCGCTGATCCGCGGCTTCTGCGCCAACCACGCCCACTTTCACGCCACCGATGGCTCGGGGTATGCATTTGTCGCCGATCGCGTCATCGAACTGGACGCGCTTAATCCGCAAGTGGCCTCGCGCATTGCGCGCGCCTTCGACCGCTGGAAGCGATTCGACGCCGCCCGCCAGGCGCACGCGCGCAGCGCGCTCGAGCGCATTCGCGATACGGCTGGCTTGTCACGCGATGTCACCGAGATCATTACCCGCAGCCTGGCCTGATCCGATGGCGGGCCGACAACCACGATGAGAGGCCGGGCGATGGGTGAAATGCGCGCGCCGGTTCGCGGCGCCGCACTTGCGCTGGCCGCCGCCATCGCGCTATGCGGCTGCGACTACTTGCAGCCCTTCGAGCAGGTCTGCGAACAGCGCCTGGGGCCGACGCGGATTGACGTTGAAACCGCGCCCGTCAGCTACGTCACCGATTACACGAAGAGCACGCAGGAGCTGTCGGCCATGGGTGCGGCCAGCACCGGGCGGCGTGTGCTGGGACTGACGCAGACCAACCTGAAATGGAGCGCCTCGCTCGGCGGCAACGGCCTGACGAGACGCCTGGGCGGGCGTCATTGCCTGCGACCCGATATCCAGGTACGCCTGTCGTTCGAGCCGATGACGGTGCTGATCGGGCGCGAATTTACGCCCGGCAGCTGCATCTTCGACATCACCATGGGCCATGAAATGAAACACGTGGACACCTATACCCGGTTCCTGCCGCGGGTACAGGAGGCCGTGCAGCGGGAGCTCGAGGCGCGCTTCGGCCAGCAGGTTTTCCACTTCGCCAGCCAGGCCGATGCCGAGCGCCAACTCCACGCCATGACCCGCGATTTCGTTGCTCCCTTCGTCGATCGCAGCATGCAGGAGGTCACCACCCTCCAGGCTGCAGTGGACTCGCCCGAAGAATATTTTCGGCTCGACACCTTCCAGGCGGCCTGCGGCAGCTAGTGGGGCCGCGCATCCTGCTACGCAGGCTCGGCTGCGCTGGTAAGTCAAAAAGCCTCGACGAAGAGACATCAATCAGACGCTATCATCGCAGCATGATTTGCAGACTTCATCCCTCGGTGTGCGCATGATCGAAGCGGCGCTGTTCGACCTGGGCAAGGTATTGCTCGACTGGGACCCGCGGTATTTCTACGCGCGCTATTTCCCCGGCGATGCGCGAGGGCTGGAGGCGTTCATCGCCACTGCAGTGGCGTCGTCCTGGATCCAGGAAATGGATGCAGGCAAGCCGATCGCACAGGCCGTCGCAGAACGCCAGCGGCTGTTCCCGCAGCACGCGGCGCTGATCAGCCTGTGGCAGAGGGGATGGCCTTCCATGCTGCGCGGCGAAATCGAGGGCACCGCCGCCGTCCTGGGCGAATTGAAGGCGCGCGGCCTGCACCTCTACGCGCTGACCAATTTTTCTGCAGAAACCTATCCGGTCGCACTGTCGCGCTGTCCGACGCTCGCCGTGTTCGAAGACGTGGTGGTGTCGGCCGAGATCGGCCTAGTCAAGCCTGACCCGCGCATCTACGCGCACGCCATCGATCGCTGCCGGCTGCGACCGGCGCACACCGTGTTCGTGGACGACCTCGAGGCCAATGTCCGCGCCGCGGCGGACGCCGGGCTGCGGGCGCTGCACTTCACGACGCCCGAGCGCCTGCGCGAGGAGTTGGATGCGCTGATGGCGCGCCAGGCGGGGACTCCGCCGATCACACCACTCAGCGCGACGTGATCGGCGAGCGCGCCAGCAGTCGATAGAACTCGCGGACGCGACGCGCGTTCACGCCGCGGTCGCTGCGACCGACGCGCGACACCGAGCGCATGTCGATGCGGCTAGCCATGCCCGTGGGCCCGACGGGCGTCACCCTGAGCACGATGTCGTCCTTGAAGCCGAAGAACACCGTGGTGTCGGTGGCTTCGATGCGACCTGCCGCAACGGATTCACCGACGATCTCCCAGCCCATCGACCTGCCCACCTGCAGGCATTGCTGGAAAGCCTTTTCAGGCGGTGCCGCAAGCGTCATCGACGCGACATCGGGGTAGGCGGCCTTCTGCATCGTCGCCACGCCGGCACCGCCGTACTCGACACCATTAGGCACGCCCGCGCGCAGCGCAGCCAGCGCCTCGAAGCGCGGCGGATTCTCCGTATCGGTGCTGATGTCATGGATCGGCGGCGCCTTGCCGGAACTCCACTGCATTGGAAATGGCAGGGCGAAGGTCAGGATCCCCACCAGGAAACCGATGATGCTGGCGGCGACCCTGCCACTGGCGTGCCTGCGCAAGGCCCAGATCCCTGCGACCAGCGACAGCAGCGCCCCGACCAGCCCGATGCCCGCGGCCACGCCCAACATCGAAAAAGCCCAGCGATAGTCCCACCAACCGACACGATTGCCCGGCCCGGAGACGAGCGCTCCCAGCGCCGCAACGAGAGACACGCCGAGTGCAAAAGCGGCGAAGCGGCGCAGCGCGCGCGTGGACCCGTGAGCGGCGTTGGGCTGCGCGCCGGTTGCCTGAGCCGGTGACTGGGGGGTGGAATCCACATCGACCATGGGCCCAAGCTTAGCCCATCTGATGGCTCCCCGCCCTGATTCGCCGCTGACACCGAAGGCCATCAATATCCACTAATATTGCCGGGCATCCTCACCCCTCAACCACCACTCAAGATACCCACATGAGCAAAGCTTCCATCACGCTGTATCACAACCCCCGTTGCAGCAAGAGCCGTTCGGCACTGTCATTGCTGCAGGAAAAGGGCGTCGAGCCCGTCATCGTCGAATACCTGAAGAATCCGCCGACGCGCGCCGAACTCGCGACATTGGTGAAAAAGCTGGGCATGAAGCCGGAGGCGATCGTGCGCACCGGCGAGGACGTCTACAAGGAGAAGTACAAGGGCAAGGCCATGAGCGATGCGCAGTGGCTGGACGCGCTGGCCGCCAACCCTATCCTGATCGAGCGCCCGATTGCCATCAAGGGAGACCAGGCGGTGATGGGCAGGCCGCCGGAGAATGTTCTCAAGTTGGTTTAGGAATATCCGACTGTCCGATATCAGCTGGCTAAATATTATCAGGCACAACCCGTTCTCAAGCCCAGAGCCAGGCCGCGCCGCGCACGCCGCTCGAATCGCCGTGCAGGTTGCGCACGAGCCGCGTGTCGACGCGATCCGAGAACACATGCGAGCCCCACTGCAGGGGAACGTTGCGGTACAGGCGCTCGATGTTGGATAGCCCCCCGCCCAACACGATGACGTCCGGGTCGAGGATATTGATCACCTGGGCGAGCGCGCGCGCCAGGCGCGCCTCGTAGCGCTGGAAGGTGGCTTCGCAGCCGGCGTCCCCCGCGACCGTACCTGCCACGATCTGCGGGGCCGGCAGGTGCACGCCCGAAGCCCGGTGATGATCGCGCGCCATGCCCGGGCCGGAAAGATAGGTCTCGACACAACCGGACCGACCGCAGTAGCACACGGGCTGCTCGCCTTGCTCCCCCGTCATGGGGTTATGTCCCCACTCCCCCGAGATGCCGTTCGCGCCCGCCAGTACGCGGCCGTTCACCACAATGCCGCCGCCCACACCGGTGCCGAGGATCACGCCGAACACCACGCCCGCCCCCGCGCCGGCACCGTCCGTCGCCTCCGACAAGGCAAAACAATTCGCGTCGTTGGCAATGCGGATGGCACACCCCAGGCGCGCCTCCAGGTCCTGCCGCAGCGGCCGGCCGATCAGGCAAGTGGAGTTGGCGTTCTTGACCAGGCCAGTGGCCGCAGAGATCGTCCCCGGCATGCCCAGGCCGACCCGCGCCGGCTGTCCAATCCCGTGCTCGGCCTCGCGCACCATGGACGCAATCAGGTCCAGCGTTGCCTCGTAATCGCCTTGCGGCGTGTCGCGCCTGCGGCGCAGCAGCTCGCGCCCGGCGGCATCGATGGCGATGATCTCCGTCTTGGTGCCTCCAAGATCGATGCCGATGCGCAGCCCCTTGTCCATGCCAGCCGCCCCTTCCGGATTCGTTTTCACGCCATGCCCTCCACACACCGCATCGTAGCCAGTGCGCACCGGAATGCAAGCCGCCGGCGCGGATTGACAGTTAACCAGCAACACATATAATAAGCATTACTTATCAAATGGCGCGCTGCGGCGCGACGCTTTCGTGACCCCATCCAAGCAGGACAGCTTCGGCTTCCTGGTCGCAGACCTCTACCGCCTCATGCGGCACACGTTCCGCGAGCGGCTGCAAGGCAGCACGCTGACACTCGCCCAGGGGCGCGTGCTGGTGTACGTGTCCCTGCACGAGGGCGTGCGGCAAGTGGACCTGGCCGAATTGCTGGACGTGCAGCCCATGACCCTGGCGCGCTCCATCGACCAACTGGAGCAGGACGGCCTGGTGGAACGCCGCGCCGCGCCGGGTGATCGCCGCGCCTACCTCATCCACCTCACCCCCGCGGCAAAGCCCCACCTGGCGGCCATCGGCAAGGTAGCGGCCTCCATTCGCGCGCAGGCCCTGCGCGGGCTCGATCCGCAGGGAGCCGCCGTCGCGCTGGCCGCCTTGCGGCTTATACGTGACAATCTTCGTGGCGACCTTCGCGACAACCTGGGCGAAAGTGCAACTGTGGCGCAGCAAAGGCCCAGGTCACGCAGCAAGGAAAGGACAGCCGCATGAGCGCCCCTGCCCCGGCGGCCCCGGCACCGGTTCCACAGATTCCCGAGCGACCTTCTTCGCGACGCCTGCGGCGCATGCTCCTGATGGTCCTCGTGCCCGTCAGCGCCGTGACCGCCGTCTCCCTGAGCTACCTGCGCGGCGGGCGCGTCGTCGAAACCGATAATGCCTATGTCAAGGCCGACAAGGTTCCCGTCAGCGCGGAAGTCGGCGGCGTCATTCGCGAGGTGATGGTGAAGGAGAACCAGTCCGTGGCCGCCGGGCAGGTGCTGCTGCAGCTGGACACCGCGCCCTTCGAAGTTGCAGTGGCGCGCGCCGAGGCCAGGCTTGCGCAGGCACGCACCGATCTCGCCGCGATGAAGGCGAGCTACCGGGAAAAGCAGGCGCAGATAACCCTCGCCCGGACACGCCACGATTTTGCCGTGCGCGATGAACAGCGGCAGGCCGACCTCGCGGCCAAACGCTTCATCTCGGCATCGCGCTTCGACGATGCGAAGCAGAACGCCGACCTCGCGGCCCAGCAGATCACCGCGCTCGAGCAGGACCTGAAGCGCGTGGCCGAAGCCCTGGGCGGCAGCATCGACTCGCCGGTGGAGCAGCATCCGTCCTATCGGGCCGCGATGGCGGAAGTTTCGCAGGCGCGCCTCGACCTCGCGCGCACGAAAGTGCATGCCTCGCTGCCGGGGATCGTCAGTCGCGTGCCCAGGCCCGGGCAGCACATCGGCGCGGGGGCCACGGCGCTCGCGCTGGTGGTCGGCGGCGACCTGTGGGTCGAGGCGAATTTCACGGAAACCGACCTCACCTACGTGCGCCCTGGCCAGCCCGTCGCCATTCACATCGACACCTTCCCCGAGCACAGATGGAAGGGGACGGTCGACAGCCTAAGCCCGGCGACGGGGTCGGAGTTCTCCGTGATCCCAGCGCAGAACGCCAGCGGCAACTGGGTGAAGATCGCCCAGCGCGTTCCCGTCCGCATCAAGCTCGAAGGCGGTGACGACATGCCTGCGCTTCGCGCGGGAATGAGTACCAAGGTCGAGATCGACACCGGCCACGTGCGCCGGCTGGCCGACCTGCTGCGCTGATCCGCCCGCCCTGGCACCATGAGCGCTGCCAATCCGCCTGCCGTACAGCCGGCCTCACTGCCCGCAACTCCGGCAGCCCTGCCCGACGCAGGCGACCGCCTCATGATCACACTGTCCGTCATGGCAGCGACCATCATGCAGGCCATCGACACGACCATCGCCAACGTCGCGCTCCCGCACATGCAGGGCACCATGAGCGCGACGCAGGACCAGATTTCCTGGGTGCTCACCTCCTACATTGTGGCGTCGGCCATCTGCATGCCACTGACCGGATTCCTGTCGTCACGAATCGGGCGCAAGCGCCTGATGCTCACCATCGTCGCGGGATTCACCCTGACCTCCATGCTGTGCGGTGCGGCGCAGACGCTGCCGCAGATCGTGCTGTTCCGCCTGCTGCAAGGGGTCTTCGGCGCCTGCATCGTGCCACTATCGCAGGCGGTGCTGATCGACACCTACCCGCGCGAAAAATTGCCCGCGGCCATGGCCATGTGGGGTGTGGGCATCATGGTCGGGCCCATCCTGGGCCCCATGCTGGGCGGCTGGCTCACCGAATACTACAGTTGGCGCTGGGTGTTCTACATCAACCTGCCCTTCGGCCTGCTGGCATGGTTCGGCATTGCCGCCAATGTGCGCGAAACGCCCATCGACCGCTCGCGCCACTTCGACCTGCTCGGATTCGCGCTCCTCGGCCTCGCCATCGGGGCGCTACAGATGATGCTCGACCGCGGCCAGACCCTCGACTGGTTTAACAGCACCGAAGTGATGATTGAGGCCATGCTCGCGGGCACGGCGCTCTACCTCTTCATCGCCCACATGTTCACGCACGAACACCCCTTCCTCGAACCCGGACTGTTCCGCGACCGCAATTTCGCCCTGGGACTCGTCTTCATGTTCATCATCGGCATCATCCTGCTGTCCACCATGGCGCTGATGCCGCCCTTCCTCCACACCCTGATGGGTTTTCCGGTATATGACGTCGGCTACCTGCTCGCCCCGCGCGGTGCCGGCACCATGATCTCGATGATGATCGTCGGCAGGATCGGCAACCGCGTGGATGGACGGATCAGCATACTCGCCGGCCTGCTCCTGACCGGCCTTTCGCTATGGGGGATGACGCACTTCACCACCGACATGCCGCAATGGAACGTCGTCAGCACGGGTGTCGTGCAAGGACTGGGGCTCGGGCTGATCTTCGTGCCGCTGTCCACCATTTCGTTCTCGACGCTGGCCCAGCGCTACCGCAATGAAGGCACCGCACTCTCCAGCCTGGTGCGCAACATCGGCAGCAGCATCGGCATTTCCGTGGTGATCAGCTACCTCGCGCACCGCGTCCAGGTCAACCACGCCGCATTTTCCGAGTACATCAATCCGTTCAGCACCGCGCTGCGGCAATCCATCGAGTCAGGCGTCTCCGACATCTCCTCACCTCTGGGCTTGTCGATACTGGACGCGCAGGTACTGCGTGAAGCCGCAACGCTGGCCTACCTGCAGGACTTTCGCCTGATGATGTGGGTCACGCTGACCGCGGTGCCGCTGGTGTTCCTGCTGCGCGTACCGCTGAAAAAGGCCGCATGAGCAGGCTCGTATCCGTTCCCATTGCGCAGGTAACGTTCAATGAGCACGGCATCCCTTATTCCACGGAATTCGCCGACATCTATCACCCCGCGGCAGGAGCGGACGCGCAGGCGCGCCACGTGTTTCTCGCCGGAAACGATTTGCCCGGCCGCTGGCAGGATCGCGGGCAATTCACCATCCTCGAGACGGGTTTCGGACTCGGATTGAATTTCCTCGAGACCTGGCGCGCCTTGGAGGAAGACGCGCGCGCGCCACAGCGGCTGCACTTCGTCTCGGTCGAAAGTCGCCCGCTTGCGCGCGATGCGATGGCCGGCCTGCATGCGCGCTGGCCCGAGCACGCGCTTCGATCGCGCGAGCTCTGCGCCGGCTGGCCCGCGCCGCTGGCCGGCTTTCACCGCATTTTCCTGGCTCACGATCGCATCGTGCTGACGCTGCTGTTGGGCGATGCGGCGGACATGCTCCCGCAACTCGAGGCGCGCGCGGACGCGCTTTTCCTTGACGGATTTACACCATCCAAAAACCCCCAACTCTGGTCACAGGACGTATTCACCGAGCTGGCACGCCTGGCCGCACCAGGGGCGACGCTCGCGACATGGACTGTCGCCGCCCCGGTGCGCGACGGGCTTGCTGCCGCCGGATTCGTCGTGGAAAAGCGCAGGGGCCTGGGCAACCAGCGCGAGATGCTGGCCTGCCGCAAGCCCGCGGGCGCCGGTGGCATCGCCGGGATGCCGAAGCGGCGCACCGCCTTCGTCATCGGCGCGGGCATCGCCGGATGCACCGTGGCCGAGCGCCTTGCCGCGCGCGGGTGGCAGGTCGATGTGCTGGATACCCGCAACGCGCCCGCGCAGGGCGCATCGGGCAACCCGCTGGCCCTTGCATCGCCACTGGTCAACTTTTCCGACGAAAGCAACGCCCGGCTGTCGCGCGCGGCATTCCTTTTCGCCCGCCGCTGGTATGCGTCACTTGGCGGCCCCGTCATGGCAGCTTCCCCCGGCGTGCTTCGCATCGCACGCAACGAGAGGGACGCGATGCGCTTCGCACAACTGCTCGAACGGCTTGGGTACCCACCTGACTTTGCCTCCTTTGCGGACTTGAGCGAAGGCAGGCGCCTCACCGGGCACGCGGTAAGCCGCGCTGGCCTCTGGTTCCCCGATGGCATGACGATATCGCCTGCCGATGCCTGCATTGCGGCACTGGCACGGTGGCCAGACCGCATCCACCTGCGCCACAGTGTTCCGGTCGACCACATCGTCGCGGTGGACGGCGACTGGCGCGCAATGACGCAACGCGATGATTGCGTGGCGCAAGCGTCGATCGCGATCCTGGCCTGCGGCAACGGCATGCGGGCATTTAGCGAGGCATCGCACCTGCCGCTGGAGGCCATTCGCGGCCAGGTCACATTGCTGCCTGCACACCCGATGCGGTGCCTCGATGTGGCGGTGAGCGGCGACCGCCACGCAGCGAACCTGCCCGATGGGCGCTGCATGATCGGGGCGACCTTCCAGCCCGGCGATGAAGACCGCTCGTTGCGGCCCGGTGATCACGCGCAAAACATGGCCAGCGTGGACGACATGCTGCCCGGATTCTGCGACGACATCTCCAGCAACTCGCCGCAACTGGGCGGTCGCACCGAATTTCGCGCCGTCACCCCCGACCGGCTACCGGTTTTCGGCGCACTTGCCGGACAGGACAGGTCCGAGCGGTTGCGCTCCGATTCCCAGCCACGACCCGAGGGCCTCTTCATTGCCGGCGGCCTGGGCGCGCGCGGCATCGTGTGGGCGCCCCTGGGGGCGGAACTGATCGCGGCGCAACTCAACGACGAACCTTGGCCGATCTCGCGCGAACTGGCGCAAGCGATGCACCCAGGGCGTTTTGACAAGGCTCGGGGTCGGTAACCCTGCAAGCATCAGGGCCTCTAAGGTCTTGTTGCCATCGAACCTTCGTCCACAGATACATTTTGTAACGATTGCAACGACCCTGGCAGGTAGAATTGCGCCGCTTGAAACAGGCGGGGCCCGCCCCCACTTGGGCGTTGTACAGTCCATTGCCTGAAGCATCGGCGGTCGGGAGCAGCGCTCGGACTGCACCATTGCAGCATTGCATTGCTGCACACTCGAAGGAGATGCACGAATGAAACGTATTGTCCTGTTCCTGGTCACCAACCTGGCCGTGATGCTGCTGTTGTCGGTGGTGCTGAATGTGCTGGGACTGAATCGCTTCATCAGCGCCAACGGCCTGAATCTCAATGTGCTACTCGGCTTCTCGCTGGTGGTCGGATTCGGCGGCTCGATCTTCTCGCTGCTGATTTCCAAATACGTCGCCAAGTGGTCCACCGGCGCCAAGGTCATCGACGGCAGCGAAGGCTCGACCGAGTTCTGGCTGGTGAGCACCGTGCACAAACTCGCCGACAGCGCCGGCATCGGGCACCCGGAAGTCGCCATGTACGAAGGCGAACCGAATGCCTTCGCCACCGGCGCGTTCAAGAACGATGCGCTGGTGGCGGTTTCGACCGGCCTGCTGGAATCCATGTCCCGCCAGGAAGTCGAGGCCGTGCTCGCTCACGAGGTCGCGCACATCGCCAATGGCGACATGGTGACCCTCACGCTGATCCAGGGCGTGGTCAACACCTTCGTTGTGTTCCTTGCGCGCGTGGTCGGGTACTTCGTGGACAAGGCCATCTTCAAGTCCGAGCGCGGGACCGGCATGGGTTTCTACGTCACCGTGTTCGTGTGCGAGATCCTGTTCGGCGTGCTCGCATCCCTCATCGTCGCCTGGTTCTCGCGCCAGCGCGAGTTCAGGGCCGACGCGGGCTCCGCGCAACTACTGGGCTCACCCAACCCCATGGTGAACGCCCTGGCAAGGCTCGGGAACCTGGAACCGGGCACATTGCCGAAATCCATGGCCGCCTCAGGCATCAACGACAAGCCCGGCTTCATGGCGCTGTTCTCCAGCCATCCGCCGATTCAAGAGCGGATTGCCGCGTTGCAAGCGCGCAGCGCCGGAGCGCAATAGGCACAGCAGTCGCATTCCAGAAGACTGCCTCGGAAAGGCTCCGGTCGCAAGACCGGAGCCTTTTTCTTGCGGCGCGGCGCCCAAGGCACCTGGCAGTTGGCAGTTGGCAGTTGGCAGTTGGCAGTTGGCAGCGTGGCCTCGCCTGCGTAGCAGGCCGCGCGGTCCTTATTTCAATGCCGGATTTGCCGCGGTGCCCTAGAATGGACGCCTCCCCGACATGGCTGCCTGTTGAATCCGCTACACCTTCTCGTACTCACCTCCGCGGTCAGCCAGTTCGCCTTCCTGGTCGCGCAGTTCACGCTGCTCCTGTACGCCCTGCACCTGCAAGTGACGCCCACCGTGGCCGGCCTGCTCGTCTCGCTGGGCGGGCTGGGACCGGCGATCATTGCCGTGGGTATCGGCAAGTTCATCGACCGTCGCGGCGGCCGAACGCCCATGCTCCTGGCGCTGATCGGCCAGTTCGCCGGCGCCGTGCTGCCGCTCGCATGGGGCAGCTTGCCCGTCCTGTTTGTCGCCTCCTTCATCAACGGCACGGCGTTCATCATTTTTCGCGTGGGGGCGCAGCAGGCCATCGGTCGGGTCGGCCCCGTCGAGAACCGTGCCGCCAACTACAGCCTGCTCGGGCTCGGATACTCGGCCG
>CANJRC010000059.1 GCA_947476535.1 Betaproteobacteria bacterium
CCGAATCTGGATTCAGAAACGAACGCTTAGGAAAAAGCCATGGCTTCTACGCAAACTGCCGCTAAGGGAACCATCGTTCAGTGCATCGGTGCGGTTATCGATATCGAGTTTCCGCGCGATGCGATGCCCCACATCTATGACGCACTGACTCTCGACGAAGACGCGAACAACCTTCTTGTCGAAAAAGGCCTTACGTTCGAAGTCGAGCAGCAGCTCGGCGACGGCGTTGTGCGCACCATCGCGCTTGGGTCGTCCGACGGCCTGCGCCGCGGGATGAAGGTCTCCAACTCGGGCAAGCCAATCATGGTGCCGGTTGGAACCGCCACCCTGGGTCGGATCATGGATGTGCTGGGTCGGCCCATTGACGAAGCCGGCCCGATCCCGACCGAAGAGCGCCGCGCCATTCACCAAGCCGCGCCGAAGTTTGACGAACTATCACCTTCGGTCGAACTGCTGCCCACGGGAATCAAGGTGATCGACCTGATCTGCCCGTTCGCCAAGGGTGGCAAGATCGGCTTGTTCGGTGGCGCCGGTGTCGGCAAGACCGTGAACATGATGGAACTCATCAACAACATCGCGAAATCTTACGGCGGCTACTCGGTTTTCGCCGGTGTTGGCGAGCGCACACGTGAGGGCAATGACTTCTATCACGAGATGGAAGAATCCAAGGTGCTGGACAAGGTGGCGATGGTGTTCGGTCAGATGAACGAGCCACCGGGCAACCGCTTGCGCGTAGCGTTGACGGGCCTGGCGATGGCGGAGAAGTTCCGCGATGAGGGCCGGGACATCCTGCTCTTCATCGACAACATCTACCGCTTCACGCTGGCCGGCACCGAAGTGTCGGCACTATTGGGCCGCATGCCCTCTGCGGTGGGTTACCAGCCGACCCTGGCCGAGGAAATGGGCCGCCTGCAGGAACGGATCACCTCCACCAAGACCGGTTCGATCACTTCCATCCAGGCCGTGTACGTGCCCGCCGATGACTTGACCGACCCGTCGCCGGCCACCACTTTCCTGCATTTGGATGCCACCGTGGTGCTGTCACGCGACATCGCCTCGCTGGGTATTTATCCGGCAGTCGATCCGCTCGATTCGACTTCGCGCCAGCTCGATCCGCAGGTTGTCGGTGAAGAGCACTACAACACCGCACGTGCCGTCCAGACCATCCTGCAGCGCTACAAGGAATTGCGCGACATCATCGCGATTCTGGGCATGGACGAACTTTCGCCCGAAGACAAGCTTGCAGTGACCCGCGCTCGGAAAATCCAGCGCTTCCTGTCGCAGCCGTTCAACGTGGCGGAAGTGTTTACCGGTTCCCCCGGCAAGATCGTGCCCCTCAAGGACACCATCAAGGGCTTCAAGGCTATCGTCAACGGTGAATATGACCATCTTCCCGAGCAGGCCTTCTACATGGTAGGCACCATCGAAGAAGCGGTCGAGAACGCGAAGAAGTTCCAGTAAGCGACGCGACACCGAAGTCTTCCAGGAAAGCATCCAATGGCCGCACACACCATCCATGTCGACGTTGTCAGCGCCGAGGCCTCCATCTATTCCGGTGAAGCCGAGTTCGTGGTGCTTCCTGGCGAGGCTGGTGAACTGGGCATCTACCCCCAGCACACGCCCCTGATCACGCGCATCAAGCCGGGTACCGTGCGCATCAAGCCAGCTGACGGTGGTGAAGAAGAGCTGATCTTTGTTGCTGGCGGAATTCTTGAAGTGCAGCCCAGGCTAGTGACTGTTTTGGCCGACACGGCTATTCGTGGGCATGACTTGGACGAAGCCAAGGCCACCGACGCCCTTAAGCGCGCGGAAGAAGCGCGTGCGAAGGCGCTGGACAAGCAGGAGATCGCTTCCGTGGAAGCCGAACTAGCGACACTGGCCGCACAACTGGCTGCAATCCGCAAGTTGCGCGGCGGCAGGCGCTAGGCAGTTCGTCGCGCCGAGCTGAGGCGCACCCCAAATAAAAAGGCGGCTCTGGGCCGCCTTTTTATTTGGGCAATGCCGCGTTTTCGCACGGCATCTGTTCGATCACACGTCCCAGGCCAGCGACAGTTCCACCGGAGTCCAAACCACGCCGCCCGCAGTCTTCACAGGGACATTCTTTTCCAGCCTGAACGCCTTGATGGTGCGTGTCCATTCTTCCAGGAATATGCGGAACTCCAGACGTGCTAGGTGCGAACCAATGCAGCGATGCGGGCCTGCGCCGAATGCGTAGTGTTGACTCACATCTCGGCTGAAGTCGACTTCATAGGGGTTTGAGATCTGCTGGTCGTCCACTCCCCAGAGCTGGGTCAGAAACACTACGCGATCCCCTTTCTTGAACGGGATGCCGCGATACTCCAGGTCATGGGTTACACCGCGCTCGGGAGTCGATACGCCGCTCACACGCAGGAGTTCTTCCATGGCCGACTTGATCATGGCGGGGTTGTCGACCAGCTTCTTGTAGTCGTCCGGATGTTGCGCCAGGTAACTGACGACGAATGAGAGCACTGACTTCACGGTATCCAGGCCACCAAAGAACAGCAGCACGCCCAAGCCTTCCTTTTCGGTATCGGTCAGATCCCGGTCCGGCATGCGCGCCTGAACGATCTGCGTCAAAAGGTCGTCCTTGGGTTCCTTTATCCGCTCCTTGAACTTTTCGCGCAGGTAGTGTGCCATCTCGGTAATCGCCGCCTGTCGTTCCTCGAAGGTAGGGCTGCGCGTGTACTTGACGGCGATGGCAACCAGCCGTGCCCGGTCGGCCAGTGGAGCACCCGCAATTTTCAGGAAGATGGTCACCGGAAATCGTTCGGCGACCTCCTCTATGAAATCGCACCGCCCATGCGGATAGGCTTCATCTATGATAGTACGCGCTAACTGCCGCACGTATTCCTCGAGTTTTTGTATCGGTCCGGGAGCGAACTTCGGATTCAGGATGCGTCGATATTCGGTGTGGTTTGGCGGATCCGCCTGCACCGGTAGCATTGGCGGATTGAACGCCTTGAAGTGGTTGAACTCGGGCCCGCTTGAAAAATTCTCCACTTGCCGCAGCATGTCCACGGCCACCTCAGCCCGCGTCACGATCCAGTAACCGCCGTTGCGCGGCGTGTAGAACACGTCGGGAGCATTTTTGTGCAGCAACTGGCTCACCTGCCGGTGCGGTTCCTTCTGCACTTCGGGTGCCGTGAAATGGTCAAAGTCAAAGACCAGCGACTTCGGAATGTGTGCCGGAATGGTCCCGGCGATCGATTCAGCGACAGCTGCCATGGTGATTCCTCCTCAACAATGTGAATCGCTACAGGTCGTCCCTAGCGAATTTCCTTGCCCGCGGCATCGAACAGGACAATGGCACGTTCGGGACAGTAAGCGGCACCGAATATCGCTTGTTCTTCCTTGCCCGGTGGCACTGTCATGCCGTCGGAATTGCAATAGCCGTCATCGTCCAGGGTGTAGACATCCGGTGCCTTGGCGGCACACAGCGCGTGACCGGCGCAAACTTTTCTATCAACCTTGATTTTCATGTGAACCTCCCGATGAGCAAGAAGACGCCCACCGTAGGCGCTTCCGTGTATTGATTGGAGCGATGCTGCTCAGCCTGTATTTTCTAAAAAACCGGCAGGGCAACCTGCAGGAAATTATACGGGAATGCTTTCGAGCCGAGGCAGCCTTGCGCGCCTCGGCGCTCTGGCGCCGCGGGATCAGTCGCTCGACTGACTCGCATTCCTGAGAATGGAATAGATTTGCCAATTCCAGCGGCGAGCGCTGCGACACAGGGCTGGCAGATCGCAACGACATGCGCGCCGGGCTGATCTCACGGGCGTGGTCCCAATCGGTCATGTAGACATCATGACCCGGCAGCGAGGTCTGCACGGGACCTCGAAGGAGCGTGGCGAAGTGGCCAGACAGCGGTGCCACCACGAGCACCCGCGGCTAATCGATGGGAACATCCTTGGCGAAGCGCTACAACGTGCCGAAGGGTATGACCGACACCGCTTCCTCGCGCATATCAAGTTCCCGGTCCCCCACTTTCACTTTGTAGATGTTGAAACTCGGGCGCGTGTGGGTCAGCCCCGCATCCCCGATCATTTCGTATGTGGCTGCCAGGTCGCGGGCAAGAAAGCTTTGCGCAAGGCCGGGGATAGGCAAGCGCAGCGCGGCCAAAGCCAATCTCGCCATTCCCTGTATGGGTGACAGGAGGTCCGACTGGGCCTGATAGGCGAGATAAATCATAGGCATCCTTTCGTTTCAGTCAGGATTTCGGACCAACAAAAAAATTGCCGGTCTTGCATTAACCGATGTACTGAAGTTTCATATTCCTAATGGCTGATGCCGCATCGCACCATCAATCAATTTTTCGAATTCTCTCCCGCCTGATGCGGGTGACGTGGAAGGATGCTGTCTATTATCCGGCCTACGCTCACGATCAGCAGCAAGAACTACTCTTTCTGGTCCATGTAAGGCTGGCTTATGTACCGCATGATGGGACTGAAATTCGACGAGGTCGTTGTCTGCAGCGAGGACTCATCGATACACACCGAATTGCCGCTGTTGTCGCCTTCCTTCCTAATGCCCTGCTTGAGACATGAAGGTGCCACCATATAAAACACCCTCGTCATTGCCGAATATCTTTGGGAGCTCGCGCCGGAAACCGGGCTGTTCCCGAAGGACCGCCTGGCGCGCGTCCACTCCAGCGCAGTGTCGGGAGAAATGTATTCCGGGTTCACCAACCTGCGCTCTGCCCTACCCATCTCGCACTGCCGCTGATGGAGGAATGGACTGCCGCTGCGAAAGAAGAATCTGACGATCTCGAAGAATTGAATGAGGAAATCCAGTCAGCTATGCCGCAGCAGGGACGCTTTCATCGGTGTTAATTATTATCATTTTCGATATACATACAAGGATAGTCTTTCGTTAGAAGTAAGATTGTAATCACGAATATCAGACATAACACAGCGATGGTATGCTGTGCGCCGAACCATCTTGATTGTGAGGGGCCGATGACCGTCACCAACGAACAGCTCGCCGAACTGCTGTCTGGCATCGCCAAGGCGCAACAGGCGATCATCGATGCCGTGGAGCGCGCAGAGGGCGGCTGGAGGAGCAATCACCTGATCCCTATCCTCAACGTTGCGGCCAACCTGCGCCAGCCCGAACCGCGACTGTTGGACTTGCCCGCGCGCATCCTGCTTCGCTACCAGGGCCGAGTAGCGGTCGATAACGCGTCCATCGTGGCGGACCTGGAACGACTGTTTTCACAGCCGGCGGGTGGTGCGCCCGTTGATGCCTCGGCTGCAACAGCGCCGGCTGCCCCGCGGTTTGCAGCACGGGTTGCGGCAGCGCCGGCGGCCCCAGCACCTGCTGCTACAACAGCGACTGCACCAGCCGCCGTTGCGCCCATGGGGACCGCCGCTCCCGTCGCCCGTCCTGCCGCACCGGTCGCCAGCGGCGTCAGCGAACTCGACTTCAGCGGCAAGTCCTGACGAACCGAGGCTAGACGGCAGCGCAGATCAGTTTCCGCGGTGCCCTCTTCCACCATCGCCTTGGAGCATTTCGACCTTGTCATCATTGGCGGCGGTATCAATGGCGCCGGCATCGCTCGCGATGCGGCCGGGCGCGGCCTGTCGGTGCTACTGGCCGAGCAGCACGACCTGGCTGGTGCCACGTCTTCGGCCAGTACCAAGCTGATCCACGGCGGCCTGCGCTACCTCGAGCACTTTGAATTTCGCCTGGTCTCCGAAGCGTTGGACGAGCGCGAGGCCTTGCTGGGCATTGCACCCCACATCATCTGGCCGCTGGAATTCGTCCTGCCCCACGAAGAGCACATGCGGCCCGCATGGCTGCTGCGCGCGGGGCTTTTTCTGTACGATCATCTCGGGCGCGGCGCTTTTGCACTGCGTGGTGGCAGTTCCAGCCTGCCGCGATCGCGCGCGATCAAGCTGTCCGACGAGGCCTATGGCGCGGGACTCAAGCCGGAATTTGCGACGGGCTTCAGTTACTACGATTGCTGGGTCGACGATGCGCGCCTGGTGGTGCTCAACGCGCGCTCAGCGGCTGCCCGTGGCGCGCAGATCCACACGCGTACCCGCGTCACCCGCGCCCGTCGCGTTGACGACAATGGCGTCGGGGGCTGGCAAGTCACGCTGCAGGATTCCGGTGGTCGCCAGGAGCGCACGGTGTCGGCCCGGGTGCTGGTGAATGCCGCCGGCCCGTGGGTGAAGCACGTGCTCGATGAGGAACTCGGCATCCAGTCGCAGGCACAAGTGCGGCTCGTCAAAGGCAGCCACATCGTCGTGCCCCGCATTCATGCGCGCAAGCACGCGTTCATTCTGCAGAACCCGGATCGGCGCATCATTTTCATGATTCCCTACGAACGCGAATTCACGCTGATCGGAACAACCGATGTGCAGGTTCCAGCGGGCGTCGAAGGCCAGAGCGTGAACCCGGTGGCCAGCCCGCCGGAGATTGCCTATCTGTGCGAATCAGCCAGCCGATACAGCGCCGTGGCGATCACGCCTGATCAGGTGCTTTGGAGTTACAGCGGGGTGCGTGCGCTCTATGATGACGGCAAGAGTGACCCGTCCGCCGTGACGCGCGATTACCACCTGCTGCTCGACCAGGGTAAGTCCCGGCGCGATGCGCCGCTTCTGTCGGTGTTCGGTGGCAAGATCACGACCTACCGCCGGCTCGCAGAGCAGGCATTGAAAAAACTCGAGCCATGGTTTCCGGGCACGCGCGCATGGACTAGTACCGAAGCCCTGCCAGGGGGTGATTTCAGCTCGGCAACGGGCGATGCGGTTACCGGCTTCGACGCGTTGCTGGCGAAGCTGCAAGCGAAGCATCCAACCCTTGCACCGAACTATCTGGTGAGGCTCGCACGCAGGCACGGAACCCTGGCGGCCGATATCCTTGGCAAGGCACAACATGAAGCCGACCTTGGCGAACATTATGGCGGAGGTCTCTATCAAGCCGAGTTACGCTACCTGATTGCCCATGAATGGGCACGCGAGGCTGACGATGTACTCTGGCGCAGAACCAAGTGTGGCCTGCATATGAAGCCGAGTGAGCGCTCGCAACTGGCTGATGCCATGCGCACGCTGACCTGAAACCGTGCAATGCTCACCTGAGTGGTGGCAATCTGCGACCGCGAATGCAATACTTCCTTCATCACACTCCATTAGCCATTCCGGAAGCGCTCGCATGTACAAACACATTCTCGTCCCCACCGACGGCACCGAATTGGCAGACAGGGCCGTGCGGGAGGCATCGCGCCTTGCCTCGGCGCTGGGTTCAAGGCTGCTGATCCTCCATGTGCTGTCACCCATGGAATTGCCGCACCACGTCGAAGGCGGTGCGCTAACGCGTCTTCCGCGCGCAATGCTTCTCGAAGAAGCGGAGTCGCAGGAGCGCCAGCTCATGGACCGGGCGGTCAAGGTTGCTACCGATGCGGGCGTCACCGTTACGCCGGCCTTCATCACTGGCACATCGCCTTATGAGGCCATCCTGCATGTCGCCGAAGAGCAGCAGTGCGACCTCATCGTGATGGCGTCGCGTGGTCGCAGCGGCTTCGCAAGTTTGCTTATCGGCAGCGAAACCAACAAGCTCCTCACACACGTCAAGGACACTCCCGTACTCGTCGTCCGCTAGCCAACTGAGCGTGTGAGAAGATTGGGCGCATGCAAGGTATCGAACTTCTCATTGATTTGGTGCGCATGGCCAGGCACGGCATTGCATTCACCGGCGCTGGCATCAGCACGGAAAGCGGCATTCCGGACTTTCGCAGCCCGGGCGGCATCTGGACGCGTCACCAGCCCGTGCTCTACGCCGATTTTCTTGCGCACCGCCCGGCCCGCATCCAGGGATGGAAGCTCGCCGCCGGGATGTTCCTGGAGAGCCGTACCACGCGACCCAACGACGGTCACCGCGCCATCGCGGAACTGGAGCGTCGCGGCCACCTGGCCGCGGTGATCACGCAGAACATCGACGGGCTGCATCGCGACGCGGGCAGCAGCACGGTCATCGAGTTGCACGGTACCAACCGGGTGGTGCGTTGCCAGTACTGCGGCCGTGAATGGCCCACCGAGGACATTGTCGAGCGCTGGCAGGTCGGCGACGAAGCGCCCGAATGCAGCGATTGCAACGGCCCGCTCAAAACCGCAACCATCTCCTTCGGGCAGTCGATGCCAGAGGAGGAGATGCGCCTTGCCGCCGATGCGACCCAGCGCGCTGAACTGTTCCTTGCCATTGGCTCTTCGCTGGTGGTGGAACCTGCAGCATCGTTCCCCCGCGTGGCTAAGCGCAACGGCGCAAGCCTGGTGATCATCAACCGCGAACCTACGCCGCTCGACGAGATTGCCGACCTCGTCATTCGTGAGCCGATCGGCAAGACCATGAACGCCCTGATGCAGGGACTGGGATATTTCAATGATGCTTGAATGGATGGTGGCTTATCTCGCGCTGGGTGCGCTGGTCGGATTCTTTGCCGGGATGCTGGGCATTGGTGGCGGCGCCATCATGGTGCCGCTGCTGGTGCTCATGTTCTTCGCCCAGGGCCTGCCAGCCGAACACGTGGTGCACCTGGCCGTCGGTACTTCCATGTCGACCATCCTGTTCACCTCCCTGTCCAGCATCCGTTCACACCAGAAACGCGGCTCGATCCGCTGGGACATCTTTCGGGGGATGACGCCGGGCATTCTGCTCGGAGGATTGGCAGGCTCGGTGGTCGCGTCCCTGGTTCCGTCCAATGTGCTTGCCATCGCCTTTACCGTGGTGATTGCCTTCGCGGCAACCAATATCCTGCTCGATCGCGCCCCCAGCCCGTCGCGGGGAATGCCGGGTGTGGTGGGATTATTCGGCGTGGGCGCCGGCATCAGCGCCCTCTCGGCGGTGGCCGCCATGGGCGGCGCCTTCATCTCCGTGCCCTACATGCTCTGGTGCAACGTGGCCATGATCAATGCGGTCGGCACTGCGGCATCGCTGGGCTTCCCTATCGCCGTCGCCGGCACCATCGGCTATGTCTACAACGGACTCCAGGACCACGGCCTGCCGCCATTGACGCTGGGTTATATCTATCTGCCGGCCATGGCGGGCATCGTGGTGACCAGCATGCTGGTCGCGCCGGTGGGCACCGCCGCGGCACACAAGCTGCCCACCAAGTGGCTCAAGCGCATCTATGCGATCCTGCTCTACGTACTTGCGGTGCGCATGCTGATCAAGGTCTGGTAGCCGCCCCGGGCCGCGCGGTCTTTCTAGCCATACTGCTTGCGCAGCACTGCCTTCTGCACCTTGCCCATGGCGTTCCTCGGCAGGTCCTGGACGAAGTGCACGACCTTGGGCACTTTGTAGCCGGCGAGTTCGGATTTCACTTTGGCAATGACCTCGGCCTCCGTGAGCGAAAATCCTGATGTCACAACAATCACCGCCGTCACTGCCTCGCCAAAATCCGCATGAGGAACCCCCACCACGGCTGATTCAACGACGCCTAAAATATTATCAAGAATCATCTCGACCTCTTTCGGGTAGACGTTAAATCCACCAGATATGATCAAGTCCTTGGCGCGTCCGACGATCGCAAGATAGCCTTTCTCATCCCACTGGCCGATGTCGCCGGTGCGAAACCAGCCGTCGGCAGTAAATTCCTCGCGGGTCTTCTCCGGCATCTGCCAGTAGCCCTTGAACACGTTCGGGCCCTTGATCTGCACGTCGCCCGGCTGCATCGGCGGCAGTGGTTTTCCTTCCAAGTCCACCACACGCACCGAATTGCCAGGTAGTGCCGGGCCCACCGTGCCGCGCCGACGCTCACCCTCGTAGGGGTTGGAGGTGATCATGCCCGCCTCCGACATGCCGTAGCGCTCGAGGATGGTGTGCCCGGAGCGCTCGCGAAAGGCATCGAAGGTTTCGGTGAGAAGCGGCGCCGAGCCCGAAATGAACAGGCGCATGTGGCTGCAGGCCTCCGGCGTGAGGCTCGGTTCGCCCAGCAGTCGCACATAGAACGTCGGCACGCCCATCAGCATCGTGGCGCGGTCGAACTCCGCGAGCACTGCGCGCGGATCGAATTTTCGCTGCATCAGGATGGTGGCACCGGCGAGGAGCAGCGGATGCAGGGCGACGAAAAGTCCGTGCACGTGGAACAGTGGCAGGGCGTGGACGAGCACATCGTTCGCGGTGATGCGCCAAAAGTCTTTCAACACGGCGGCATTCGAGCAGATGTTGCCATGCGTGACCATGGCACCCTTGGAGCGGCCGGTGGTGCCCGAGGTGTAGATGATGAGGGCTAGGTCGTCGTCCGCGCGGTCCACGGTGCGAAACCCGGTGACCGCCGCTGCCGGCACCGCGGCCACGGCCTCGCGAAGCGTGCCCTCTCCCGAAGCGTCCAGCGTGAACAGCTTCGCGTCGCGGGTATCCTTCAACAGCTCGCCGAATACCCCCGCCGCACTGCGCCTGCAGATCACCGCGCGTGGTTCCGCATCGCCGAGAAAATAGCCGATTTCACCGCGCTGGTAATCCGTGTTCAAAGGCAGGTAGGCGAGCCCGGCGCGCAGCACGCCGAGATAAAGGAACACTGCATCGGCGGACTTGTCGACCTGGGCTGCGACCCGATCACCGGCAACGAGTCCCAACCCCTGGAAGAAGGCTGCGTAACGCGCACTCTCGCGATCGAGGTCGTCGTAGGTATAGGCGCGCTCGCCGTCTTCAAGGAAAACTTTGGCGTCTTGTCCGGCGAAGCCGTCGGAAAAAAATGTGTAGCTATTCATGAGGTGAGTCGCAGAGGTTGAGATGGCAGAAGCCAATTGCGAAGCATTGTCATTCGCATCAGGCTGGTACGCCATTCTAATGGACTGGTCTGCAGTGTGACGCGCAGCGAGGTAATGCCCCTGCTTGATCCAGATCAAGCAGCGTCGGGGCGATTGGAGTGAAATTCAATCCAGCAGAATTCGGTTCATCCAATCACGGAGGAGAAACATCATGGCAATGAAATACAACCGTATCTCGGCTGACGGCCACATCGAGTGCCCGCCAACAGCATGGGTCGAGCGCATGCCCAAGAACCTGCGCGAGTTCGCACCGAAAGTGGTGCGCCTGCCCGATGGTGGCGACGGCGTGCAGATTGGCAACCACGAGCCGGCGCCGCTGGGATTGCAACTCACCGGCGGCCAGAAATACACCGAGTACGTCACACGTGGCTTGCGCTTCGAAGACAACCCTCCTGGCACCGGAGACCCGGCGCAACGCATCAAGGAAATGGATCAGGACGGCGTGGACGCCGAAGTTCTTTACACTGCGGTGGTTGGCACGGCGCTCACCAAGATCAAGGACCCGTTGGTCCTGAAGGAAATTGCCCGTGCCTATAACAGCTGGGTGTCGGAATACTGCTCTTACAACAAGGACCGGCTACTCGGCTGCGCCGTCATGCCGCCGACCAACACACAGGATGCGATCGAGGAACTCGAACGCGCCGCCAAGCTGCCCGGCATGCGTATGCTGCAATTGCTGACCTTTCCGAACGGTGGCTCCTGGGGTACCGTCGGTGACGAGCCGTTCTGGGCGCGTGCCAATGAACTGGGCTGGACAGTCACCGGCCACCACAACTTCGGCGGTGAGGACAAGGCCAAGTCGCACCCGCTGCCAGGCCAGCAGGGCGACAAGCCGCTGCAGATGGAGGGTGCAGTTGACCTGTCGATGTTCGCCTGGCTCCTTACCTGCGACCTGCCGATCCCGACGCTGCCCATCCTCACCATCGAACAGTTGTTCTTGGGTGGGGTGCTGGATCGCAATCCGAAGCTGAGGTTCCTCTTCGCCGAGTCCGGCATCGGCTGGGTGCCCTACTGGATGGAACAGATCGACGACCGGTTCGAGCGCCATCGTCACTGGGCCAAGGTCAAGCTGCCGAAGAAACCGACGGACTACATCCGCGAGCACATCTATTTCGCGTTCCAGGAAGACCATGCAGGCGTGGCGCTGCGCCACTCCATCGGCATCAACAACATCTGCTGGGCGTCGGACTTCCCGCACAGCGTGGGTGACTGGCCGTTCTCGCGCGAGACCTGCGAGCGCAATTTCAAGGGCATCCCGGAGAGCGATCGTCGCCGGATGGAGGCGCTCAACGGCGCCTACATTTCGGGCCTCATCACCAAGGAAGAGCGCGAACGCCAGGCCACCGAGCAGCGCAGCTCCGTGCCGTTGCTGAAGGTTCCCGAGCGCGGCGCCCGTCGCAGCGCTTGATCCTGTAGCAGGTCTATTGCCGCCGCAGGTTCCAGCTCTGGCTGGGACCCGCGGGCGAAAGCCGGCGGTGCCACGCATGAAACCGTCGGATTGAGCCTGTGTTTCACGATCTGAGGTCACGACCCGTGCCTGCCTCCTCGCAGCGCACGGGTTTTCCTTTTGTCACGCGCAAATCGATCCTCGTGCCGCCGGACTTGGCTTCTGCGTGCATTGCCCTCGTACAGGTGGCTTCGGAGCTCGGCTTTACCATCATGGTGAGCGCGGGCCTGACCGCGGCTTACAGGCGCAAGTTCGGGGGACGTTCTTACGCCCTTTGCTTCATGCCCCCAGTTGGCGAAGGAGCAAAAGGCAGCGCCCTTTTACCGGGCAACTCAATCGCCGAGGATTCGAGCAGGCCTTCGCGTCATGCTGGAGAACCGCGGCGAAATCCACTCGGGGGCATTCGCGCTGTTTTTCGTGACCGGCCTCTTGACGAGGTGAACCGGGTGTTCGGCCTGTCGGAGGGCGATGCGCTCTCTGCCACGGGTGACCATGGCGCGTCGATCGTGGGCCGGTGGCAGGGCCCTACCCTGGCGGCGGTCGTGGCTTTCGAACCTCGCTGAAGGAACTTTTGCTGAGAAACAGGCAACTCTCCAGTCGACTGATATTCGAGATTACCGGCTACGCCGCAAGTCGTGCACCCGAGCTGACGCTGGAATTCGCCGCTGAAATATGCCAACAGGGTGCACGCGTTGCGCTGGGAATGGCGATGCGGCTTCCCTTTGCCTGAGATTCACAGGGGTGATTGGGCGCAAACAGCTGTACTGGAGTAGACGGGTGCGCGTTTGCGACGGATATCGCGGGAGTGCCGACGGGTAGTACCAATCAAGCTGCTAGGATGTGATCCTGGTGGCGGCGCGCATTACGCTGCCTTCCAATTCGAGGATCGTTTTCGCCATGGAGCCCTGACATGACCGCAGCAGCACTGTCCATCGACATCATCTCCGACATCGTCTGCCCCTGGTGCTACATCGGCAAGCGCCGGCTGGAGGGCGCGCTGAAGCTCTATCGCGAGCTGCATCCGCAGGCGCCGGAGCCCGAGGTGCGCTGGTGGCCGTTCCAGTTGAACCCGGAGATGTCAGCCGAAGGCATCGACCGTTCCACCTACCTGGAGCGCAAGTTCGGTAGCAAAAGCGTGGCCGACATCTACGCACGCGTGAGCGGTGTCGGCAAGGAAGTGGGCATCCCGTTTGCCTTCGACAAGATGGTGCGCCAGCCCAACACCTTGGCCGCCCACAGCGTCGTTGCCCAGGCCGGGCTGCTGGGCCTGCAGGACGCCATGGTGGAGGCGCTGTTCCACGCCTACTTCATCGAAGGCTGCGACCTTACGCAGGACGAGGTGCTGGTTCGCATCGCCACCAGCGCCGGCGTGTCGGAGGCGGATGCGCGGGAATGCCTGGAGGGCGCCGAGATGCGCGAGCAGGCGGCGCACGAGGACAAGCGGGCACGCGAGCTCGGTGTGGAGGGTGTGCCCTTCTTCATCTTCAATCGCCGCATCGCCGTCTCCGGCGCGCAGCCGGAGGAGATGCTGCTGCAGGCCATGGAGCGCGCGCTGGAAGAGGTTGCTACTGTCCAGTGATGATGCATTGGCCGACCGGCTGCCCCGGCGTTGCCATCGATAGGCAAGCTGAAAATCCCTGTAGATGCCCGACTGGTGGGCATCTTTGCGGCATGACTAGATGAAAATGACGGCCACGTACCTGCTTCGGTTCGCCCGGTTGGCGGCGTTGGCCGTCTTGTGCGGTATGGCGGCGCACGCCGCCGATTTCCCCGATGCCAGCGCCGGCAGCGCGCAGCCCGGTGTGCAACTCGATGCGCAGTTCGTTGCCGCCGCTGAATCTGGCGACACGGCCGGTGTGCGACGTCTGCTCACTGCCGGCGCCAGTCTCTCGGCGCGGGACGCACGCGGGCGCACGGCCCTGCTGGCTGCGACCCACGCCAACCAGGTGGCGGTGGCGCGCCTGCTGCTCGACGCCGGTGCCGACGTCAACCTGCAGGACGATATCCAGGACAGCGCCTTTCTCTATGCCGGTGCCGAAGGGCGGCTGGAGATTCTCAAGCTCATGCTGCGGGCGGGCGCGAAATCGCCGCCCGATTTCAGCCGGCGCAATCGTTATGGCGGCAATGCGCTGATCCCGGCCTGCCACCACGGCCACGTCGAGACGGTGCGCGAGCTGCTGAAGACGAAAATCGACGTTGACCACGTCAACAGCCTGGGCTGGACCGCGCTGCTGGAGACAGTGATTCTCGGCGATGGCGGCGCACGCTATGTCGAGATCACGCAGCTGCTCCTTGCGCACGGCGCCAGTGCGAAGATCGCCGATCGCAGTGGCGTGACACCACTTGCGCATGCACGCTCGCGCGGGCATGCGCAGATCGCCCGCCTGCTCGAGCGCGCCGCTACTTCCCCGGGCCGTTGAGGCGATCGATGTTCACCTGGCTGCAGTCGCGCATTCGCGGCACTGCCTCCACCGGTCCGGGTACGGCACCGCCATCCGGCTTGCTGGCTTTCTATTGGCACTTCGTGCGCCAGACCAAACGTTGGTACCTGCTGGTGTTCGCCACCAGCCTGGGCGTCGCGCTCATCGACACGGTGATTCCCGTGTTCATCGGCAAGCTGGTCGCCCTGATGGAAGCGGCAGACCGCCAGGCGGCGCTCGCCGAGCAATCGACCATGCTGACCGGCATGGTGCTGTTGGTGCTCGTCGTGCGCCCGCTGGTGCTGTTCGCCGACATGGTCATCCGCCAGAACGTGCTGATCCCCGGGGCCACGAGCCTGGTGCGCTGGCAGAGCCACTGGCACGTTATTCGCCAGGGGCTGCCGTTCTTCCAGAACGACTTTGCCGGGCGCATCGCCAACCGCGTCATGCAGACGGCCAATGCGCTGCGGGAAAGCGTAATGTCTTCCATCCGCGCAGTGTTCTACATCCTGGTCTATGGCATCAGCGCGCTGGTGCTGATGGCGCTGTCCGACTGGCGCTTGGGCGTGCCCACGCTGCTGTGGTTCGCCGCCTACCTGGTATTCCTCGCGTATTTCGTGCCGCGCATGCGCGATCTTGCCAAGGCGAGTTCGGAGGTGCGCTCCAAGGTCATGGCCCGCGTGGTGGATGGCTATACCAACATTCTGACGGTGAAGTTGTTCGCGCGCCTGGCCGACGAAGACGCCCACGTGAAAGAGGTAGTGGACGAGCACCAGCAGGCGATCGGCCGGCACATGCGTCTTATCTCGCAGTTCATGTTCTGCCTCACCATGATGAACGCGGCCTTGCTCATCGGCACGGCCGGCATCGGCATTTCGCTATGGGCCGACGGCACGGTGAGCGCCGGCGTGGTGGCAACCGCGCTGCCGCTCGCTTGGCAGATCGCCAACGTGGCCGGCTGGGTGAGTTGGGAAGTCACCGCCATCTTCGAGAACATTGGCGTGGTGCAGGAGGGCATGCAGACGATTGCGGTGCCGCACAGCGGCCTCGACCGTCCCGGTGCGGTGGACCTCACCGTGCCGCGTGGGGAGATCGTCTTCGACAAGGTGTCCTTTGCCTACGGCCGTACCGACGCGCGGCCGGTGCTCGATCGCTTGAGCTTCACCATCCGCTCCGGCGAGCGCGTGGGTCTGGTGGGGCGATCGGGCGCCGGCAAGTCCACGCTGGTAAATCTCCTGCTGCGCTTCTACGAGCCGGAATCAGGCCGCATCCTGATCGACGGGCAGGACATCACCGGCGTGACACAGGAGAGCCTGCGCGCCGCCGTCGGCATGGTGACCCAGGACACGTCCCTCTTGCACCGTTCCATTGCTGCCAACATCCGCTATGGCCGGGCCGGCGCGAGCGATACTGAGGTCGAGCTTGCGGCAAGGAAGGCCCAGGCGCACGACTTCATCACCGGCCTGCGCGACTGGAAGGACCGCGCCGGCTACCGCGCCCATGTCGGCGAGCGCGGCGTCAAGCTCTCTGGCGGCCAGCGCCAGCGCGTGGCCATCGCCCGCGTGGTGCTCAAGGACGCGCCCATCCTGGTGCTGGACGAAGCCACCTCGGCTCTCGACAGCGAAGTTGAACTCGCTATCCAGGAACAGCTGCTCGGCCTGATGGAAGGCAAGACGGTGATTGCGATTGCACATCGCCTCTCCACCATCGCTCGCATGGACCGCCTGATCGTGCTCGATGAAGGCCGCATCGTCGAGCAGGGCTCGCATGAAGAACTGTTGGCGCATGACGGCCACTACGCCAAACTGTGGCGGCACCAGTCGGGCGGGTTTCTCGCGCCAGACGTGGTGCTCACAGAAGAGGCAACGGACCTTGGCAGCGATGAGGGCGAGGCTGCGCCACACGGCGCACGTGGCGAGCCGATGCCGGAACCGGGCACCGATGACGCGCCAGTGGTGACGCGGGCGTAGCGCGGCTGCGGGGGCGTAAAACAACCGGCGCCGGCGATGCAAAGCCGGGAACTCGGGCATGATCGGCCCTCCACTATTTGAGAAAACACGCCATGGATCTTGACGCGACGGTCGAACGCCTTTGGCAGGCAACGCAGCGCCGGGTGACACCGGAACTGGCGCCCAACCCGTCGTTGACGATGGATGAGGCCTACCAGGTGCAATTGGCGATGCTGGCGCGCCATATCGCTTCAGGTGAGAAGCAAGCAGGCTGGAAGATCGGGATTACTTCCGCGGTGGCGCGAAGCAAAATCGGGCTGGCCGCGCCGGTGTTCGGCTACCTGCTGGCAAGCCGGCATTTTCCCAGCGGCGGCAGCGTGGAGCACGCAAAGATCCGCGATCCGGCCATCGAATCCGAACTGTGCATGACCATCGGTCAGGCGCTGAACGGCCCCCATGTCACGCCCAAGGAGGCGCGACAGGCCGTGGCGGCCGTGGCACCGGCGTTTGAAATTGTCGAGCGGCGGCTCGACATTCGCGCCAACCTGCCGCTGGGCGTGGCAGACAACGTGGTGCAGTGGGGTTTTGTCACGGCGGAAAAAATCAGCCCGCTGCCCGAGAACCTGAATCCGGGCGCAGTGATCGCCGACTTGTTCCGCAATGGCGAGTCCGTGGAGCGCGTGCGCGGCGCGGACTCACTGGATGATGTGTTCGAATCGCTGGCCAGTCTCGCCAACCACCTGTCGCGATTGGGTCGGGGTCTCAAGCCCGGCGATCTGGTGATGACGGGCACCTACACCAAGCCCACGGCCATCGCGCGCGCCGATTCGTGGCAGGCGCGGTTTAGTGATCTGGGCTCAGTCAACTATTCGTTTGCATGAATGGAGAACTAATGACGACCAGGAGGGCCGCGCGGCGGCACTACGCGACGATATCGCACGTGCCATGGCAATCAGGTCGTGGGTTCCTTGGCGCCGCCCTCAGGCGGCAACAGGAACGCGAAAAGTACCGCTGTCATGCCGATCGCCGCCAAGGACAGCAGCAGCGTCTGGAACCCCACTGCCTTGACTGCCGGCCCGAGCGCCCAGACGGCGGCCGAACTCACGGTGAAGGCGATGGTGAGGCGCATGCCGGCGACGCGTGAGCGCATGCGGTCGTCCACATAGCGCACCAGCATGGCGTCGGTGAAGGGCACGGCGCCGAAGATCGACAGCATGAAGCCTGTCAACAACACGTAGAGCATCCAGCCCTCGGCCATGGCGGCCGCAGCCAGGAGCGGCGGTTGCAGCGCGAGGACGACAAGATAGAGCCGCTTGATCGGGAAGCGGTCGATCAGGCGGCCGACGACGATCTGCGCGAAGGAGCCGATGACGTAAGCCGAAGCGAGCAAGCTCCCCAGCACCGCCGGGTCGTCGATCACGCCGGCGAAGCGCTCGACCAGCAATTGCTGGTTGCTGTTGGTGGTGAAGTTGAACAACAGGCCGCCAATGGTGGCGGTAGCCGTCATCAGGATGACGACGCGTAACAGTTCACCCTGCGGCATCGGCGCGACGCGCGTGGTGCGTTTCGCGGGGGGCTCGGTTTCCCGCGGCGCGATGAACGCAAACGCCACCCCGAGGCCGATCGATACCAAGCCGGGAACGACGAAGGCGGCGCGCCAGCCGAAGTACTTCACCAGGAAGCCTGTGACGATGGCCGACAGCGCAATGCCCATGTTGCCCACCAGCCCGTTGAAGCCTACCGTGATGCCGGGATTCTTCGAATGCTGCAGCAGCATGGGGATGGCGATCGGGTGGTAGATGGCCGAGAAGATGCCGAGCACCGTGAGTGCCGCGGCGATCTGCCAGGGACCCTGCGTCATGGCTACCAGCAGGGCCGATGCGCCCATGCCGAACCAGTACACCAGCATCATCGGCCGGCGCCCCCACAGGTCGCCCAGGCGTCCGGCGGGTAAGGATGCGGCGCCGAACATGGCCGCGGCACCCACGCTGTAGGGCATCAAGTCTTCCCAGCGCGTGAAGCCGAATTCGCTGGCGATGGATGTCACTGCCGTGGCGAAGATCAGGAGGAACATGTGATCGATCGCGTGGCCTGCGTTGAGCATCAGCGATAGCCGGCGGTTTTGCATGTTCTACTTTTCCGGGCGGCCCTCTTCAGGCGCCGTGGCACTGCTTGAACTTCTTGCCGCTGCCGCAGGGGCAGGGCTCGTTGCGCCCGACCTTGGGTTGCTCGCGGCGGACGGTGTTGGGCGTGAGTCTGCGCTGCAGCCAGTAGTCGTGGGCGTCGAGCACGCAGTCCACGAAGTTCTTCTTCCACTTGCGGATGACGGCAGCCTCATCCGCGGGCGCGAATTCGAGTTCGGCGCGCAATTCCGGATCCTCGTCCAGTGCGCCGGACAGCACGATGAACGGCAGCAGTAGCTGGTCGGCTTCCTCGTCGTCTGCTGCGGTGTCGTCTTCCTGTTCGTCGACTGTTTCAATGAGGTCCACGCCTTCCAGGTACCCCGCGCACCAGGTGGAAAAGTCGAATTCCTTCCCGCCTTCCTCCGTGGGGTAGAGGATCAGGGAGAGGCCGTCGTCGGACATCAGTTCTGCCGCCACCGTGTCGTGGAATCGCAGCAGCAGGCGGTCGGCTTCGTCGGCCTGTGCGTCGCTTGCGAAACGCGGCGTCTCACCAATGGCCACCGGCAGCCATTCCTCTGACGCGACCATGCGCGGGCCGCTGAGGACGGCGCACAGCATGCCTTGCAGCGCGTCGAGCGGTAGCGCGCTGTCGCCGAGCGCGGGTGAGGTCAACAGGGCTTCCAGTTGGTCGAGTTCCGCCTCCGACATGGGGGTTTTTCCGGATGCGGCCGGTGTTGGGGGCGTAGTGACTGCGACCATAGTGGGGCTTTCAGGCAAGGGGTTGACGGCAAGGAGTCGATGCGCGGCCCAAGCAAGGCGACGTGCGCTCTAGGGGAGTCTAACAGGGAGCGTTGATGCCTCGAATGGCTGCTTGGCACGATTCACCCAGAACACGCGCAGGCCCTGCCACGTGGCACCGAGTGCAGCCCACGCATTGCTGGACACGAAGAGCACTTCCTCTCGACGCGTGTCCATGCGCTCGAAGATCAGCGCATAGGCGGCAGGAGCGGTCTTGAACTGCCGTACCGTATCCACCGAATGCTCCCGTCCAAACCGGCCATCAGGCCAGCGATAGATAGACCGCAATGGGCAGGAACACCAGGCTCAGCAAGTGGCCGATGAGCACGATGGCCGCCACGTTTTCGGCCTCGATCCTGAATTTGTCGGCCAGCAGGAAATTGATGATTGCCGAGGGCAGTGCCGCAAACACGAGAAGCGCGCCGCGCTGCTCGGGCGCCAGCGGCAGGAGGCTGATGCAGGCGATGGCGATGGCGATGCGCACCGACGGGCCGAGCGCGCCGCCGATGAGCCCGACCCGCCAGGCACGCCAGGGGACGTGGATGAAGCGTGCCCCCATGGAAATCAGCATCATCGGAATGAGGATGCTGCTCACCATCTGGATCGGTAGCGCCAGCGCCTCGGGGATTGCCCATCGCTGCGCCGAAAACAGCATACCCAGCAGAGTTGCCCACAGCAGCGGGCTCTTCAGCATGGAAATGAAATCCGGCTTGCCGCTCATGATGCCCACGCCAAGCGTGAAGTGAATGGCGTTCACCCACACCAGCAGCAGCAGGGCCGGCGTGAGTGCATCTGGCCCCAGTGCAAGCAGCGTGACGGGAAGGCCGACCGGGCCGAGATTGCCGATTGCAAGGGTCGGCACGAAGGCGCGCGGCGCAACGCCCGCCCATCGCGACAGGGGCCAGACGATGGCCCCGCACAGGAGCACGATCACGGTGGCCGCACCCAGAAAAGGCACTTGCGCACCGAGGTCGACGTGTTTGGACGAGAGCGAGCTGAAGATCAGGGCGGGCAGGCACACGTCCACGCAGAGCCGGTTGACCCCGGAAAAATCCGGTTGTACGCGCCTGGCATAGAGGAATCCCATGCCCACCAGGGTGAGCAAGGGAAACATCACCAGGCCGATCTTCAGGAACATGGGTGGCTCACGGGTTGGTGCTCATGCTGTCGGCGCGGCCGCCGCAGCGATCGCCCTTTGCAATACGCATCGACGCGGACTCCGGTCAGGCCAGGATGTCGGGATCGAGCTGGCGCTTGATGGAGGCAATCTGGTCCTTCAGGAGAAGCTTGCGCCGTTTCATGCGCTTGATCGAGAGTTCGTCGTGGAGCAGGTCGCTTGTCAGGCGCGCGATGGCCATGTCGAGGTCGCGATGCTCGAGCTCGATCTCGCGAAGACGGGCTTCGAACTGTACGCGCAGGCCTGGATCCATCATGGGCATTGGCTCATTTGCATTACATGCTACGCGACGCGCGCCTTCGATGCCGTCGCCCACGCCATCATGGCAGCCCCTGCGAGCACCATCGGCGCCGAGAGCCACTGGCCCATGGACAGGTTCCAGGCCAGCAGTCCGAGGAAATCATCCGGCTCCCGGAAATATTCGGCCACGAAACGCAGCACGCCATATCCTGCCAGAAACGCGCCGGATACCGCTCCTGTTGGACGTTGGCGACGTGAATACAGCCAAATGATGACGAACAGCAGGAGCCCTTCGAGGGCGAACTGGTACAGCTGCGAGGGGTGCCGCGGCAACGGCCCGCCGTCGCGGAACAGCATGCCCCAGGGCAGGTCGGCGGGCGCCAACCGCCCCCACAACTCGCCGTTGATGAAATTGCCCATGCGCCCGGCCGCCAGCCCGCAGGGAATCAGCGGTGCGATGAAATCGGTGAGGCGCAGAAACTGCAAGCCATGCTTGCGGGCCACCAGCCCGATGGCGACGAGCACGCCGAGAAAGCCGCCGTGGAACGACATGCCGCCCTGCCACACCGAGAGGACTTCCATCGGGTGCGCGGCGTAATAGCTGAACTTGTAGAAGAGCACGTAACCCAGGCGCCCGCCCAGGATCACGCCGAGCACGCCCCAGAACAGCATGTCGTCGATCACTTCGTAGCTCACGCCGCGCCAGGGTGCGCGGCGCGCGCGCAGGCGACCCAGAAAGAAGAACAGCCCGAACGCGACGAGGTACATGAGGCCGTACCAGCGCACGGCAATGGGGCCGATGGCAATGGCGACGGGATCGATCTTGGGGTGAATGAGCATGAACTTCCGGTTGCAGGTGGCATCCCGCGCGCCCGCCTCTGGATTCGTGCTCCAAGGGTGGGCGGGGCCCGTAATTCTACTGTGACCAGGGGTGCCCTGGCCGCTGCGGGGGTGCGATTGTGCCCGGATACGGGGCAGTCATGGAATTCTGGGGCCAGTCGCCGTAATATGGCGAAGGTCGATTTTGGGGGAGAGTCACATGAGGCGATTGCTGTCGTGGCTGTTGGTCATTGCTGCGGTGCCCGCGGGTGGCGCGCTCGCACAGGCCTATCCCAACCGGCCGATCACGCTGGCGATCCCGTTTTCATCAGGCTCCAATGTCGAGGTGCTGATTCGCGCCATGAGCGCCGAGGTCTCCACCGCATTGGGGCAGCCGGTGCTGGTCGAAAGCCGGCCCGGCGCCAACTTGCGCCTGCCGATCCTGGCGCTGAAGAAGTCGCCGCCCGATGGTTATTTCCTTGCCGGCGTGAACGATGCGCTGGCCGTCACCCAGACCATCGCCGATCCCGCTTTCAAGTTGGAGCCGGGCAAGGATTTCGCGCCGGTGTCCTTCCTGATGTCATTCCCGCTGGTGGTGGTGTCGCATCCGTCGCTGCCATTCCAGGACGTCAAGGGCCTGATTGCCTACGCAAAGGCCAATCCGGGGAAGATCAATTTCGCCGGTGGCGCGGCCTCTATCACGCAAACCACCGCCGACCGCATGCGCGGGCTGGCTGGTGTGGATTGGGCATATGTGCCGTACAAGGAGGGCGGACTGGTCATGCCGGACCTGTTGCAGGGCCGTGTGCACTTGACCATTAGCGGTTCGCTCCTCAAGCCGAGCATCGACACGGGCAAGCTGGTGGCACTGGCCACCACGGGACAGTCGCGCTGGAGCCTCTTCCCCACCCTGCCCACCTTGCAGGAGTCGGGCCTGAACATGTTCGCCATCACCTGGTACGGCATTGTTGCACCGGCCGGCACGCCCGCTGACATCGTGAAGCGACTCAATGTCGCCTACAACACGGCCATGAAAAGCCCGACCATCGAGAAGCGGCTGAATGAGTTCGGCATGAGCCCGGGCTATCCGGCGCCGGAGCAGTTCGAGGCATTCGTGCGCTCCGAAGTGGCGAGCTGGGGCCCCATCATCCGCGCGTCGGGCATTCGCTTCGATTAGTCAAGTTGTGAACAAGGGGGCTCAGCCCCCTTGTAGATCCCCCGACTTCAGAGATTTCTTAGTGAAGCAATCACATCGATTGAAAGAGGTTGCAACAATGGACGCCAACACCGCAGCAGAAATGAAATTCCGCATCGCCGTGGCAAGGCGCATGCTTTTTCGCCACGGCCTCGATAGCCAGATCGGCGGTCACGTGAGCCTGCGCGTACCGGGGGAAGACGCGTTCTTCGTCACGCCGTTCCAGTATTTCGACGAGTGCCTGCCCGAGCATGTGTCGAAGGTCGGGTTCGATCTCGCGGTGCGCGATCCCGGCACGCTGCCGGCCTCGCCCGGCATCAA
>CANJRC010000060.1 GCA_947476535.1 Betaproteobacteria bacterium
CAGGGCACAGCGATCCTGGCCGATGAACGATTCGCCAATGATGAATGCCTGGGCAATGCCTTCGGGTGCGGGCTGTACTGCATAGGAAATATTCAGGCCCCAAGCATGACCATTATTCAGCAGTTGTTCAAAGCGGGGCGTGTCCTGAGGTGTGGAAATGATCAGAATGTCCCGGATGCCTGCCAGCATCAAGGTGCTCAGCGGGTAATAGATCATCGGCTTGTCGTAGATCGGTAGCAGCTGCTTGGACACGACCTGAGTGACAGGGTAGAGGCGTGTTCCGGAGCCACCTGCGAGGATGATGCCTTTCACTCTTGCTCCTTTATTGGTCGCGAGACCCGTAGTTGGTATCCAGCCATTGCTTGTATGCGCCGGATTCGATGCCTGCAATCCATGCCGTGTTATTCAGATACCACGTCACGGTTTTTTCGAGGCCGCTCTCGAAGCTTTCCTTGGGTGTCCAGCCGATCTCGCTGGCAATCTTGTCTGCATTGATGGCATAGCGCTTGTCGTGCCCAGGTCGGTCTTTGACAAAGGTGATGAGATCGGCATGCGAGCCGCGTTTGCGTGGCTGGAGCCGGTCGAGCAAGCCGCAGATGCTGCGGACCACGTCAATGTTGGCGCGCTCGCTTTGCCCGCCAATGTTGTACACCTCGCCCGGACGGCCCTTCGCGAGCACGTCACGAATGGCGCTACAGTGATCGCTGACATACAGCCAATCCCGCACGTTCTTGCCATCACCATAGACGGGCAAGGGCTTGCCGCGCGTTGCATTCAGGATCACCAGTGGGATCAATTTTTCCGGGAATTGGTAGGGGCCGTAGTTGTTGGAGCAATTGGTGGTGAGCACCGGCAGCCCGTAGGTGTGGTGATAGGCCCGGACCAGGTGGTCAGATCCTGCCTTGGAGGCTGAGTACGGGCTGTTCGGCGCATAGGGTGTTGTTTCCGAGAAGGCCGGATCCGACGGGCGAAGCGAGCCATACACTTCGTCTGTGGACACATGCAGAAAGCGGAACGCGTCGCGCTCGGCTACGGGCAACGTCTGCCACCAAATGCGCGTTTCATCCACGAGCGAGAATGTTCCCACGACATTGGTTTCTATGAATTCAGACGGCCCATGAATGGAGCGATCGACATGGCTCTCTGCCGCGAAATTAACGATGGCGCGCGGGCGATGGCGCGCGAGCAGCGAACGAACCCTGTCCCGATCACCGATGTCGCCGCGGATAAAAACATGGCTCGCCTTCTTGTCCAGAGAGGCAAGGTTCGCAAGGTTCCCGGCGTAAGTTAGCTTGTCGAGATTGATAATGGTCTCGGTCGACTGTGCCAGCCAGTCGATCACGAAATTGGAGCCGATGAACCCGGCTCCTCCGGTAACGAGAATGCTCATAGCTCCTTGGCCCTGGTCAGGGCCATCAGTTTGGCGTATTTGTTGAAGCTGTTCATGCAGCCGATGCAAACATGCACGAGCCCGGGTACTCCGTCCAGGAACCCCAGCCGGAGAAAATAGAATTTGAAGAAGCGCGCCAGCGGCGAACCAAGAAGTTGCAGCACCGTGGTGGTCTTTCCCCGGGCATCGAGGCTCTGCGCCTGAAGGCTCGTATATCGATTTTGCTTTTCCAGGTACGACTCGATCGTCTCGGCCGATTCGTGCAGCAAGTCGCCGGCAAGGCGGGCTACCGGTGCATGCGTCAGGACTTTTTCGTGCACCGGGTCTTCGCTCCATTGAGCGTCTTTGCGATTGAACAGGCGAACGCACCAGTCTGGATAGCCTTCACCATGACGTAACCATCGACCGAGAAACCGGTTACAGCGCGACATGGCATACACTCGCGCGGCTGGTGCGCGAAGCTCGGCAAGGATGTTGTCGCGCAAGGGCCCGGAAATCCTTTCGTCCGCGTCGATGCACAAGACCCAATCGTTGCTTGCCCGGGCGACCGCGAATCGCTTCTGGGGCCCATAGCCAAGCCAGGTTTGTTCGATGACGGTGGCGTGCGCACTTCGCGCCAGCATGATCGTATCGTCGCTGGAGCCGCTGTCCACGACCAGCACCTCGTCGCAGAACGAGACACTTTCAAGGCACTTGGCCAATTGAGAACCGGCGTTCTTGGTGATGATGACTGCAGATAGCGGCACTTCCTGGCTTGCCTTTTGATGAAAATTTCAGGCCACAACGGAATCGGCGTCATGGCAGCCGAAGTTTTCTGAAGTATTGGGGGTACAACGGCGTCTGCCCCCCCCCACTTTGTCATGGTACTTTGGAGAAAAACGTATAATCAACAAGTTAGGGAGTGAATTCTATCAGGCCATTGGGTGTTTCCAACGGCAAGCTGGGGCAGGTCGTTCGGCCTACGCGGTTGAGCCAAAACTGGATGCGCGGCGCGGTTTGCAGGCAGGACCCTCACCCGCCAAGCATCTTCTCGAATTGAAACATCCTCACGACCCGGCGTTCACATGCTACGCGTCCTCCTCGTCAAGACGTCTTCATTGGGAGACGTCGTTCACAACCTCCCTGTCGCAAGTGATGTGCGGCGCCATTTCCCGGACGCGGCAATCGATTGGGTCGTCGAGGAGCCTTTTGCACCGCTCGCACGCATGCACCCTGCCGTACGCCGCGTGATACCCGTCGCGGTGAGGCGCTGGCGGAAGAAAGTGCTGGGACGGAGCACGTGGCAGGAGATGGCCGAATTCCGGCGCCTGTCGCAGGCAGAGCGCTATGACGCCATCATTGACACACAGGGCCTCCTGAAAAGTGCCCTGATCGCGCGCGCCGCCAGGGGACGTTTGCATGGATTTGACGCCGATTCGGCCCGAGAGCCGCTGGCAGCCCGCTTTTATGACATGAAGCACCATATCGCCCGAGGTCAGCACGCCGTTGTGCGAAACCGCCTGCTTGCCGCCGCGGCGCTCGGTTACCGGCTCGAGTCGCCTGCGGACTACGGCTTGTCTCGGGCTGACGATCGGGCTCGGGAATCGGCCCCCAGGTATTGCGTGATGCTTCACGGAACGAGCCGTAGCGACAAACTTTGGCCACTGGAGAAGTGGGTAGCATTGGGTCAGCGCTTGCAGATCATTGGAATCGATTGCGTGCTGCCTTGGGGTAGTGAGCAGGAACATGAGCGCAGCATGGTCATTGCCGCGCAATTGGAGAGGGCAAAGGTGCCCGAGCAGCTTTCGATTGGTAGCGTCGTTGAGCTGTTGGCTGCGAGCGCTATGGTGGTCGGCGTGGACACCGGTCTGACCCATCTGGCTGCCGCAACGGGACGTCCGGTAGTGGCGCTCTACATGAGCACGGATCCGGTCCTCACCGGTGTCTATGGCGCCAGGCAGGCGCGCAATCTTGGCCATCTTGGCGCTTCGCCCACTCCCGAAGACGTGATAGTCGCCTTGACGGAATTGAAAGCTGTCTGATGTGGCTGGCAGCCTATCGCGTCGCACTTTGGCTCTTGCTACCCCTGGTGTTGTTGCGCTTGTGGTGGCGCGGCCTGCGTGAGCCGGGTTATCGCTCGCAGCCTGGCGGGCGCCTCGGCCTGTATCAGGACCCGCTGCCAAGCGACGACCGGCCAATGATCTGGTTGCATGCCGTATCGCTGGGGGAAACTCGGGCGGCGGAACCCCTCGTCAAAGCCCTGGCAACACGGTTTCCGGAATACCGGATGGTGATCACACACATGACTGCGACCGGACGGGAAGCGGCGAGGCAGCTGTTCGCCGGCTTCCCGCAAGTGGAACTGGCCTGGTTACCGTATGACTATGCGTTCGCCGTGCGCAAGTTTCTGGAGCGCTTCCGACCCCGATTGGGAATTCTCATGGAAACCGAGGTATGGCCCAATCTCGTTGATGCCTGCGAAGCACGGGGAATGCCGTTGCTGCTCGCCAATGCCCGAATGTCGGAGAAATCGGCGCGGTCTTATGGTTTTGTCGCGCCGCTGGCGCGCAAGGCGTTTTCGCGGTTGGCTGCGATTTCTGCCCAAACACAGGATGACGCAGATCGGTTGTTCACGTTGGGTGCTCGCCGCGAGGTAACGGAAATCACGGGCAATTTGAAGTTCGACGTCGCGGTGGCGGGCCAACGTGGTGCAAGATCGGACTTTCTGCGAGAGCGTATCGGAAATCGCCCGGTCTTTTTGGCTGCCAGCACGCGCGACGGTGAGGAGCAGTTGTTGCTGGATGCGATTGGCAGGGGCGTGGGATGGCCGCGAGACGCGCTCGTCTTGCTGGTGCCACGTCATCCACAGCGTTTTAATGATGTCGCGGCAATCCTGGAGAAGATGTCGCTGGGTTATGTGCGGCGCAGCGATAATCTGCCGGTGCCCGCAGATTGCCGGTTCTTCCTGGGAGACAGCCTCGGTGAAATGCTCGCCTATTACGCAGCTGCCGATTGCGCCTTTGTGGGAGGGAGCTTGCTTCCCCTGGGCGGCCAAAACCTGATCGAGGCCTGTGCTGCGGGGGTGCCGGTGCTCGTTGGTCCGCATACGTTCAACTTTGCGCAGGCTGCAGCGGAGGCCGTTGCTGCGGGCGCCGCCATGCGTGTCGGCAACGCCGACGAGCTTGTTCTCGAAGCGGGAAGGCTGCTGGGCGACACCGTCAAGCGCGATGCGATGAAGCAGGCGGGGATTACATTTTGCAACCGGCACCGTGGTGCCACGGACCGGATACTCGCCATTTGCGGGCGATTGTTGGCGGAACGAGCCGCCTGAGGGGGTTACTGCGGACTCAGCTGTTTCCCAGCAGGCGATTGACTTCTTCGACGTCGGCCTCGGTCAAGGTGCCAGCTGCTGCCTTGAGGCGCAAGCCATTCATTAGCGTGTCGTAGCGAGCTTTGGAGAGATCGCGCTGCGTGGAGAACACCTGCTGCTGCGAGTTCAATACATCGATATTGATGCGCACGCCAACTTCGTAACCGAGTTTATTTGATGCGAGCGCGGTTTCCGAGGACAGCAGCGCCTGCTCAAGGGCGCGCACCTGTGCCATGCCGTTGGTCACGCCCAGGAAGGACTGGCGCGCGGCGAAGGCCGCTTGTCGCCGGCTGTTCTCCAGGTCGGCCCGCGCCTTGTCCTGGTTGGCGATGGCTTCGCGCACCCTGGAATTCACCCCGCCCCCCGCGTATAGCGGCACGGCAAGTTGCAGTCCGAGCGTTGTGAACTTCTGGTCATTGCCCACGCCATTTAAAGAGTTTGTGCCAACGGACGTCACGCCCATGGTACCGACAACATCTAGCGTTGGCAGATGCCCGGCGCGGTTACGCGCGATCTCGCGCGATGCAATTTCGTATCCGGCTTCCTGCAGCCGCACGGAATAATTCTGTCGTTGTGCTGACTCAACCCAGGATTCCATGGCAGTGGGCTGTGGCGGGGAGAGCTGAAGCTTGGGCTGCAAACGGGTAAGGGACTCGGGGTATCTGCCGATCAATTGCTGCAGGGCGCGCTGCTTGAGTTCCAGGTCGTTCTGACCAACGATCTCCTGCGAAGTGGACAAATCGAATCGCGCCTGCGCCTCATGTGTGTCCGTAATCGTCGCGGTTCCCACTTCGAAATTCCGCTTGGCCTGCGCCAACTGCTCGCCGATTGCCGTCTTCTGCGCCTGTATGGTGGCCAGGCTGTCTTGTGAGGCGAGCACGTCGAAATATGCCTGGGCCACGCGAACGATTAGGTCCTGGCTAGCCTGTCCGAACGACGCTTCGGACTGGCCAACCTGGAATTCCGCCTGTTCATATTGTGTCCAGTTTTGCATGCGGAACAACGGTTGTGTCAGCGTCACGGTGTAGCCGTTTGAATTGAACGGCCTGTTTAACCAGGTTCCACTGCCGGCGCCGGTTCTCGTACGAACATCAAATTCGTTGTAGATGGAGTTGGCGGTCATGCTGAGCGTCGGCAGAAGGAGTGCCTGGCCTTGCGGCAGCTTTTCCCGGCCTGCCTCAAGCGCGGCGCGTGCCGAAGCAAAGGCCGCGTCATTGGCCTTCGCGTCGCGAAAAATCTGCAACAGATCGGCAGCACCAGCCGGTGCGCAGAACGCCAGTGCACACGCCGCAAGCACCGCCGCATTGCGCATCTTGAACGTATTCAGTAAGGTCTTCATGGTCAACCTGTCTCGCTCCGTTTCAGATTCAGTGCGAATCTCGGGGATACCCCGATCTTCCATTGCTTTACCCAGCACGATCGTGTTTGTTAATACGTGGCCATCGCGGGATCAACTGTCCTGGCCCAACCATCGAGGCCGGTTTCAAGGTTGTACAGCTTCCCGAAACCGCGCTGTTCAAGAAAGCTTGCGATCTGATAACTCCTCGCACCGTGGTGACAGATGACGACCGTCTCTAAATCCGGATCGAGATCGCTCAGGCGTGCCGGGATTGATGCCATCGGAATGTGCGTCGAACCGTCGATATGACCCAGTTGAAACTCCCAAGGTTCACGCACATCAAGCATGACCGGCTTGGTGCGATGGGGGTCAGACAGCCAAACGGAAAGCTCAACTGGCGTTAATCGTTGCATGGGGCAAGTCGACAATACTCAGAACTTGAAACGAACCGGCTGGGCCGCATTGCGCAGAGGAGTGAAATTTGTTTCAAACAGGGCCACTGAATCGTAGGAGCCCGGCGAGCGGCAGGTGACGATGCGAGCGGACATGACCGGCGCATCTCCGACAATGGCGAACAAGCGGCCGCCGGGCTTGAGCTGGTTGAGGACTTCCGGGGGCAGTACTGGGGTCGATGCGGTCAGTACGATGACGTCGTAGGGGTTGTGCTGGCTCCACCCCCTGGCAGCATCACCCAGTTCGAGCGAAATGTTGTCAAGATCCTGCGACAGGAGATTCTTCTCGCCTTGCGCCTTGAGCGCCGGGTTTATTTCAATCGATACAACGCGCTGAGCCCGATGGGCTAACAAAGCCGTCAGGTAGCCCGATCCGGTGCCCACTTCCAGCACGATGTCGGATTTGCGCACGGCGAGCTCCTGCAACACGCGCGCCTCCATTTTGGGCTGCCACATGCGCTCCCCGGCTTCTGAATTGCTGGTGAGCGGGATCTCCAAGTCTGAAAACGCCAGTGCGCGATAAGCGGGGGGCACGAAATCTTCGCGTCTTACCACGTAGAGGAGGTCGAGCACGTTTTGATCCAGAACCGCCCAAGTACGGATCTGCTGCTCAACCATATTGAACCGCGCTTGTTCGATATTCATTGGCGTGCCGGTGAAGGGACAGGGTTCGTCATCAGGCCACGGATCCGGTGCTGTTGCATCCAGCCGCCAAGGGGGATCCTGAAGCCATAGCGGGACGCCATTCTAGCACCGGTTCTTTGTTGAAAATCAGGGGCATCCGACGCCTACTGTGGAAGCCCCAACGGGGCTTCTGTTGCGCTGCCGGCGCCGGGCTTGACCTGAAACCACGCGGCGTAGAGGGCGGGCAGGAACAACAAGGTGAGGGCCGTCGCGACAATTAGCCCGCCCATGATGGCAACCGCCATCGGCCCGAAAAATGCGCTGCGCGTCAGGGGGATCATGGCCAGTACCGCTGCAGCCGAGGTCAGTGTGATCGGCCTGAATCGGCGAACGGTTGCCTCGACAACGGCTGTCCAAGGGGCAATGCCGCTGGCGATGTCCTGTTCGATCTGGTCCACCAGGATCACGGAGTTGCGCATGATCATGCCGGAGAGGGCAATGGTTCCCAACATGGCGACGAAGCCAAACGGAACGTTGAAAACAAGAAGAAACAGCACGACGCCGATGAGCCCGAGCGGTGCGGTCAGCACCACAAGGAGCACGCGCTGAAAGCTCTGCAGCTGCAGCATGAGGACCGTCAACACCACGACGATGAAAAGAGGGACTCCGGCCTGGACCGATTTCTGCCCCTTGGAGGAGTCTTCCACGGTGCCACCCGTTTCGAGCCGGTAACCGTCGGGAAGCCCGGCGCGGATGTCATCCAATTTCGGGCTGATTTCGGCCGTGACTGCCGGCGGCTGCACATCGCCATACACGTTGGCGCGGACAGTGATGGTTGGCAGGCGATTACGGCGCCAGATCACGCCCTCCTCGAGTCCATAGTCAATGTCGGCGACTTGCGAGAGGGGGACGCTCTTTCCGCTGCGAGTGGGAACTGCCAGATCGCGCAGGTAGGAGAGGTTGACGCGCTCATCAGGCGCGCCGCGCAAGAGCACGTCGATTGTCTTGTCCTGTTCGCGAAAGGCTGTCGCCGCGATGCCATTCAATGAGGTGTTCAACAGCACCGATAATTCCTGGGACGATAGACCGAGCACCCGTGCCTTGCTCTGGTCTATGTTTATTCTTATCACTTTGGATGACTCATCCCAATCCATTTGGACATTCTGAACATTATTGTTATCACGCATTACCGCCGCAACAGCGCCGGCCAGACGCCGCACGGTGGGGATGTCCGCGCCGGAAACCCGGAATTGCACCGGAAAACCGACTGGCGGGCCATTTTCGAGGCGCGTGATATTGGCGCGCAGCAGGGCGAAGTCGCGGTCGAATAGCCCGATCATCCGTTGGCGCAGCGCCTCTCGCTCCTTGAGTCCCTTGGTCAGCACGACGAACTGCGCAAAATTATTGGCGGATAGTTGCTGGTCAAGTGGCAGGTAGAACCGCGGGCTGCCGGATCCCACATAGGCGACGAAATTCTCGATGCCCTCTTCCTTGGCGAGGATCGCTTCCAGCTTCTTGACCTCCCGTTCGGTCGCTTGCAGGGAAGAGCCTTCCGGCAGGCGAAGGTCGATCAACAGTTCCGGTCGTGTTGATGCCGGGAAGAATTGCTGCTGCAACAGGCCGAATCCAGCCAGCGACAAGGCGAATGTGCCGATGGTGACGAGGATGACGGTCTTGCGGAATCGCACGCACCAATCCACCAATTTCCTGAAGCGCCGATAGAACGCGGTGTCATAGACGGCGTGCTCAGCCGTCATCCCCTCCTGCTGCCGATGCGCATGCTTTTTCGACAGGTCCGGGAGCAGCTTGAATCCCAGGTAGGGGATGAAAACCACCGCGGCGATCCACGACACTGCCAATGCAATGGCATTGACCTGGAAAATCGAGCGCGTGTATTCACCCGTTGCCGAGGCAGCGGTTGCAATCGGGAGAAAACCGGCTGCCGTAACCAGTGTGCCGGACAGCATCGGCATGGCGGTGGAGGAGTACGCGAAACTCGCCGCTTTCACACGGTCCCAGCCTTGTTCCATCTTGATCGCCATCATTTCGACGGCGATGATGGCATCGTCGACCAGCAGGCCCAGGGCGAGGATCAGCGCGCCAAGCGAGATCTTGTGCAGGCCGACCCCGAAGATGTTCATGAACAGGAAGGTCGTCGCAAGCACGAGCGGAATCGACAGTGCCACGACAATGCCGGTGCGCAGTCCAAGCGAAAAAAGGCTGACGGCGAGCACAATGATCACGGCCTCCGCAAGCGTGCGTACGAATTCGTTGATGGAGCGCGCTACCGCCTCCGGCTGGCTGGAATAGGACACCAAGTCGACGCCGACCGGGAGCGTTCCCTGGATGTGCCTGGATGCAGCATCGAGGTGCCGTCCGAGCTCGATGATGTCGCCACCCTGCGTCATTGACACGGCCAGTCCCACCACTTCCTTTCCCTGGTAGCGCAATTTGGGTTGGGGCGGATCGCTGTAGCCGCGATAGACGTAGGCGATGTCGCCCAACCGGAACAATCGCGTGCCTACGCGTATCGACAGGTCGCGGATGGCCTCTACGTTTTCGAATCCGCCGCTGGCGCGCAGATAGATCTTGTCCGTGGCGGTCTCGAAGGCGCCGGCTGCCGCGATGGCGTTCTGTGTCTGAAGTGTGGCGATGAGCTGGTTCGGGTCAATGCCCAGTGTGGCGAGACGCACATTGGAGAGTTCGACATAGACCTTTTCGTCCTGTACGCCGATCAGGTCGACCTTGGCGACGTCGGGCACGCGCAGCAATTCTTCGCGCACGCGGTCCGCGTGCGCCTTCAGCGCGGCATAGTCGAATCCGTCGCCCACCAGCGCATACAGGGTGCCGAAGGTGTCACCGAACTCATCGTTGAAGAACGGCCCTTGCACGCCCGCCGGGAGGGTCTGGCGGATGTCCCCGACTTTCTTGCGGACCTGGTACCAGGTATTGGGCACCTCACTCGGGGGTGCCGAATCCTTCATGATGAAAAACACCAGCGATTCGCCCGGCTTGGAGTAACTGCGCAACACATCCAGGTTGGGTGCTTCCTGCAGTTTCCTCTCGATCTTGTCGGTGAGTTGCTGTTCCACTTCGCGGGCGCTGGCACCCGGCCAGTTGGTGCGGATGACCATGACCTTGAATGTGAATGGGGGGTCTTCTGACTGCCCCAGTTTCTGGTACGACAGCGTGCCCAACACCGCCAGGACGACCATGACGAACAGTACGAAGCCGCGGTGATCGAGCGCCCACTCCGAGAGGTTGAAGCGCGACATCAGCGTTGAGCTGTCGGGAGGATTGCAGCAGGGATTTGCGCGGCGGCCGGGGCCTGTGGCGCCGGCTGCGGACGAACGATCTGGCCTGCGACCAGTTTGTTCACCCCGGCGGTGACCACAATGTCGCCGATTGCGATGCCTTCGGTGATTTCCACCCCGTTCTCCCGGAACTGAGCTACCAAGACCGGTTTCAGTGCGACCTGGTTCGTCTTGGGATCAACGACCCAGACTGCCGTCTTGTCATTCTGGCGATACAGCGCCGTCAGTGGCAGCAGGATCGAGTTGCGTAAAGCCTGGTTAGCGGTGCCGGGGAATAGCACGTTTGCGGTCATGCCGAGCGCCACTGCCGGTCCGGCGTTTGGCACCGAAATCCGCGCAGCGAACGTGCGCGTACCAGCGTCGGCAATCGGGGAGAGCTCGCGCAGGCGGCCTGTGTAAGTCCGCGTTGGGTCGGCCCACATGCGTACGGTGACTTCCTTTGCCGCCCGCGTCGCGGACAGTCGCGTTTCGGGAATGCTGATCAGCACTTCCTTTTCCCCGAGCCGCGCAAGGCGAACGACCGGTTGCCCCGCTGAGACGACCTGCCCTGCGTCACCCATGACCGCCGTGATCACGCCGTCCTGGTCCGCGGTCAGGCTGGTGTAGCCCAGTTGGTTGCGGGACAGCGACAACTGCGCCTCTGCCTGTTCCAGCCGTGCCTTGGCTGCATCCAGGGTGGCCTGGCGCTGATCGAGAGCGGTCTTGCTCACGAAGCTCTTTTCCGCCAGGCTGCGATAGCGTTCCAACTCCGCTGCCGCAAATTGCTGGTCGATGCGCGCGGCCGAAACCGCGGCGCGCATGGCATCGGTGCTGGCCTGGTTGTCGGTGGGATCCAGTCGCGCCAGCGCCTGTCCTTTCCTCACCGTGGCACCAACATCGACCAGACGCGTGGCGATTTTTCCGGCTATGCGAAAACCGAGATCCGTTTCATAGCGTGCACGCACCTCGCCGGAATAGACCGCGATGTCAGCCAGATTGGCTGTGGCGGCAACCTGGGTCTGGACAAAGCGCACCACGGTCTTGGACTCTTGGGCCTGCGTGCAGCCGAGCAAGGCTACGGCGATGGTCATGGCAAATGGGGCTTTCATTGCATTCTCCGCAGGAGATTCAAATGCCCAATCCACGCGCCATGAACACGGCGGCAAGCGGGATGAGGGCAAGCAGGTGCAGTTCGATGAAAACGATGCGCCGCGTCGCGGCGATCTCGTTCAGGGGGGGATAAAAGGACTCGTCCGTCGCCAGTTGCCGGCGCCAGCGGATGAACTTCAGGGTGGGCGGGATCGATAGCAGCCCCACCGCGGCGAATAGCCCCAGCTTGGTCCAGAAGACGGGGTTACCTGAGTAGAACGCCATCCCTTTGGCACCGTAGAACAGGCGTAGCAGCCCGGTGGCAATGGCGACGCCTGAAGAAACGCCATACAGGATGTCCGCGCGCGCCAGTGAGCGTAGCGTGTCGGCCCCAGCCTGGGCGCGTAGTAGCAACGCCTCTGCCCCCAGGGCCGATGCGAGTATCAGTATTGCCGTGAAGTGCAGGTAAGCCAGCAGCGCATCGGTGATCATGCGCCACTCCGAGCGGCGAGGCCGCCGACCGCGAGATCGAGGTAAGTCTTCAGGTAGGACTCGGCGTCCACCGGTTCCGTTTCGCATACGCCGAGCGAATAGCGCCAGATGGCCAGCATCAGGAGCGGTGCGAGAAGAAGGCGCACACAATGGTCGACCGGAAGTTCGCGGAACTCACCCTGGCGGATACCGAGTTCGACAACGAACGCAAAAATGCGCTTGCCCCGCAACACCACCTGGTCATAATGGAACTGCGCTACCTCAGGGAAGTTCTGGGCCTCTGAAAACATCAACTTGATGACCCCGGCCAGCTGCGACGCGCCGACCGTTTCCCACCAGCGATGCACGACGAGGCGTAGTAGCTCAGCAGCGGGGCCCTCGTATTGTTGCAACAGGGCTTCACCTTCCTCAATGACCGGCAGTATGCCTTCCTGTACCACGGCCTTGAACAAGGCTTCCTTATTGTCGAAGTACAGATAAAGGGTGCCCTTGGAGACCCCTGCTCGCGTAGCTACATCTTCAAGTCGCGTTGCAGCGAAACCCTTCTCGACGAACAGGTCGAGGGCAGCGGCGATGAGCTCGTGTGGCCGTGCTTCCTTACGGCGTTCCCAGCGGGGCTCAGATTTTTTATCTGTGGACATGGTTCATAAATAACTAACTATTCAGTAATTTAAACAATAACTGAACAAAGAGTCAAATATGGGCGAAACAACTTGAATTAGCGTGCACTTACTTTCACTAAAATGCTTAACAGCAATGGTTTTACATTTCAGTATGTGGTATAAACAGGTGAGTGGGATGAAGGACATTCTTCTGCATGGCTCGCGTCAACCACCAAGATACTGGGAATCGCTCTCAATAAGCGAAGGGACTTGGCGGTGGCGAACACGGTTTGCCTCCCCCTGCCAATTGAAGTAAGGTGGTCCGTGCTAGGGGTCCTGCGGCATTGCGAACCACGCAGTCGCGGGTGAGAAAGTCCCTTGGAACCTGATGCGGGTAATGCCGCCGAAGGGAAGCGCGAAGCACCCGGCACTGTGGCCTGCGCGTTCCTTTGGGCAATCAATCGAAGGAGTGCTCCATGAACGCCAATCCAAAATTCATCGCAGCAACCGCCCACGTGGATCAGGCGGCCGTCGAGCCGTTGCCGCGATCACGCAAGGTCTATGTCGAGGGCTCGCGCCCGGACATTCGTGTACCGATGCGCGAAATCTCGCAGGCTGACACCACGGTTTTTAACAATGGCCCCGATGCCGCAGAAGGGAACCCGCCCATTTTCGTCTATGACTGCTCGGGCCCTTACACGGACCCCGCCGTCAAAATCGATATTCGCCAAGGGCTGCCCGCGCTGCGCGCGCCGTGGATTGCGGAGCGAGGCGACACGGAATTCCTGCCCGGACCGAGCTCGCGTTTCGGGACCGAGCGGCTCAACGACCTCAAGCTTGCCGAACTGCGCTTCAGTCTCGAGCGCAAGCCGCGTCGCGCGCGTGCCGGCTGCAATGTCAGTCAAATGCATTACGCTCGAAAAGGTTTGATAACGCCCGAGATGGAGTTCATCGCCATCCGGGAGAACCAGAACCGAGCCGCTTACATTGACTCACTCAAGGCATCCGGCCCGCAGGGTGCCAGGTTTGCGACACTGATGACACGCCAGCATCCGGGCCAATCATTCGGCGCTTCGATCCCGCAAGAAATCACGCCCGAATTCGTGCGCAGCGAAGTCGCGCGCGGGCGCGCCATCATCCCGGCCAATATCAACCATCCGGAGTCAGAGCCGATGATCATCGGACGAAACTTCCTGGTGAAGATCAACGCCAACATCGGCAATTCGGCGGTCACCTCGGGCATCGCCGAAGAGGTTGAGAAGATGACCTGGTCCATCCGCTGGGGTGGCGACACCGTCATGGATCTCTCCACAGGCAAGAACATCCATGAAACGCGCGAATGGATCGTGCGCAATAGTCCAGTGCCGATCGGCACGGTACCCATTTACCAGGCGCTGGAGAAGGTGAATGGGAAGGCCGAGGAGCTCACTTGGGAAATATTCCGCGATACGCTGATCGAACAGGCCGAGCAGGGGGTCGACTATTTCACCATCCATGCCGGTGTGTTGTTGCGCTACGTGCCGATGACGGCGAACCGCATGACAGGCATCGTGTCGCGTGGGGGTTCCATCCTTGCCAAGTGGTGTCTTGCGCATCACAAGGAGAACTTCCTCTATACACATTTCGAGGATATCTGCGACATCATGAAGGCCTACGACGTCAGTTTCTCGCTCGGCGATGGTCTGCGTCCAGGCTCGATCTGGGATGCCAACGATGAGGCGCAGCTGGGCGAACTCAAGACGCTGGGGGAGCTCACGCAGGTGGCATGGAAGCAGGATGTCCAGGTGATGATTGAAGGCCCGGGGCACGTTCCGATGCAGCTCATCAAGGAGAACATGGATCTGCAACTTGAGCAGTGCCACGAGGCGCCTTTCTATACGCTGGGGCCCCTCACTACGGACATTGCTCCCGGTTACGACCACATCACCAGCGCCATTGGCGCTGCCCAGATCGGCTGGTACGGCACGGCAATGCTCTGCTATGTCACGCCCAAGGAACACCTCGGCCTGCCCGACAAGAAGGATGTCAAGGACGGCATCATCGCCTACAAGATTGCGGCCCATGCCGCCGACCTAGCCAAGGGTCACCCAGGCGCGCAGATTCGCGACAACGCCTTGTCCAAGGCGCGTTTCGAATTCCGCTGGGAAGATCAGTTCAACCTGGGTCTCGATCCGGATACGGCGAAAGACTTCCATGACGCCACCCTGCCGCAGCAAGGTGCCAAGGTTGCACATTTTTGTTCCATGTGCGGCCCCCACTTCTGCTCGATGAAGATCACGCAGGATGTGCGTGATTACGCAGCGCAACAGGGCGTCTCGGAGGCCGAAGCGCTCAAGAAGGGTATGGAACAGAAGTCCATCGAGTTCGTGAAGAAGGGCGCGCAGATTTACAGCAAGCAATAGGGCGGGGCCTGATCGCCAACTGAAAGGAGGAAAGCATGTGGCAATGTGCGGTACTTGATGACTACCAGCGTGCCGCGCAACGATTCGCCGACTGGAGCGCGTTGGCGGGACGCGTGAAGGTGCGTTTTCTCCATGATCGCCTCGGCTCGGAAGAAGCAATCGCTTCTGCCATTGCAGACTGTGAAATCGTGGTTGCCATGCGCGAGCGCACACCGTTCACACGCAGCCTGCTCGAGCGCTTGCCGAAACTGAAACTCCTCGTCACCACGGGCCCGCGCAATGCCGCGATCGACCTCAAGGCAACACAGGATCTTGGCATCCTGGTGTGCGGCACCGGATCGTTCGGCCCCGGGACTGCGGAACTCACCTGGGCGCTCATTCTCGGTTTCGCGCGCAAGATCGCATTCGAGAATGCAAACCTGCGCGCGGGCGGCCCGTGGCAGTCTACCGTCGGGATGGACATGCACGGCAAGACCCTTGGTGTACTGGGCCTAGGCAAGCTCGGAATGCAGGTCGCCACGATTGGCCGCGCCTTTGGCATGAAAGTGATGGCCTGGAGCCAGAACCTCCCCCCCGAGGTTTGCCTTGCAGCGGGAATCGAATACGCGGGCTCGCTGGATCGCCTTTTGTCGGAGTCTGACGTTCTCACGATCCACCTCATCCTGAGCAAGCGCACGCGCGGCATGCTGGGTGATGCGCAGTTGCGGCTGCTGAAGCCGACCGCCATTCTCGTGAATACATCGCGAGGCCCCATCATCGAAGAGACGGCGCTTATCGCGACCCTGCGTGACCAGCGCATTGCCGGTGCCGCGCTGGACGTATTCGATGTCGAACCTCTGCCTTCAGGTCATCCCTTGCGCACGCTCGACAATGTCCTTGCAACGCCGCACCTGGGTTATGTCTCGGAAGAAAGCTACAAGGCCTATTTTGGCGGTGTGGTGGAAGACATTGCAGGTTGGCTGGAAGGAAAACCTCCGCGCGTGCTGTCCCTGGAGTAGTCGCGAAGGGTTTCTACGACGCGGGGTGATCCCACCGTCGACGATTAGTGTTTTTCCGTAATGAAGCTGGCATCGTCCGACGCGAGAAGTGCCGCGGCCGCCGCGAATTCCTCCGGCCGTCCCTCTCTGCGCATGGGCGAGATCCAGGCGCGGTCGGCATGTCGCTCGCAATACAGGCATCAGGGCGAATTCGACGAGCTGGGATGCCAGGGCGTCGAGTTCTTCGCGAACTTCCGGATTAACCAACTCCCCTGCGTTCCCGAAGACCCTTTGCGCCGTATTCATGGCTATGCCCATAGGGGTGCGCCATCCGCGCAATGCGTGGATTACCGAGCGCAGCGACATCAGGACCGTCCCATGGTCGCGCGGTGTTCTGGCCGCGCCGATCAACACGATGCTCCTGTTCTTGCGAATGGCCCTATCGTGGCAATTAGACTAGATACGGTGCTCACCGACAAGCGGGGATGGTGCGTTCGTACGCCTGCGTTCCAAGCTCCAGAAAGTGCAGTTCGCATTTCACGCTTCCTTGTGACGAGTGAATGTGCGTGATACGCTTTCGCGCCGTTCTGCCATTCCAAATTAGAGCCTCGATCAGCGTGATCGACCGAGCTCGTGCCGCCAACGCGTAGCTCAATGATGGATGCGTGCGGCAGTCCTATCTGGGGATTTGAACGCGCAATTTCCCGTCTCAATATTCCTGGCCTCGGAGCAATGACGATGAGCGACAAACCAGCAAATGATGCGACCGGACAGCATTCGGCATTGGGCAGTTGGGATGGCCCGTCCATCTTCCGCAGCACGCAGCTCACTTTCGACCCAGGCGACAAGGCCAACGGCAGCCTCTACTTGTGCGATCCGTCCGGCGGCAAGCAGTCGCAGGTAATCGAGCAAGTGATCGCCTGCTTGCGGGAACGCGCGCTCTGGTCCTCACAGGCCCCCAAACAGGTGCGCGACGACCAGCGTCAGGCCTACGAAGAGCAACTCGTATTTGTCGAGGCAGTGGAGGTTGTCGTGAAGGGCGCGCGGCTGGTGATAACTCGTTGCAACCATCCCAAATTTCCCTCGAATGCGGAGCGCTTTTCCGGCTGGAAACGCGCGCTTGGGGCTGCAGTCGAATAGCCTCCAAACTTCGGTTCGGCAGCATTGCATCGCCGACGGTCACACGTCGAGCAGATCCTGACGATAATGCGTTGCTCGCGCAGTGTGGTATTGCACACGGGATGCGGTTCAGTGCGTTGCCGCCAGGCGGAGAATAGTTCGATGGTTGTCGACAACCTGCACTCGGGTGAGTCCCGGCGCGGGCCATATGTCCAGCGTTAGCGTCGGCAAGCAGGTCGGTGCGGCGATACCGCGGCGGCAGGGCGGTCTGGTGGCTGCCATGCATCATGGCATCGGGCTCGTCGATGAGGCGCCAGGGCGGTGGAGGCCATCGCGCGGACGACTGTGGCCGGCGCCTGATCACGGTCGACCGCGCGAACGGTCTTCCCGATGGCATGACCGTCGATGCCGAAGGCTGCTTGTGGGTTGCGCATTACAACAGGGGAGTGGTGCGCCGCTACAGCCCGGAGGGCCGGATGATTGGCGCGGTGGTGCTCCCCGTTCGCCATGTCGCAAGCCGTGCCTTCGGAGGGCGCGACCTGAAGGACCTCTACATCACGACGCCTACACACACCTTGACCGAAGCGCAATTGCTCGAGGAGCAGCTCTCGGGTGCGTTGTTCCGCTGCCGCCCTGGCGTTGCCGGCTTGCCGGCGAATGCCTATGCCGGCTGAGGGCTTGTCCGGCCCGGGAACCTTTTCCTTCAGGCTGCCGCGCTAGAAGTCCTTGTCATCGCCATCCTCGGCGGACTCGGCGCTGCTCGGAGCGCTGGCCGTATCGGTCAGCGCATCGACGGATTCCAATTCCTCCTCAGTCATTGCTGCGGCGTCCACCTCCGCGTCGTACTTCGCGAGGTCGGCATTGGCGCGTCTGCCGTTGTAGCGATCGAGCGGGTGACATTCGCGGCGCGGTAAATCCAGCTTCTCGGCTCGCTTGACGACGCTCTCGATGGTGTCGGGGTCAAGAATCAGGGCGAAGCGGTTCGGCAGGTTGAAGTGATATTGCATGGTGCCTCCATCGATGTCGTGGGTTTTTCGGAACAACGATTGCAATGGAAGACACTGTAGATCGACGACAGAGAAAACTGAATAGGCAATGTGCCGCGAGTGCATGTAGGAAGAAATGCTAGTGACACATCGGTGCGCACAAATACCAATGACCAGCGGACCGGAGGGCGCACTGGCGAATGCTTGCATCATTGCAAACTCTAGCAATTCATGCGTCACATGGATCGACGGAATAGGGGCGGTTTTCGGAGCCATTTGTCGACGGGAAGAATTTTCGCGCGATACTGTCGCTGGCGTCCCGCTGGCGACCGCCGCTCGCGCTAGAATTCCGCCATGTGCGGTCGTTACGTCAGCCCCGATCAGGCGGCAATCGAAAACATCTGGCAAGTCGGGCGCCAGAACCAACCAGCGCTTGCGGAGGACCTTGTGCCGTCGGCGCCCTTTCCTGCGCGCTACAACGTCGCGCCCCAGCAGGGCAATCCGGCGAACTACATTCCCGTGGTGCGCGCGGCTTCGCAGGGCGGGCCTGGCGAGCGCGAGCTGGTTCGACTGCAGTGGTGGCTGTTGCCGTTCTGGGCGAAGGAGTCGCGCATCAAGTTCAGCACCTTCAATGCCCGCGTGGAGAACGCCGCCAATGCGGCCAGTTTTCGCGAACCCTTGAAGCGCCGCCGCTGCATCGTGCCGGCGCTTGGGTGGTATGAGTGGCAGGAACTGCCGTCGGGCAACCTGCCTTGGTTCCTGCATGCGGCCACCGGGGAAGTGCTGGCATTCGCCGCGCTGTGGGACCACTGGGAGCGCGATGGGCAGGTGATCGAATCCTGCTCGCTCATCGTTGGCCCAGCGAACGCTGCATTCATGCCCATCCACGACCGCATGCCCTTTGCACTCGACGAAGAACACCAGGCCCAGTGGCTGGATCGCTCGCTGACCGACTCCAAGCGCGTGATGGCGCTCCTGCAACCCAATCCCGACGACGCCATCGTCTTTCATCGTGTCGGCCCGCGCGTGAGTAATGCACGCAACCAGGGCCCGGAGCTCATGGCGCCGCAACCCGACCAAGAAACGATTGCCAAATGAATTTGGCAATCGTTGGCATGTGGAGAAGCAATCCCTCGTGTTGAAAGGAACTCCAATGGGCCTTCGCTGCCGGGAGGAAAGTTTCCGTACGTAGTCTGGCGGCATTTGATAGGCTACCCTCGCAGCTGTCCTTGTATTAACCACTCTGGGGAGGGGCATGTGATGAGGGGTTTCACGCGGTCGGTCCGTCAAATTGCAGTGTGTGTCGCTGTCTTGCTCGCGGTATTTGCGTTACCGGTGAACGACGCCCTGGCGCAAAGCTATCCGTCCAAGCCGGTGCGCTTCATCGTCTACCAGGCGGCGGGTGGCACGTCCGACGTGCTTGCGCGCACGGTGGGACAGAAACTGTCCGACAGCCTGGGCCAGCAATTCGTCATCGAGAACCGCCCGGGCGCCAATGGCATCCTCGCCATGGAGCTGGGCGCCAAGGCTGCGCCCGACGGTTACACCATCATCTTCGGCGCCAGCCCAACGCATGCCATCAACCCGGGCTTGTACAAGAAGCTTTCGTACGATCCGGTAAAAGATTTCACACCGATCAGTCTCGTCGGTCGCCCCTCCTATGTCATTGTCGTGAATCCAGCGATCGCCAATTCGATCAAGGAGTTCATTGCGCTGGCCAAGGCCAAGCCGGGGCAGCTCAATTACGGTGCCGGTGGCAGCAACGCGCGTCTGGGCACCGAGCTGTTCAACAACGCCGCCGGGGTCAAGATCTCGCACGTACCCTACAAGAGCAATTCCCAGGCGCTTACCGACCTCATGGGTGGGCGGGTGGACCTGGTCATCGAGCCGCTGATGAGCGCTCTACCTTCAATACAGGCGGCGAAACTCAAACCGTTGGCCGTCACCAGCCCGCAACGCCTGCCGCAGCTGCCGGACGTGCCCACCTTGGCCGAATCCGGAATTTCGTACACGTTGACGCCGTGGGCCGCCATCTATGCTCCGGCCGGGGTGCCGCGCGACATCATCATGAAGCTCAACGGCGAGATCGTCAGGGCGCTCAAGCTGTCCGACGTCATCGCGCGATTCAACAGCCTGGGCTTCGAGACGCAGTCGAGCACGCCGGAGGAACTGGGCACTTTCACGCGCTCGGAAATCGCCGAATACGCCAGGCTCATCAGGGAAATCGGTATCCCGCAGGAAGAATAGATTCGACGCCCGCGCTGGCTACGGCCTGACTGGGCTGGGGCATCTCCTGCCGGCTGTGAAAAAGTTTACGACTCCGCATGGCAATTGGTCGTGTCGCCATCTATTTGAGAGAGAATAGCCCTCTCAAAAATGCACGTGGGTTCGACGGGTCCGGTGTGGGCCTCCCTCGCAGACAATATCCGGATATGGAAAGCAAGCTCCCTCGCTCGAAAACACCCGGTGCAATCGACCTCGATTTCACCGGCGTGTTCAACCTGCGCGAACTGCGCGAGTCTCCACCGCCTCCACCACTGCCTCCCAAAGATGCACGTGCGCCTGTAACTGCGCCTGCAACTGCGCCCGCAACTCCATCGGCACCCAAGCCGCGCCCGGTGCCCAAGGAACTCCTGGTCGGGGTGACGTCGCTGGAGAAGCACAGCTACTTCGTCAACATGACGCGCCCTCGCCCCAAGCGTTTCGTCGATCCGGCCAAGACGACTGTTCTCCTGGTCGAGGACGACAGCACGACACGCAACATCCTCAATTTCATCCTGACTCGCGGCGAGGGCTACCTCACGCGCCAGGCTAGCGACGTGAAAACTTTCGTTGCGGCGCTGCAGGTAAAGCCCTTGCCCAATGTCGTGATTCTCGATGTTGAATTGCCAGGCGGCGTCAGCGGCTTCAAGATCCTGCAAAAGATTCGCGCCCATCCCATCATCAAGGATATGCCGGTGATCATTTTTTCCGGCTACTCCGGCCCCCAGGAATTGCAGCAGGGCCTGGCGCTCGGCGCCGATGCCTACCTCTCCAAGCCAGCCCGGGCCGAAGCCATTATTGCGGCGCTAAAGGCCGTGCTAGGCGGTTGATCTGCTAGGGCGTTAATGATTATTGATTATATTTAATGAAATAGTGCTTAAGCAGCGGGCCTATTTAGTCCAGATTGATAGTAATGTCCGGTATTTTTCCGGGGGTCGCCTCCCGGTCTCGCGCATCGTCCGCATCGACGCCGACTCCCTGACAAGACCCTGAAAGTTTGCCCATTGCGGGAAAGCCTATTGTGGTCGCCAATATTGCTGGCGTATAAATGGGCACGTACTCGGGGTTTGCCTCCTCTTTCCCCGGGTGCCGAAGCCCCGACGCAGCGATGTGCCGGGGCTTCGCCTTTTGGCGGTTGCGATGCGTGAATATCGGCTGGTCCGTCCATCGAGGTGGTGGGCGAGTCGTCATCTATGTGTATCGCAGGGACCGTACCCTGGACTTGAGCTATTTCATGCAAGTGACCCTGGACGCAAAATAAATAGGGTGGATAGGGCCAGGCAATTTCCTGATGCGCGTTGTGGATCCAGGCCCCCATGCCATCAACGTGGAGTACCGGGATCCCTGGTGAAGTGGCTCGACTGGGCGTCGCGATTGGGGGGAAGCATGGTGGCGCCAGGATATTCGCCTGCTGATTCAATTCTTATGTAGGAATGCGCCACGCCCGGTCGAATTGCGTTGCGGCACGCAAAGGTGGACCGGCACCGCGCCGCCCCTGGCGGTAAGCGATCAAGCGACGTTTGACCAGTGCCGCCAATTCGGGAGGCGAACAGAGCATATTCAAATAGAATTGTCCGGGACTGCAACACTGCTGGAGCATTGAATGCACTACCGCGCCATCTCCGCCGACAATCATTTCAACGAGCCGGGGGATGTCTACGTCGACCGTGTCCCCGTGAAATTCAGGGATCGCGCGCCGCGCCTCGTGGCCACGCCGGACGGCGGTGAAGCCTGGATGTGGGACGGCGTTCCGCCGACCACGGGCATGTCGAGTACCTACAGCTTGGCCTGGCTGCAGGGCCGGCGCTGGGCGCCCGAGGAATACCGGCGCTTCCCGATCCGGCACGCGGACACCGCGCCCGGCAGCTGGGATCCGAAGACCGCCATCGTTGAAATGGAAAAGGACGGCGTCGATGCCTCGGTGTGGTACCCGGGGCTTGCGACCTCCATGTATGCCACGAAGGACGGCGAGCTTCGCGTCGCGCTGATCCGCGCCTACAACGATTGGCAGCACGAATGGTGCGGATACGACGCCACGCGCCTGGTCAGCATGGCCGTGATGCCGACCGAGGAGGAGACCCCCGAGGCGGCCATCGCCGAGATGCGCCGGGCGCTCGCGCTCGGCTTCAAGGGCGTGTTGATCCCCATGTTCCCGTCGCGGCGCATGTGGGACCCGTGGTGGGATCCGTTCTGGGCCGCGGCGGCCGAGGCTGATGTGCCGGTGCATTTTCACAAGGGCGTGGGCCCGACGCCCGACACCGGCCCCTTTGGCGACCGCAAGGGTCCGGGCATGGTGTCGGCGGGGCAGATCCAGTCGGACTTCATGTACTCCATGCCCATTGCCGACCTCATCTTTGGCAGTGTGTTCGACCGTCATCCGATGCTGAAGGTGGTATCGGGTGAAGGACGCATCGGCTGGCTTGCGCATTTCTCCGAGCGCGGTGACGTGAGCTACCGGCGCCATCGCTTCCTGCAGAAACTCACGCTCGAATTGCTGCCCAGCGAATACCTGCGCCGCAATGTCTACAACACGTTCCTCGAGGATCGCTGCGGCATCCTCATGCGTGAACTCATCGGC
>CANJRC010000061.1 GCA_947476535.1 Betaproteobacteria bacterium
CCAGGGTATCCGAGCACGACCGCCATGGTGGGCAGCGCACGCAGGTTTTCTTCATAGACGAAAGGCAGTTGCTTCTCATCCATCGGGTCTTGTCCGAGTCCGACGCCGAGCGCGTACAGCATGGTGGCGACGTCGTTGTAATCGTGCTCATGGTCCGGGAACGACCAGTTTTTCAGCGTGTTGTAGACGATTGCCATGAATTCCTCGAGTGCGTGGCGTGCAGATGCACGGCTTCCGGAAGATAGGAGAATGCGGCTCAGGACTTACCAAGGGCTTATTGAGCCTTCTGTTATTATTCTAGCAAGAATCACTCACCACTCATACTCAAACGCCCGATCGATCAGCGGGTGAAATTCAGGGGGAACGCATGTCAACGAAGGACTACAAGGACGTCAAGGTCGAGAAACGCGGCGGGGTGGGTTGGGTTACCTTCAATCGACCAGACCGTTATAACGCGTGCGATTTCTCCATGTTCCAGGAAGTCGGTTGGGGCATTCGCGAGGTGAGCGAAGATCCCACCATTGGCGTGATCGTGCTCACTGGGGCCGGCGACAAGTCATTTTGCGCCGGGGGGTTCCTGAAGGATCTGCAGAACTTCACGACCAATGATGGTCGCAAGCTCTTCAACCTCTCGCAGGAAACCTTCAACATCATGCGCCATGCGCCACAGCCCGTCATCGCCGCGGTCAATGGCGTGGCCGTGGGTGGCGGCAACGAATTCGTGGTGTGCTCCGACCTGGCCATAGCGTCGGATCGCGCCCGTTTCGGCCAGGCCGGGACGCGTGTCGGCAGCTCTCCGGTATTCGGTGCAAATAACCTGATGTCCCTGCAGATCGGCGAAAAGAAGGCGAAGGAACTGTGCTTCCTGAGCCGACTCTATTCGGCGCAGGAAGCGCTGGAAATGGGCCTGGTCAACAAGGTCGTTCCCCACGAAAAACTGTACGAGGAAGTGCAGCTGTGGGCAGAAGAACTCCTGGACAAGAGCCCGGCTTACCTCGAACTCACGAAGGTCACCTCGAACGTCTGGTGGGACATGCTGCAACCTGCAATGGAGCATGCAAAGCAGACCCTGTTGCGCCTTGCCGGTGGACCGGAGATGACTGAAGGTTCCTCCGCATTCATGGGCAAGCGCAAGCCGGACTTCCGGCAGTTCCGCAAGTAGCCGCGGGCCCCAGTTCTCCGGGTTGCCGTTCTTGGTTGCGCTGTTAGATCCGGGATTGATCGGTTGCTGACTGCCGCCAGCGCCGACGTTGTCGCGTTCCTGCGCCGTTCGGTGCGGGTGGCGCCCCGCTCGATTGCGGTGGCATCTCCAAGCGGTGCGATCGACTATTCGCAACTCATGGCAAGGGTCGATGCACTGGCGGCCCTCCTGCGAAACATGCTCGGTCCTGGCGGGCGCGAGCCCATCGCCGTGGTGGCGGAGCACGATCCTGCAGTCCCCGAACTGTATCTGGGGATTATGGCGGCCGGCCATGCGGTGGTGCCAGTGAGCACGCGCCTTCCCGACGAGGCGATTGCCCGGATCGTTTCCAGGTCGGGTGCGCGCGTGGGCATTGTTTCTCCCGAAGTTGCGGACCGCATGAAAGGCATCGCGGCAACTGCGCATACGGCACGCTGGATCGCTTATGGAAACGACCCGGGGCGGGTGTCCCTTCCCGGGAGTCGCATGGAGCTGCCGGCGGGAACTGCGATGGTCTGCTTCACCAGCGGGACTACCGGTGAACCGAAGGGCGTCATCCTGACGCACTTGAACCTGGTGGTGCATGGCATGACGGCAGCCATCGTCTATCGCAACATGGGTCGGAACGTGAATGTGAATCCCATGCCGCTGGCGCACTTTGCAGGTGCCAGCCGCGTCTTCATCTCAGTGGTGAACGCGGGCGCCCATGTCATTTTGCCGGGGTTCGATCCAACTTCACTGTGCGATGCGATCGCGAAATGGAAGGGCACCCATCTGGTGGTCGGACCCACCATGGTCGGCGATCTGTTGGCGACTGAACTGGAGCGCTTCGACCTGTCGTCGCTGGAAATCCTTGTTTGCGGAACGGCGCCGTTGCCGATGCCGCATGCTAGGCAACTGGTTGAGCGCATGCATTGCGGCATCATCAACGGTTATGGCTTGACGGAGTCGTCGGCGCTGGCGACCTCGCTCGGCCCGGAGGCGCATGTTCGTGCCATCGCCGAAGGCGACGAGGAAATGCTGGGGAGCATTGGCCAGGCGGCTCCCGGCGTCGAAATGTGCATCTTCGATGAAAACAATCGCCCCTTGGGCGTGGGTGAGGTGGGCCAGATCGCACTGCGCGGTCTGAAGGTGAGCCAGGGCTACCTGAACAATCCCGTCGAGACGGCGAAGAAATTCATGTCGGATGGTTGGTTACTGACGGGGGACCAGGGACGCCTGCTTGCCGATGATAATGTCGTCATCCTTGGGCGCCTAGACGACATGATCATTTCCGGCGGCCTCAATGTGCAGCCCGGCGAAGTCGAAATCGAAGCAGTGCAATTCCCCGGTCTTGGGCAATGCGCTGCGTTTGGCGTACCCAGCGAGCGTTGGGGGAGGGAAGTCAGGCTGGCTGTAGTCCCTGCATCCGGGGCGACGCTTGATGCGGAGTCCGTCCGGCAGTTCCTGCGCACGCGACTGGACCCCTACAAGGTACCCAAGCAGGTGCACGTGATGGACCAGCTGCCGCGCACGCCGGTCGGCAAGGTGCAACGATTCCGCCTTGCCGAGCAGTGGGGAAAAGGCGGGGCGAAGGGGTCAGGCTGATTTCAGCAGCCGATCCGCCTCGACAGGGCTGAAACCCCAGTCGGCGAGCGCCTCGCGCGCACCTTCGCCGCGTTCTGGCGGGGCGCTGCGTACCGCGCCCGGGGTCAGTGAGAATCGCGGCGCCGGCGCGGGCTGCTCGATACCGTCCACGGTGATGAAGGCATTGCGGGCCACGTTGTGCGCATCGCGGCGTGCCTCGCTGAACGCCAGCACCGGTGCGAAGCAGGCATCCGAGTTCTCGAAAACCTTGCTCCACGCATCGCGTGTCTTCGTCTTGAATGCGGCGGCAAATCGGGTGCGCAGCTCCGGCCAGCGGTTTCGATCATTCTGGTCAGGCAGTTCGGCTGCGACAAAGCCCATCTTCTGCAGGAATTCGGCATAGAACTTGGGTTCGATGGCGCCTATCGATACATATTTTCCGTCGGCGGTTGCATACACGTCATACCAAGGAGAGCCGGTGTCGAGCAAGTTCGTTCCTCGCTCTTCGCTCCACAGCCCGGTGCCCAGCCTGCCCCAGAACATGCTTGCGAGGATCGCCGCCCCGTCCACCATGGCGGCATCAACCACTTGCCCCTGCCCGCTGCGCTGGGCACTGATGAGCGCGCAGCACACGCCAAAGGCCAGCAACATGCCGCCCCCCCCAAAGTCGCCGATGAGATTGAGCGGCGGCACCGGCGCCTCGCCGCGGCGACCGATCGCGTTGAGTACGCCCGAGAGCGCAATGTAATTGATGTCGTGGCCGGCACTGTGGGCCATCGGTCCGGTCTGTCCCCATCCCGTCATGCGGCCATAGACCAGTTTCGGGTTTTTCGCGAGCAGCGCATCCGGGCCCAGGCCGAGTCGTTCCATGACGCCGGGACGAAACCCCTCGAGTAATGCATCGGCTTTTGCGGCCAGCAACCCGGCCGTTTCGCGACCGGCATCGGTTTTGAGATCGAGCGTCAGTGAACGAGCGCCACGCAGCATGATGTCGTGGCGACGTTTCTTCGTATCGCCCGGTGCCGCCACAGGCGGGCGCTCAACCAGCAGGACATCGGCCCCCATGTCGGCGAGCATCATGCCGCAAAAGGGTGCGGGACCAATGGCTTCGAATTCGATGACGCGCAGTCCCGATAAAGGGCCGCGTGCTGCTGTTTTCGCTGATGCTTTGGATGTCTGTTGCATGAATATCCCGTTGTAGTGGCGATGGAAAAGCAGGGGAGAAAAGTAAGTGTGAGTTTAAAGCAGTCTCGCTGGCGAAAATAATTCGCCCTCAAGCGCCGTGTGGCTGTTTGACGCGCCGCCGTATCCAGCCAATATTACGGATGCGCAAGGCATTCCTATCCACTGATTGTCATAGTAATATCGCGGGCTTCAAATCGATGGTCATGGCCGACAGTTCGCAAGAAGGGTGGCGTCTGGAGTGCCGCACCGTCGGGCTGGCAACAGGGATCACCGGAGGAAAGATGAAAAAAACATACGGGCCACTGAAAATCACGTTTCCGAACAGGGCCGACTGGAATCTGGGGAACATTCTCGGCATTCAGGCCCAAAAATACGGTGACAAGCCATTCCTGACCGAACCCGAGCGCGATCCAGCGCACAGGGTATATACCTACCGTCGCACCGATGAGCTCGCATCGCGAATCGCGGGCGGCCTGGTGGAGCGCGGTTTCCAGCTAGGCGATCGCCTGGCGATCTACCTGGACAATTGCTCCGAGTACATCCTTGTCTGGTTCGGCGCATCGCGTGCCGGGGTGGTGGAAGTTCCCACGAACAACAGCTACTTCGGCGATTTCCTTTTGCATTGCACCAACGTGACCGCGCCGCGCGGCGTGGTGGTCAGTCCGAATTACGTTCCGCGTTTTGTGGAAATCGGCAAGTCGTTGTCCACGGCCAAGATCAAGCCGATGTTCTTTGTCGTCGGCGAGAACGTCGAGGCGGAACTCAAGTCACTGCGCGACCAGGGATTCACCGCCGAATCGTTCGACGCGCTGCTCAATGCCAAGCCGATCGCGTCGCCGCCGGCCATCCAGCGCCACGAGTTGGGCGCCATCTTGTTTACCTCGGGGACCACGGGTCCTTCCAAGGGCGTGATGATGTCGCATTCGCAGCTGTATTACTTCAGCGAGCAGTGCGTGGACCTCACACGCCTGACCGACAAGGATGTGTTCATGACGGGCAACCCGCTGTTTCACGGCAATGCCCAATTCCTGACCACTTATCCGGTGCTGATTGCCGGCGCGAGCATGTACCTGTACCCGAAGTTCAGCCCGTCCAAGTTTAGTGAGCGCATCGCCGAGTCCCAGGCAACGGTCACCAATTTCGTCGGGGTCATGATGGACTGGGCGGCCAAGCAGCCACCTTCCGAATTCGACAAGAAGAGCCGCTTGCGCTGCGTGTTCTCGACGCCAACCGCCTGGAGCCATGTGGATGTGCTCAAGAAGCGCTTCGGCATCGAGGCCTTCGTGGAGTGCTTTGGCCAGACGGAGATCTGTCTGCCGATGCTGACGCCGTACGGCATGGAGCGCCCTGCGGGTTCCTGCGGTCTGGCGGTATCGGACTGGTTCGATATCCGCCTTGCCGATCCCGACACTGATGAGGAGGTGGCGCAGGGAGAGGTGGGTGAACTGCAGATTCGCGCCAAGGAGCCCTGGCTGATCAACTCGGGCTACTACGGGATGCCTGAGGCCACTGCCAATGCGCGGCGCAACCTGTGGTTCCATACCGGGGACGGGCTGCGCGAAGACAAGGACGGCTGGTACTACTTCGTGGACCGCCTCAAGGATTGCCTGCGTCGCCGTGGCGAGAATATCTCGTCGTTCGAGGTCGAGCGGCCCATCATCGCCCATGAAGCAGTGCAGGATTGTGCTGCCACCGGCATGCCGGCGGACGAAGAGGCGGGCGAGGACGAGGTCGGCGTATTCGTCATCCTCAAGGAGGGAATGAAGGCGTCAGCCGACGACATCGACTCCTGGGTGTCGACGCGACTGCCGGAATTCCTGCGGCCGCGCTACATCCAGTTCGTCGACAGTTTCCCCATGACGCCTTCGGGCAAGGTCCAGAAGGCGAAGCTTCGGGCGACGGGGGTCAGGGGAATGTGGGACCGCCTAGCCGCCGCGAAAGGCAAGAAGGGCTAGCAAGAATATTGCCGCTCACTCGGGGATCACGGGTACAGTAGGCGCTTTTCGAAGTGACGGCATTCTAGGCACAGTGTGTATTCCGTCGTGTGAATTTGACTGGTGAGGAGGCGAGGATGAAACAGCTGGACACGATTTTTCCCGGTCTTGGGCGGTTCGCATTGGCAACGGCTCTTCTTGCAACGACCGTGACGGCCGCCTTTGCCCCTTCCGCGGTGTATGCGCAGCAGTCGTGGAATAACGTGCTTGCCGCGGCAAAAAAGGAGGGCAAGGTGGTGCTGTATTCGGCGACACCGCCCTCGCTTGGCAACCGGCTCGTTGCCGGATTCAAGAAAGCCTACCCGGATATCGACATCGAGTTCACTCGTGGTCCGAGCGGAGAGATCCTGACCAAGGTGGGGCAGGAGCAATCCGGCGGCGTTGACGGCGCGGATGTATTCATCTCCACTGAACTGGAGTGGTTTCGTGCGCGTGCCAAGGAGGGGAAGCTGTTGAAGCCAGTCGGACCGGAGGCGGCGACCTGGCCCGCAAAATATATTCGCGATGGTTCAGTCATTACGGCGGGACTCGAGCCCCTGACGATCGTCTACAACACCAAGCTCATTGGAGCCAATCCGCCGACATCCTATGCCGATATGCTGCGCCCGGAATACAAGGGGCGGCTGGGCACGAGCGAACTGGCCTCGACGCTCCTGATCGCATGGTATGACTGGCTGGAGAAAACCCAGGGCAAGGACTACCTGCAGAAATTGCGGGCTCAGAATCCCAGGCTTTACAATGGAACGACTCCCTTGGCCCAGTCGCTGGCGGCCGGTGAGATTGCCGTGGGAGCATTCGGCAATATCACGGCCTTCAAGACGCTGATTGATCAGGGAGCGCCGGTCAAGTACGTGCTGCCAAACCCGGGGCTTGGATTCGAGTATGCGATGGGCGGATTGGCCTGGAGCCGGAGGCTGAATGCCGCGCTCGTATTAATGGATTACGTGATGTCGAAAGCCGGGCAGACGGCCTGGAGCGGTACCGGGGAGGGAGCCAGTCCGCGTACCGATGTCCCTGGGGCTATTCCCGCTGCGGCGATCACCGCCTGGGATTCTAGTGCGTACCCGCCGGACGTGGTGAACAAGTACCGGGCATACTGGAGCGGAATTTTCAAGTAGTCTTGCATGGTGGGCTTTAGCACGCCGCCCTGCGAAGAGATGTCGCGAAACGCAATGTTGAATGACTGGAGCAGATGCTGTGAGCGCTGAAAACACGAGTTCAAAAGGATTAGCATGGTGGGGGTCGGGCGGCTTGATGCGCCGGCAGGTGGCCCCCCAGATTGGCTGGCTGCTGATCGTGATTGTGGTGGGTTTTGCCGTCGTGTGGCCGATTGTGCAATTGCAATACCGCGCCTTCATCGATGGCGGTTCGGCCTTTACGCGTATGGGAGAGTTGCCGCGAATCGGCGATACGGTGCGCACTACGGTGATCCTGGCGTTCCTGTCCAGCGCGTTGGCTGTGCTCGTAGGCACGTTCCTCGCCTGGTGCGCGTCGCTGCTTCCTCGGCGCGTGCAGAAGTTCGGCGAACTGGCACCCTTGCTGCCGTTGATCGTTCCCGCGGTGGCCGCTGTGACCGGCTGGATCTTCCTGCTGTCGCCGAAGGTCGGCTACCTCAACATGATGCTCCGGCAGCTGCCATTGTTATCAGGTCTGGAAGAGGGGCCATTCGACATCTACACTGTCAAATGGATTGTTCTCATCACAGGCATGCTGCTGAGTTCCTTCGTGTATGTATTTGTACATACCGGCCTCAAGAACATGGGGCAGGAACTGGAGGCCGCGGCTGCCGCGTGCGGCGCCTCGCCAGTGCGAATCCTCCTTACCGTCACGCTGCCGCTGCTGCGGCCGTCGATCATCTTCGCTGCCGGGGTGGTGTTCCTGTTGGGCATGGGACAATTTACCGCGCCGCTGCTACTGGGACGAACCTCGCGCATCGACGTGCTGACCACGGAAATGTTCCACCTGACGCTGCGCTATCCGATCGACTACGGGCTGGGTGCAGCTCTCGGATTTCCCATCCTCATTGCCGGATTCATCGTGGTGATGCTGCAGAAGCTGGCGCTGGGCGAGCAGCGGCGTTACGTCGTCGTCTCGGCGCGCTCCAAGTACGATGCGCGCACCACGCGCTGGTGGGCCGCCGGCGTCATCGGCGTGTACCTCCTGATCACCACCGTGCTGCCGCTTCTTGCACTGACCTACGTGTCGCTGTCACCGTTCTGGTCGGGGTCGCTGGTCATGACGGAACTCACCACGCGCCACTGGAAATCGGTGCTCGACAACCCGGTGCTGGTGAATGCGGTCTGGACGAGCATCAAGACATCGGTGATCGCGATCGCGATCCTCATTCCGCTCGGATTCGGCATGGCCTTTGCCCTGCTACAGTCCACGCGCATCTTTAAGCCGATCCGCATGGCGATCGACTTTCTCGCCACCCTGCCGATGGCGGTACCGGCGTCGCTGATGGGTTTCGGGCTCCTGTTTGCCTATACCCGGCCGCCGATCCAGATCTACGGCACGGCAGCGGTGCTGGTCGTGACCTACATCACGCTGATGATCGGCCATGCCACGCGTCTGCAGTTCACCACGCTGGTGGCCACGGGGCAGGAATTCCTCGAGGCATCCAAGGCCTGCGGTGGCGGCGCGCTTCGCTCCTTGTTGCAGATTCTGCTGCCCCTGTGTCGTAAGGGCATCGGCGCGACCGCGGCACTGACTTTCGTGCTGCTGTTCCACGAGTTCAGCGCGTCGCTGATGGTGCGCTCGGCGCGCACACAGGTGATTGGCAGCGTGATGTACGACGTGTGGACGGGTGGGGTGTACTCGGAGGTTGCAGTTCTTGCGCTGATCATGGTGCTCGTCACCGTGATCGGAGTCATGATCGCGGTCTGGATCGGCGGATCCGAATCGCTGAAGAAAATCTAGCAAAGGAATAATTGTGCAAGAGCTCAAAGTAGAGGCGCTGGTCAAGCAGTATCCGGGACGCGACAAGGTGATCGCGGTGAATAATGTGGATATCGAGGTCCAGGCCGGCGAGATGCTGGTGCTCCTCGGGCCCAGCGGCTGCGGCAAGACCACGCTGCTGCGCTGCGTCGCCGGGCTGGAAGATGCGCAACAGGGCAAGATCACATTGGAGGGGAAGGCGGTGTTCGATGCCTCCATTCAGTTCAACCAGCCTACCCACCTTCGTGACATCGGCATGGTGTTCCAGAACTATTCGTTGTGGCCCCACATGACTGTACAGCGCAATGTCGAGTACCCGCTGCGTGCTCGGGGTGTGGCTGCATCGGAGCGCGACAAACGCGTCAAGGATGTGCTGGAAGTCGTCCAGTGCGGCCACCTGACTGACCGCCTGCCTGCGATGCTGTCGGGCGGCCAGCAACAGCGTATTGCGCTTGCCCGTGCGCTCGCACCCAAGCCCAAGATCATGCTGCTCGATGAGCCGCTCTCGAACCTCGATGCGCTGTTGCGCGTGGAGTTGCGCGCGCACTTGCGGGCCATTCACCGTGAAGTCGGTTTCACCGGCATCTACGTCACGCACGACCAGATCGAGGCATTCAACCTGGGGACGCGCGTTGCCGTGATGCGGGCCGGCAAGATCGAACAGCTTGGCACTGCTCGCGAGGTCTACGACCGGCCGGCAACGGAATACGTGGCCAAGTTCCTCGGCATCCGCAATGTGCTCGCGCTCAATTCAGAAGGTGGCTGGATGAGCGACGCCGGGCGGCTCGAGGGGGACCTGGGAATCCTGAGCGCGCTTAAGGGGCCGTTGCAGATGTATGTACGTCCCAATGCGGTTCACATGTCTGTCGGCAGCGAAGCTGCGCCGTCGGGTGGCTCGTTCTCGCTTGGCGGAGGGCGTGTGGTTGATGCCTTGTACTCGGGCGGCGAGATCGACTATGTGCTCGACGTGGGGGGGCAGACCCTTTACGTGAGCACCCATTCGGCGAAGACGGCATTCAATCCCGGCGATGCAGTGCGCATCAATTTTGCGCATCGGGACGCGTTGATTTACTCGAACGACAAGCTCGTCAGCGGCTGACCTGCAGGTCTGTCCCAGGGCGCAAGCGCTGGGTGTCCGAGCTTCGTTGCAACTGCCCGTGAAACGCGGGCAGTTGCCCTATCATGGGGTGGTTAATTCCCGTAATCCGGAAAGCTGTGCGCGTCATGTTGTGACGTGATCGCTCGGCTTTGCGATCGCTTCGCGCCGCTGTTCGGTGCGATGCCGTAAAATCCCGCCATCTCCATTGTTTCCGAGTGACGGTGATCCCATGAAACAGGCTGCTACTGAGGTTTCCAATCTTGAGCGTGCGTCCGCGCGGCGGGCGGCGCCGTCTCCTGGCGAGGCGAAGAACGCGGTCTACCAGCCGACGCATAAGATCCGGTTCGTGACTGCCGCCAGCCTGTTCGACGGGCACGATGCCGCCATCAACATCATGCGCCGGATCCTGCAGGCCTCAGGCGCCGAGGTGATCCATCTCGGGCACAATCGATCCGTCGATGAGGTGGTCACGGCAGCCCTGCACGAGGACGTGCAGGGAATCGCCATCTCGTCCTACCAGGGCGGGCACAACGAGTACTTTGCCTACATGATCGACTTGCTTCGCCAGCGCGGTGGCGAGCACATTAGAGTGTTCGGTGGCGGTGGCGGGGTGATTGTCCCGTCGGAGATCGAGGCGCTGCACAAGTACGGCGTGGCACGCATCTACTCTCCTGAAGACGGCCAGAAAATGGGCCTGCAGGGCATGATCAACGACATGCTGGAGCAGTGCGACTTCGACCCTTCGGACTATGCGCCGAAGTCGCTGGCGGCGATGAAAGCGGGCGACCGGCGCGCGCTTGCGCAGCTCATCACCGCCTGTGAGCTCGGCACCATCGACCCGAAGGTCCGCCAGGAGATCCATGATCTGGCGGCTGCCCACAAGTCCCCAGCGCTGGGCATCACGGGGACCGGTGGCGCAGGCAAGAGCTCGCTGACCGATGAGCTGGTGCTGCGTATTCGCTTCGACCAGAACGACCTGCTGAAGGTCGCTGTGTTGGCCGTTGACCCGTCGCGCAAGAAAACCGGCGGCGCGCTGCTGGGTGATCGCATCCGCATGAACGCCATCCATGGGGAAAACATCTTCGTGCGGTCTTTTGCAACGCGTTCTGCCGGGGCGGAGTTGTCGCGCGCCTTGCCCGATGCCATCGCGGCCTGTCGAGCGGCGGGTTTCGATCTCATCATCGTGGAGACCTCCGGCATCGGCCAGGGGGATTCACGCATCGTCCCGCACGTGGACCTGTCTCTGTACGTGATGACCCCGGAGTTCGGCGCTGCGAGCCAGCTCGAGAAGATCGACATGCTGGATTTCGCCGACTTCGTCGCCATCAACAAGTTCGATCGCCGCGGCGCAGAAGATGCGCTGCGCGACGTGCGCAAGCAGATGCAGCGCAATCGCGCGGCTTTTTCCACCGCGACGCAGGACATGCCGGTGTTCGGCACCATTGCCGCGCGCTTCAATGACGACGGCGTGAGCGGCCTGTACAAGGCGCTGGCTTCCAAGCTCGCCGAGAAGGGTCTCAAGCTTGCTGCCGGCCGCCTTCCTTCGGTCACGGCCACCAGCTCGTCCAATGTTCATGCTGTGGTGCCGGCAAAGCGGGCGCGTTACCTCGCGGAAATCGCCGAGGGCGTTCGTGGGTACCATGAACGAACCAGGAACCAGGCGCGGATCGCCCGCGAGCGCCAGAGCCTGTTGACCGTAAAGGACATGCTTGAAGGCGGCGGCAAGGACGCGGGCGCACTCGATTCGCTGGTCGAGGAAAAGACCCGGGCGCTCGATGCGCGTTCCATGCAGTTCCTCGATCACTGGCCGGAGCTGGCAAAGTCCTACTCCGGGGACGACCTCGTCACCAAGGTGCGTGACCAGGAGATGCGCACCAAACTGACCACCATCTCGCTGTCGGGGACGCACATCCCCAAGGTGGCGCTACCGCGCTACGAGGATCACGGCGAGCTGTTGCGCTGGTACATGCTGGAAAACCTGCCGGGCTCCTTCCCATTCACCGGCGGCGTGTTCCCGTTCAAGCGCGAGGGCGAGGATCCAACGCGCATGTTCGCCGGCGAGGGCGACCCGTTTCGGACCAACCGCCGCTTCCACCTGTTGTCCAAGGAGATGCCGGCCAAGCGCCTGTCTACGGCTTTCGACTCGGTGACCCTGTATGGATTCAATCCCGACGAGCGCCCGGACATCTATGGCAAGGTCGGCAACAGCGGCGTGTCGATCGCCACGCTGGACGACATGAAGGCCCTGTACGACGGTTTCGACCTGTGCAGCCCGACGACCAGCGTGTCGATGACCATCAATGGGCCGGCACCGACGATTCTCGCCATGTTCTTCAATACCGCGATCGACCAGCAGGTTGCCGCCTTTGCAAAGGAAAAGGGACGCCAGCCCGATGCAAAGGAAGCCGCCGATATCCGCTTGAAGACGTTGCAAAACGTGCGCGGGACGGTGCAGGCGGACATCCTCAAGGAGGACCAGGGCCAGAACACCTGCATCTTCTCGACCGAATTTTCGCTGAAGGTGATGGGCGACATCCAGGAGTACTTCGTTACCAATAAGGTACGCAATTTCTACTCGGTGTCGATCTCCGGATACCACATCGCCGAGGCCGGCGCGAACCCGATCAGCCAGCTCGCATTCACGCTCGCCAATGGTTTCACCTTCGTCGAGGCCTACCTTGCGCGCGGCATGAAGATCGACGACTTTGCCCCCAACCTGTCGTTTTTCTTCAGCTACGGGATGGACCCGGAATACGCCGTGCTCGGGCGCGTGGCGCGGCGCATCTGGGCGGTGGCCATGCGCGACCGCTACGGTGCCAACGAGCGCAGCCAGAAGCTCAAGTTCCACTCGCAGACCAGCGGACGTTCGCTGCATGCGCAGGAAATCGCCTTCAACGACATTCGCACCACGCTGCAGGCGCTGCTGTCGACCTACGACAACACCAACTCGCTGCACACCAACGCCTACGACGAGGCCATCACCACGCCCACCGAGGAGTCGGTGCGCCGTGCCGTGGCCATCCAGCTCATCATCAACCGCGAGTTCGGCATCGCCAAGAACGAGAACCCGAACCAGGGTGCATACATCTTCGACACGCTCACCGAGTTGGTGGAAGAAGCCGTGCTCAAGGAGTTCGAGGCCATTTCCTCCCGCGGCGGCGTGCTGGGCGCGATGGAGACGGGCTACCAGCGCGGCAAGATCCAGGAGGAGTCGATGTACTACGAGCACAAGAAGCACGACGGCTCGTATCCCATCATCGGCGTGAACACCTTCCGCAATCCGCATTCCGACGGCGTTGCCCCCACCGTGGAACTGATCCGCTCGACCACCGAGGAGAAGGAGTCGCAATTGAAGCGCTTGCGCGACTTCCATCAGCGCAACGCCGGGGAGTCGGCCGCCATGTTGGCGCGGCTGAAACAGGCGGTCATCGCCGATGACAACGTGTTCGCCGTGCTGGTGGATGCTGTGCGCGTCTGTTCGCTCGGACAGATCACGCAGGCCCTATTCGAGGTCGGCGGCCAGTACCGTCGCGGCATGTAGCCCGGGAAATCACATGAGCAACGCATCACCGAAGGCCGGCGCATCCGCGGATGAATTTCCCCGCAAGACTTTTGGCATGCCCGAGGGCTCGTTTCGGCTCGACGGCCAGGTTGCCGTCGTTACCGGCGCGAGCAAGAATATCGGTACGTCCATATCGCTGGCCTTTGCTGAGGCCGGCGCTGACGTGGTGATGGTGGCGCGCAAGAAGGATCGCCTGGACAGCGCAGCCGCCATGGTGCGGAGGGAAGCCCCCGACCGGCGAATCATGACCTTCGTCGCGGATGTCGGCAATGCGGCGGACGCGGATGCCCTGTGCGCCTACGTGCTGGAGGAGGCGGGTGGCGCCGACGTGCTGGTCAACAATGCCGCAGGTTACGGCACCACCAAGGCCACCTCCATCCTCGAGATCGGGGACGAGACCTGGGACGAAGTGCATCGCACCAACGTGCTGGGCCCGTTTCGCCTGATCCGCGGCCTGTTCGCCGAGGCGCACAAGTCGGGGCGGCCCGGCAACATCATCAACGTATTGTCCGGGTCGGGGTTCCTGCCGGTGCCCACGCCGCTGGCCTGCCCCTATGGCGTGAGCAAGGCGGCGCTGTGGATGATGACGCGGTATCTCTCCATGTCGCTGGCGCCGCACATCCGCGTCAATGCGCTGGTTCCTGGCGTCGTGACGCCCAGTGGCGAGCCACGCAACAACGTGCAGGCGGGAGTGATGAACCAGATCCCGATGGGGCGGCTGGGCATGCCGGGCGAGATAGCCGGCGCCGCGGTATACCTAGCGTCTCCAGCCTCCAGCTACACCTCGGGTGAAGTGATCTTCTGCAACGGCGCGCGCGCCTGGTAGCTAATTCGGTTCGGCCGGTTCTCTTTGGGGCATAGTCTCCTTTGCATCGGGGGTCGCGGGATGAACATTTGTCGCAAGTGGATGGTCGCGCTGGGCGCCGGTGCAATTTTCCAATAGGTTTCCAGGCTCGCGCGGGCTCAATCGCCAAGGACGGCCAGGATCGGGTTGCCGGGCCTGTCGTCCGCAGCCAATACTTCGAGCTGGGTCGAGGCGCTGCTGTCCGGGCTGAGGGAACTTGCCCATGTTGAAGGAAAGAGCCTCGTCGTCGAATCCCGCTGGGCCGAGGGGAGCAATGATCGTCTCGGCGCACACGCAGTCGAGCGTGCCGGGCTCAAGCCGGACGTGCTTGTCGCGTTCCAGACACCTGCTGCGCTGGCGTTGCAGAGGGCAACCATGACAATCCCGATTGTCATGGTGCCAGCCGGCGATCCCATCGGCACCGGCCTCATCACCAGTTTTTCTCGATCTGGTGGAAACATCACCGGCGTGTCAACGGGTGGGCCGGAACTCCATGCGAAGGGGATGGGAATATTCCGCGACTTCGTGCCGTTGTTTCTTCGTGTAGGTGTACTTGCCAATGCCGCCGAGCCGTTTTCGAAACCCCTCCTCGCACGGTTCTTGCGCGCGCCGACAAGCTGATCGAGTAGGTTACGCCTGACCGGTTAGTCGGCCAAGAACGGCTCTACCACTTGGGCCAGCCGCTCCGGGCGTTCCAGGTGGATCATGTGGCCGGTATCGGTGAAGACGGACTCTCGACTGTTTCCGTAGATCTTGCGCCGTTCCGCGATGACTTCCGGGTTAAGGTCCTTGCGCGCCATGCTGCCGTCGTCGGCGAGGACCAAGAGCGTCGGTGCCTTGACGGCGCTCCAGCAGGCGAACATGTCGGCAGCCTTGAACGCGAGGTTGCGCGAATAGATATCGCGATGGCGCGGGTCGCACGACAGCTCGACGCCGCCGGATTCGGTGGTGCGCCCCATGTGATGTGCCATGTACAGCGCGCGCTCGACGCTGAGCCGGGGGTGCTCCTTTCGGAAGCGTGCCGCGAGGGCTTCGAACGACGGGTAGGGCTGGATGGTCATGTGATGACGCAGCCATGCCAGCCACTTGGCGTACATGGCGGGCGCGTCTTCGGGTGTGCTCGGCGTCATGCCCAGGCTGTCGATGTTGACCAGGCGCGCGATTCGTTCCGGGCGAATGCCGGCATACATGCTCGAAATGCTTCCGCCCATGCTGTGCCCGACCAGCAGCGCTGGCGAATCGTGCTGAAAATGGGACAAGAGGTGGTCCAGGTCACCGATGAAATCGTGGAACCAGTAGGTATCGGTGCCTGACCACTGCGACAGTCCGTAGCCGCGCCAATCCGGTGCCAGCACATGCCAATCGCCCTTGAGCGCGTCGACGAAGAACTGGAACGATGCCGACACGTCCATCCACCCGTGCACGAGAAAGAGTTTTGGCGCGCCAGGCCGGCCCCAGCTGCGCACGTGGTACTTGAGGCCGCGGACCTCGACGAATAGCGATTCACTGGGTTTCACGCAGTTTCCAATCGGGCACCTTGTCAGAGTAATTGGGGCGGCTCATCCATGAGCGCCACCTGTTCGCGCAACTCGAGGATGCGATCCTGCCAGTATCGCTGGGTGTTGAACCACGGGAAGGCCGCGGGGAACGCCGGATCCTCCCAGCGCCGGGCAATCCATGCCGAATAGTGCAGCAGGCGCAACGTGCGCAGGGCTTCCACCAGATGCAGTTCGGCCGGATCGAAATCGTGGAAGGCCTTGTAGCCAGAGAGGAGGTCACGGAACTGGCGGGCCATCGCGTCCTGCTGGCCGGATACCAGCATCCACAGGTCCTGCACGGCCGGTCCCATGCGCGCATCGTCGAAATCCACGAAGTGCGGCCCGCCGGTATTGGCCTCCTCGTTGCGCTCGGTCCACAGTACGTTGCCCACGTGGCAGTCGCCGTGCAGCCGGATCATGGCCACGTCACCGGCGCGGTCATAGCAGCGTTCGATGCCCTCCAGTGCCTGTTGCACCACGCTGCTCCAGGTGTCTTCCAGGTCGGCCGGGATGAACTCACTGTCCACCAGCCACTCGCAGGGCTCGAAGCCGAAGGTCTCGACGTCGATGGCGGGCCGCTCGTCGAACGGGCGCAGGGCGCCCACCGCGTGGATGCGGCCGATGAAGCGCCCCATCCATTTCAGGGTGTCGCTATCTTCTAGTTCCGGCGCGCGCCCGCCGCGTCGGGGATAGACGGCGAATCGAAAGCCGTCATGAGTGGCCAGGGTGGTAACGCCGGGAACGGTTTTGTTGCTGTGAAGGGGGAGCGGCGCGACAACGGGGAGTTCCCGATCAGCCAGTTCGGCGACGAAGGCGTGCTCTTCGGCGATCTGCGCGTCGCTCCAGCGATCGGGGCGGTAGAACTTCGCCACCACGGATTGCATGGATTGCGCTTCGCCCGGCAGCGGGTCGTCCAACCACGCCTGGTAGACACGGTTCTCATAGCTGTTCAGCCCGAGCAGGCGACCATCGCCGTGGAATCCCGCGCTATCCAAGGCATCGAGCACGGTATCCGGCGTGAGCCTGGAGTAGGGATGGAGACTCGCGTCATGCGGCGCGCCAGGCGATTTGACGTTCATGGCCGTATTGTACGGGCAGAAGGGTCGGGCCAAGCCTGGCGCGAGACTTCGATCCGCGCGCCCCGTACGCTTGATCCTCAGGCGCTGGGAATGAACTCCTGGTCGTCCTGATGCTCACGCTCGAACTGGATGAATTCGAAATAGCCGCAGCGATTGCCGTTGGGGTAGGTGCGGCATACGCGGGGACGGGCGGCATAGACGGTGCAGCGCCGCTCGTCCTGGTCGAAGAACATGCAGGTGGTGGCGTACACATGGTCCTTCTTGTGGCGCAGCACGGTAATGTCCTTGCCCTCGGACTTGACGACCTTGAAGTAGCGCTTGCGGGCTTCGGCATCATTCACCTGAAAATGCCGTGCAAGCCTGCCGATGTCGTAATCGGATGCCTCGATGTGGTCGTAACTGCAGCAGTAGCCGGGACACTTGGCGCAGTCGTATTTGATTTTGGTCACGCAATTTCCATGTGGAAAAAGTGCCGTTTATAACAGGTTCGGCAGTGCATGCAAAATGGCACCGGTGTAGGGCGGGCACGAAAATGCCATAATGTTGCAGTTGATTGGTAAGTCTTCGTTCGTTTCAGTCGGGAATTTTTGGAAGAGGAAATCATCATGTTCAAGCGCATTCTGGTACCTGTGGACGGCAGTGTGACCTCCGGACTTGGCATTGCCGCGGCGGTGCGGCTGGCGAAGGACCAGAAGGCCCGAATCCGGCTGATCCACATCGTCGACGAGCTCGTGCTCATGTCCACGCCCGAGGCAGGCATGATGGTGGGCGAGGCGATCGACATGCTTCGCGATGCCGGAAAGGCAATTCTCGTCAAGGCGGTGGCCCGGGTGCGCAAAGCCGGCATCGTCGCCGAATCCACGCTGGTCGAGAGCGTGGGAGGCCGTGCTGCGGACCTGATCGTGCGCGACGCAAAAAAATGGAAGGCCGACATCATTGTCCTTGGCACCCATGGCCGACGCGGTCTCAAGCGCGTAGTGATGGGAAGCGATGCCGAAGAAGTGGTCCGCAACAGCAGTCTTCCGGTCATGCTGGTGCGCTCGCCGGGCAAGCGCCGCTAGAGGGGGCGCCGAACGCGCGGGTATGGGCAACATCGCCAACCCGTGATGACGCGCCTGTTGCCGTACCTGTTGCTGGTTCTCTCCAACCTGTTCTGGGCCGGCAACTGGGTTACCGGGCGCGCGGTGCGCGAATCGTTCGGTCCGGTGGCATTCAATTTCTGGCGCTGGGCGATCGCGGTTCTGGTGCTCGCACCCTTCGTGCTGCCGAAAGTATTACGTCAGTGGCCGGACATTCGCCGGCACTGGCAGATCCTCGCCGCGTTGGCTGTATGCGGCGTGGTCATGTTCCAGTCGATGATCTACCTGGGACTGCGCAGCACCAGCGCCATCAACGCCGTGCTGATCAACTCCACGCTGCCGGTTTCGATGATTCTGATCTCCTGGCTCATCCTGCGTGACACTGTCACTGCCCGGCAACTTCTCGGGCTCGTCGTATCAATGACGGGTGTTCTTGTCATCGTTACGCGAGGCGAAGTCGCGCACTGGAGCGAGATGCGCTTTGCCACGGGCGATTTCTGGATCTTGCTGGCCATGCCGGTGTGGGCGTTGTACTCGGTATTGCTGCGACGTAGGCCGCCTGAGCTCGGCGGCATGACCCTCGTGCTGGTCCTCGCCATGATGGGCCTGCCCCTGCTGGGGCTGGGCTATGCCATTGAGTCGATCTGGATACCGCAACAGATGCCCGGCCTGCCGGCTTTGGCCGGTGTGCTGTATGTCGGGCTGTTCGCCTCAGTGGCGGCGTTCGCGTGCTGGAACGCGGCGGTCGCCGCCGTGGGGGCGAATGTGGCCGGCTTTTCCATCCATCTCTTGCCGGCCTTCGGCACGCTGCTCGCGATCGCGTTTCTCGGCGAGCGTTTCGAGGTCTTTCACCTGTGGGGAGTGCTGGGAATCTTTGCCGGCGTTGCGCTGGCCACATTGGGGAAGCGTGCCTGACACGGATCGAAGTGCCATTAATGAATGACAGTATTTGATTCGTAGATATCTGTAACACAATAGATATTTTCCAATAGTGGCAGCATTTCGTCATGCGCTCAATCGTTCCAATACGACGGATCTTCCTTGGAGCGCACTCCATACTGGTAGACATCGGGGGTGGCCGGCGGGGGAACCTTGCGGGTTTCGCGCCAGTCGCGGATGAACTTGCGGTGGGCGATCTTCCACACGCCGTGGCGACGCTCCAGGCGGTCGATGTAGCGCCCGCCCGAGCAGTCGAGGTATTCGCCGGTATCGTCCTTGCGCTTCAACACCGGGGCGACGTAGCACTCGGTGCGCGCGACATCGCCGTCGATGCGAAATCGAAAGTTGGTAATGGGGTGCATGCTGGAGACGTAGTTCTTGAGCAGGAATGGCACCACCCACGCCACGAAGTCCTTGGCCGTGCCCTTGAATACGCCGTGGTCATCGGTTCCGTCTTCATGGAATGCGGCGCGAATACCCTCGGCATCGCAGCGGTCGACGGCATGGCAATAGTCGAACAACACTTTCTGGATGGCCTGCTCGTCGAGCAGGCGCTGGATTTCCGGTGCGTGTGGCATGTGGATCCCCCGTTCGGTCTGAAATGAGTGCGCTGTTCTCGGTTGCGAGGCGAAGGGGCGCGGTGCCCGGTCGCATCAACCGGTGCGTGAACTTTACAGCACTCGGGAATCAGATTCTTTCGCGTAGATCGGCAGCCGCGCTCCAGGAGATTTCCGGGGTAGCATCGCGAGCATGGAATGGTGGCGGGGATCGAACGGCGGGTGGCTTGCTGCAATGCTTGCGTTGCGCCTGTGCGCGTGTGCGGCAAGTCCGGTGTGTGACGCCGAATTCGACGACAGTTTCGACCCGGCGTGGATGTCCGTCATTTCGGTGGAGCGCTCCGCCTTGCAGGGATTCTGCCTGCGCGAAGACCGGCAAAATTTGCTCGGGTGCGCAAGGCCATATCACGACCGGGGCAACGACCCGTCACGATCGGACGGGGCGGGCGCGGTGGCAGGGCGGGGCTCGTGCATCATCTATGTCGCCCGCGAACTGGTCAAAGACAGTGTGAGCTTCGACTACGTGCTGCGGCACGAAGCCAAGCATTGCCGCGGGTGGCGTCACACGGCAGACTGAAGTCGCGCCGATTGCCGGGTAGCTGCTAGTGGAACACCCAGGTGTCCATCGCAAGGGCTGCGAGTTCGACGTCCTCATACACCCGCTCGGCGCGCGCGGCTTCGGCGCCGCCGGCACCGAAAGCGACATGCAGCGGCAGGAAATGTTCATCGCTCGGGTGGGCACGCACGGCGTTCGGCGCGCGTTGCCGGTAGTCGGCGAGTGCCTGGGCGTCACCGGCTTCAAGCGCCACTTGTACCCATTGCTGGAACTCCCGCACATAGGGCAATGGCGAGACGGGGGCCCCGCCCCGCATGGCCGAAAACGCCTCCCGAAGGTTGTGCGTGAGGTTGCCCGAACCCATGACCAGCACGCCTTCGTCGCGCAGCGGTGCAAGCTTGCGGCCGAGGTCGATGTGGTGCGCGGCGCCGAGACCCGTTTGCACGGAGATCTGCACCACCGGAATGTCCGCCTCCGGATACATGTGCAGCAATTGCGACCATGCGCCGTGGTCGAAGCCGCGTGTGCCGTCGATGCCTGCGCGGTCGCCTAGTTGGTTGAGAAGGTCGCGCACCCGCATGGCGAGTTCGGGTGATCCGGGTGCCGGGTAGCGCAGCCGGTAAAGCGGTTCCGGAAAGCCGTAGAAGTCGTGCACCGTGTCCGGGTGTGCCGCTCCGGTTAGGGTCGGAAATTCCGCCTCCCAGTGCGCCGAGGCAACCAGTATCGCCTTGGGACGCGGGAGCGTCTTCGCCAACGCGACCCAGGAGGCTCCCAGCGCGCCAGGTTCCAGTGCGTGCATGGGCGAGCCGTGGGAGATGAATACGCTAGGGAGGCGGGGCATGTAGCCTATCTGTGTTGGTGGTTACGCTGTCGTGGTTCTTACAGCACGGCCGAGCCAGCATAGCAGGCCGTGCGGTCCCGGCAGTGAGCAGCACGGCCGAGCCTGCGTAGCAGGCCGTGCGGTCCCTTTACCTAGCCACCCATGCCTTCGGCCTTCATGGCTTCGAGCACCTTGGGGCGCATGCAGCAGCGTCCGGCATACGCCGCCATCGCAGGCCAGCGGTTCAGGTCGACATTGAAGAATCGCGTCCAGCCGAGCATGGTGAACAGGTAGCCGTCAGCGACGGTGAACTGGTCGCCCATCAGGAACTGCTTGCCTTCGAGCGCCTTGGACAGGTAGTCCATGCGTTTCTCCACGTTTCCAATGACGACCTTCTTCCACTCCTCGGGCATGTTGGGAGCGAACAGTGAGCCAAATGTCTTGTGCACTTCGGAGGTCAGGTAGTTAAGCCATTCCTGCAGGCGGTAACGCTCCATGGTGCCCGCCTTGGGGGCGATGTTCGCCGCCGGATTCAGGTCGGCGATGTACTGCACGATGGCCGGGCCTTCGGTGAGCACCTGTCCGTCGTCAAGTTCCAATGCCGGGACGGAGCCCTTGGGATTGATCGTGAAGTAGTCGCGACCGTCCGCAGTTTTCTTGGCGCGCAGGTCCACCTTGACCAATTCGAACTGGATGCCGGCTTCGCGCAGGGCGATATGAGGGGACAACGAACAGGCCCCTGGTGAGAAATACAGTTTCATGGCGTGCTCCTGCTGGGAGTTGAGTGAAGTGAATGGACAGTTCCGATCGCTGATTATCCTGAAAAATGGGGACCTTAGGCATGGATCCGGTTCCGGCAATGAAAGTCCTTGTGCGGGCGCCGTAGTCCGGCAGGTTGTTCAGGCATCCGAACGGCGGCCGACCTCGTCTGCCGCCCGTCACCGGACTGCGCGGGATGTCGTACTGAACATCGCCTGAAAGAGCGCGCCGCCACGGGATTCGTCGCCAGCCGTCGGGTACTGTCGGGTAGAATCAACCCCATGATGAAATCATCCACATTCGACGATATTCTGGTCGAAATCAAGGACCTGCATTTTTCGTACGGCAACCGACCGCTGTTCAAGGGGCTCTCGCTGAAGATTCCACGCGGCAAGCTGGTCGCCATCCTGGGCGCGAGCGGATGCGGCAAGACGACGCTGCTGCAGATGATCGGCGGACAAAAAACGCCGGATCGTGGCGAGGTGGTGGTGGACGGGCAGGTGGTGCATACGCTGGGCAACGACGCACTGTACGAGTTGCGCAAGAAAATGGGCATGATGTTCCAGGCGGGCGGGCTGTTCACCGACCTGTCCACATTCGATAATGTCGCCTTCCCCCTGCGTGAGAACACCAAGCTGCCCGAGCCTGTCATTCGCGAACTGGTGCTGATGAAGCTCAATGCGGTCGGCCTGCGCGGTGCGGCGCGCCTGATGCCCAGCGAACTCTCCGGCGGCATGTCGCGGCGCGTGGCGCTGGCCCGGGCCATTGCGCATGACCCGATCCTGTCCATGTACGACGAGCCGTTCGCCGGCCTTGACCCGATATCGCTCAACCTGATCGCCGAACTCATACGGCGCCTGAACGA
>CANJRC010000062.1 GCA_947476535.1 Betaproteobacteria bacterium
CCGGCATGCCCTACCTCGACATCGTCCGGCGCATCAAGGACGAATACAAGGCGCCAACCTTCGTGTACCAGGTCAGCGGCGAGTACGCGATGCTGAAGGCCGCGGCCATCAACGGCTGGCTGGATGAGCGCACCGTGGTCATGGAATCCTTGCTCGCCTTCAAGCGTGCCGGGGCCGACGGCGTGCTCAGCTACTTTGCACTGGACGCAGCGCGCTGGATGAAAGACGACAATTAATCGCCGTGGGCGATTATCGAGGATCCCGCCGCGGGCAGGCGCGAAGACGCTGCGCCGGTAACAGTGTCCGACTGCTTGAGCGGCAAGCCCGCCGGCGCCGCTCGATCGAGCGCATTGAGGAAGCGCTCGGGCGGCTGAAAACCGATCACCCGCACCGCGACATTCTCGCGTCCTGCATCGTCAAAGAAGATAATTCCTGGCGGTCCGAAAAGTCGAAAACGCTTCAGGATTGCCTTGTCCTCGTCGGAGTTGGCAGTGACGTCGATCTGGAGCAGCAAGAGTTGAGACAGGCGGCCTGCCACCCGCGCATCGGTGAAGGTGTCGCGCTCCATTTCCTTGCAGGTCACGCACCAGTCGGCATAGAAATCCAGCATCACCGGCCGGCCTGCTGACTGGAGCCGCGCGTCGAGTTCGACCATCGTCCTGACACGCTCGAAGCGCACCGGCGCCACGCGTCCCGCATCGCCAAACAGGCCCGCCAGCGGACGCAACGGGTCGCGACTCCCGGCCAGCGCCCCCACGAGCATGGACACCCCCACCACCAGCACGATGACACCGGCGCCCTTCCATAAGCGTGCGCTCACTGCGGCATCGGGCGGCAGGACATCAATGGCGCGCATGAACATCGCCCACACGATCAGCAGTGACGCCCAAGCCAACATCTGCGCCATCACGGGAATGACCGGGCTGAGTATCCAGACCGACATGCCCAGCATCAGCACACCAAAAAACTGTTTCACGGTCTTCATCCAGGCCCCGGACTTGGGCAACAACGCCCCCTCGGAGACGCCGACCACCACCATCGGAACACCCATCCCGAGTGCCATCACGAACAAGGCCGGACCGCCCAGCCAAACATCGCGCGACTGTGAGATATAGAGCAGCGCCCCGGCCAGCGGCGCGGCAACGCACGGACTCACGATCACCGCCGAGAGCACGCCCATCACGGCCACCGACGCGACACGACCGCCTTCCAGCTTGTGATGGGCGCGATGCAGATGTTGGTGGAGAAAGCCCGGCAACTGGATGTCGTGCCAGCCGAACATCGACAGGGAGAGCCAGACGAACACTAGGGCGAATGCAGTCAACACCCAGGGGTTCTGCAACGCGGCTGCGATGAGCGTTCCTGAATACGCGGCAGCGATGCCGGCCAATGCGTAGGTCACCGCCATGCCCAACACATAGGCCAGCGACAAGACAAGCGCACGCGCCTTGCCCAAGTCGCGCCCCTCGCCGATGATGATGCCCGACAGGATCGGGATCATGGGCAGGACACAGGGCGTGAACGCGAGCAGCACGCCGAAACCGAAGAAACTCGCCATCACCCACCAGAAACTGCCCGACTCGAACAACCTGGCAATGTCGATATCACTGGAGAAAACCGAAGTGGGCGATGCCAATGAGAACGCATCGCCGCCGCGCGAGGGCACCGGCGTGCTGGTGGCGGCCGCGGCAAGGTCCAGCGATGCCCGCTGTTTCTGCGGCGGATAGCAAACCCCGGCATCGGCACAGCCTTGCGACGTTGCGATGAGCGTGATGCGCGTCGCGCCCGCGCTCACCGGCACCGTGATTGCCACCTCATTGCGATAAGTTTCGGTGCGGCCGAAGAAGGCGTCCGTATGTGCCTCGCCACGAGGAAATACCGGTGTGCCCAAGACGGCCGTGATCGGCTCCGCAGCAAACTCGAAGCGTTCGCGGTAGAGGTAGTAACCCTTGGCGATGCGATAGCGCACCTCCACCGTCTTGCCATCGAGCGCGCGCGCGGAAAACTTGAAGGCCTGCTCCGGCTCCAGCAGGTCGCTGGCGTCCAGCGCATGCGCGAGCGGGGCAAACAGCACCAGCAACACCGCAATGAACCAACCCCGGCAACAGGCGGCAATGCTCTCGGCGCGCGGCACCCGGACTCGGGTTGTCTGACCAACCGCGATGCCGGTCACGGCGAAGTTTCCTGTGCCACCCAGGCCAGATACTCGGGCAGCCCCGCACTCGCTGCCACGGCAATGATTTCCGGCAGCTCATAGGGATGCGCGGCGCGGATCGCCATCTCCAACGCGGCGTAGCGCTCGCGGGTCGTCTTGATCAGCAGCGGATGTTCTTCGTCGCGCTGCAAATCGCCCTTCCAGCGATACACTGAACTGCAGGGGGAGAGGATATTGACGCAGGCGGCAAGCGAGTGGCTCACCAGTTCGCCCGCAAGCTTGTCCGCACTGGCACGGTCCGGCAGGTTGGTGAATACCAGCAAGGTGTCGCTATCGGCTGTCATCCTGCCAGCCCTCAGGCCGCCTTGCGCCGAGACACGGCCGCCTTCACGCCATCGGCTACCGTCGGAAATCTCAACACGTAGCCCATGTCACGCTTCAGGCGCTTGTTCACGAGCCGACGCGACTCGCTCATGAAAGACAGCATGGGTGCGGGTATGCGTTCGCGGGCTTCGCTGCGAAGGATGCGCGGCGGACGCGGCAGGCCAAACCCGTCGGCCACCAGGTCCATCCAATCGCCCATCAGGATCGTGCTGTCATCCACCGTGTTGTAGATGCCACCAGGCACGCCCTCTTCGAGCGCCGCCGCGCAGATCGCCGCCAGGTCCTCGGCATGGATGTGATTGGTGAACACATCATCCTCACGGGTCAGTACCGGCGTGCCCTCACGCAGGCGCGCCAGCGGAAAGCGGTTGTCCCCATAGATGCCCGGCGCACGCAGCACCACCAGCGTGCCATCATGACGCCCGGTCCATTCCGCGAGAACTTGTTCGGCATCACAACGCCGCCTGGCGCGGTCCGTGCCGGGATTGGTCATTCGCGCCTCGTCGATATGCGCGCCGCGGCAGTCGCCATACACGCCGCTGGTGCTGATATAGACCACCCGCCGCGGCAAGGCACCCTTGGCCGCGCGCGCAATAGCATTGACCAGATTGCGGGTGCGATCGTCACGCGCGCCTTTCAGCTGGGGCGGCGCCGCGTGCAACAAGACATCGGCGGCAGGCAACTCGCGCATTGAGTCCGGCCGGTCGAGATCCGCGAGGACGGGTGTGACGCCCAGCCCCAACAATGCTTTCGCCCCTGCCTCGCTGCGTGTCATGGCGAACACCGTGAATCGCCTCACCAGTTGCGGCAGGGCCCGTTGCGCGATATCGCCAGCGCCAACAATGAGCAACCGGCCAGCATTGGCCCGCGGAGCAGCGGTCTTCCTAGCACTCTTTACAGCAGATTTAACGGAGCTCATAGCCCTACATTGTATCGCGCAGGCCCTGTCCACAACCTCGGTTCACAACTGACGCACTTGACAAGCGGGGCTCCGCACCTGATCCTTGCCGCCCTCCGCCGCATTCCGCCGGAAAGCCCGAATTCCCTTCCTTTTCAAGAGCCCCGCCATGTCATTCAACGTCACCATCCAGAATACCGGCCACCAATTCCCCGCAGAACCTGGCGAAGTCGTTCTCGATGCCGCGCAAAAAGCCGGGCTGGTCCTGCCCTATGGATGCCGCGACGGCGCTTGCGGCAGTTGCAAGGGAAAGCTCATTTCAGGCAGCGTCGACTATGGCGATTACGCGGAAAAAGCGCTGCCGGCGGAGGAAAAGGCCAGCGGAGCAATCCTTTTTTGCCAGGCAAAACCCTTGTCGGACATCGTCATCGAGGCACGCGAAGTGCGCAAAGCCGGGGACATTCCGATCCGCAAGCTGCCCTCGCGGGTGAAGAAGATGGAGCGCGTGGCCGACGACGTCATGCTGGTGTGGCTGAGCCTGCCCGCGGGTGAGCGCCTGCAATTCCTCGCCGGCCAGTACCTGGACATCCTGTTGAAGGGCAATGTGCGCCGCAGCTTTTCGCTGGGCAATGCCCCAGACAACGACGACGCGCTGGAGTTGCACGTGAGGCTGGTCAAGGACGGGACATTCACCGGGCACGTGTTCAACACCATGAAGGAGCGCGACATCGTGCGCATCGAGGCGCCGCTGGGCACTTTCTTCCTGCGCGAGGAAAGCGACAAGCCAATCGTGTTTGTCGCCAGCGGCACAGGCTTCGCGCCGATCAAGGCCATTCTCGAACACGTATTCAAGCAAGGCACGACGCGGCCCATGACACTGTACTGGGGCGGGCGCCGCCCGAAGGACCTGTACATGGACTCCCTGGCCAAGCAATGGGCGGCCACGCACGCCAACTTCAAGTACGTCCCGGTCATTTCGGATGCATTGCCCGAAGACGCTTGGACGGGTCGAACCGGTTTCGTGCATCGCGCAGTAATGCACGACTTTCCCGACCTGTCGGGACACCAGGTGTATGCCTGCGGCGTACCCATCATGGTGGATTCGGCGCAGAAGGACTTCATCACGCAATGCAAGCTGCCCGACAACGAGTTCTACGCTGACACCTTTACCACTGCGGCTGACCGCGCCAAGTAACACCGTCGGGTCAGGTGGCGGCTTCCCCAAGATATGCCGCCCTGACCTGCGGGTTGTCGAGCAGGTCGCGGGCATTGCCTGACAAGACGATTTCGCCGCTTTCCATGACATAGCCACGGCTCGCCAGGGCCAGCGCCGCGCGCGCGTTCTGCTCGACCAGCATCACGGTCATGCCTTCGCGGTTGACCCGGCGCAATACTTCGAAGATGCGCTGCACCACCTTGGGCGCGAGGCCCATGCTGGGCTCGTCGAGCAGGAGGAGCTTTGGCCGGCTCATGAGCGCGCGGCCGATGGCGAGCATCTGCTGCTCACCACCCGACAAGGTACCGCCGGTCTGAAGGCGGCGCTCATCAAGAATGGGGAACATGTCGAACATGCGATCGCGGTCGGCCGCGATGCCATCGTCGTTGCGCGCGTAGGCGCCCATGGCGAGGTTCTCTTCCACTGTTAGCTGCGGAAAAATGCCGCGCCCCTCGGGCACCAGCGCAAGTCCCGCACGCGCGCGCTCGAAGGCGCGCTGGCCCGCCATGTCGCGGCCGCCGTAGCGCACCGCGCTCGGGGCCGTGGGCAACATACCGGCGATGGCGCGCAGCGCACTCGATTTGCCCGCGCCATTGGCACCAATCAGGCACACCAGCTCGCCTTCTTCCACATGCAGGTCGATGCCCTTGACGGCGCGGATTCCGCCATAGCGCACCTCCAGTCCAGTCACACTGAGAAGGCTCATGCGCCGGCATCCCCGGACGCCAACCCTGACTCCGGGAGCTCGGCACCCAGGTAGGCTTCGATCACGCGCGGGTCGCTTTGCACCTCGGCGGGCAATCCTTCGATGACGCGCTCGCCATGATCGAGCACCAGCAGGCGATCGCAAAGGCTCATCACCAGCTTCATGTCGTGCTCGATCAGGAGCACGGTGACGCCAAGCTCGCGCACGCTCCTCACCAGTGCCGCCAGCGCGCGCGATTCCGTAGCATTCATGCCTGCCGCCGGCTCGTCGAGCGCAATCAGCTTGGGGTCAGTGGCCAGAGCGCGCGCGATCTCCAACCGCCGCTGGTCTCCATAGGGCAGGCTCCCCGCCGCATCGTCGGCACGCGAGGCGATGCCCACGAACCTGAGCAGCTCCATAGCGCGTGCTTCGATGCGCGCTTCCTCGTCCCGCGTCACGCGGTTACGCAACACCGCGCCGATCACGCCGGCGCGCGTGCGCGCATGCCGCCCGATCATCACGTTCTCCAGCGCCGACAGGTTGGCGAAGAGACGGATATTCTGGAAGGTGCGCGCAATGCCGCGCAGCGTGACCTGGTGCGGCTTGAGGCCGTCGAGGCTCGCGCCATCGAAGGTGAAACGGCCGGTGTCTGGTGCGTAGATCCCCGTAAGCAGGTTGAACAGCGTGGTCTTGCCTGCGCCATTCGGGCCGATCAATCCGTAGATCTCGCCGCGACGGATGGCAAAACTCACATCCTCGAGCGCCCGCACACCACCAAAGCGCTTGCCGACGCCCTCGCATCCGAGCAGCACCTCGTTCGGTGAACCTTGCATCGCGCCGATTGCACTCATCCCCGGGCACCGTCCTCGCTGGGGGCGAGTTCGCGCCGCCGCACCGCAGAAGGCCAGATGCCACCCGGCCTCAATACCATGACCAGCACCAGCACGAAGCCGAAAACCAGCATGCGAATGACTTCAGGTTCGATAACCATATGGCCAAACAGCCACATCTGCAATGGCCCCACCGTATAGCGAAGAAACGACGGAATGAACGACAGCAACACGGCACCCAGCACCACGCCCCAGATGTTGCCCATGCCGCCCAGAATGACCATGGACAGCACCATCACCGATTCCACCAACACGAAGCTCTCCGGGCTGATGAACCCCTGGATGGCGGAGAACATGCCGCCGGCGACACCTCCAAAGGATGCGCCCATGGCGAAGGCCAGCAGCTTGATGCGCGTGGTGTCAATCCCCATGGCACGCGCCGCAACCTCGTCTTCGCGGATCGCTTCCCAGGCGCGGCCGATGCGTGAATTCTGCAGCCGCAGGTTGATGAAGATCACCGCGATCACCACCACCAGCAACAGATAGTAGTACTTGATCGGGCCGCTGAAGGCGAGGCCGAGAATGGATTCCGGCTTCGCGAAGCTGAAGCTGCCGAAGGAGAACGGATCGATGCGGCTGATTCCCTGCGGCCCGTTGGTGATGTTGATCGGCGTGCTCAAGTTGTTCAGGAAGATGCGCACGATCTCGCCGAAGCCGAGAGTTACGATGGCGAGGTAATCACCGCGCAACTTCAGGGTCGGCGCCCCCAGCAGGATGCCGAACAACGCAGCCACCAAGCCACCGATGGGCAGGATGACCCAAAAGGGCAGATGCAGGCCGAAGTGCGGCGAGGCGAGCAGCGCATAGGTGTAGGCGCCCACCGCGTAGAACGCGATGTAACCCAAGTCGAGCAGCCCGGCAAACCCCACCACGATATTCAGGCCGAGCGACAGCATGATGTACAGGATGGCAAGATTCATCACACGAACCCAGGCAGTTCCAGCAGATGCTAGTACAAATGGCAGGATTATAAGCGCTACGGCAATCAGCCCGATACCGCACCAGTGGGCCTTGGGGTGGTCGCGGAAATTCATCATGCGCGATCCCCCACGCGCTCACCCAGCAAGCCGGACGGCCGGAACACCAGCACCAGGATCAGCACGATGAAGGCGAATACGTCCTGGTAGTTGGAACCGAATACATTGTTAGTCAGGTCGCCGATGTAGCCTGCGCCCAGCGCCTCCACCACACCCAACAGCACGCCGCCCAGCATTGCCCCCGGCAGGTTACCGATGCCGCCCAGCACCGCGGCACAGAAGGCCTTCAGCCCGAGATTGGCGCCCATGGTGTAGTGGGCGATGCCGTAATAATTGGCCACCATTACACCGGCAATGGCAGCCAGCCCTGCGCCGATGACGAAAGTCATGGCAATGACGTGGTTGGCGTCGATGCCCATGAGGCCGGCGATGGGCGCGTTCTGCGCCGTGGCCCGCATGGCCGCGCCCAGGCGCGTGCGATACACGAGTAATGCCAGTCCGGTCATGATCAGTGTCGAGATACCGATCATGCCAAGCTGCACATTGGTAATGGTCGCCTCGCCGATATGGAACGACTCGACCGCGATGATCTGCGGAAAGGCGAGCGGGTTGCGGCTCCAAATGATCAGTGCAAAGTGTTGCAGGATGATGGATACCCCGATGGCGGTGATCAAGGAGGCGAGGCGGGGCGCATTGCGCAAGGGCCGGTATGCCACGCGCTCCATGGCAAAGCCGAGGAGCATGCACACGGGGATGGCGCACGCTGTGGCGATGGTCACGACGAATAACGGAGGTAGCCCCGCCCCCGAAAGCGCATGGATGATCGAGAATGCAACCATCGCGCCGAACATCACCACATCCCCGTGAGCAACGTTGATCAGCTGGATGATGCCGAACACCATCGTATAACCCAACGCCACCATGGCATACACCGCGCCAACGGTGATCCCGTTGATGAGTTGCTGGATGAAGATGTCCATGCGCTTACACTGAGCCAGCGGCGCGGGGTGCGCGCACTTTCGTAGATCGGCCGGCGAGGCCCATCCCCAAACGCACCCAAAAAAGAAACGGCACCCTCAGGTGCCCTTTCTTCCACGCAGTAGCGATGATGAGATCGCTTATTTCTTTGCGGCGTCTGCCTTGGGTGCATCGGCCTTCGGTGCCTCGGCTGCAGGAGCCGCCGCCGGAGCTGCGGCAGGGGCCGGTGTCGCCGATTGTGCGATGAAGTCTTCGAACTTCACGGTCTGCCCGCCCTTGACGACGGCGATTGGCGCAAGCTTGCCTTCCTTCATGCTGAAGATGGTGATTTCAGCATCCTTGCGATCGCCCTTTTCATCGAAGGAGATCTTGCCGGTGGCGCCGGAAAATTCGATCTTCTGCAGCTCGGGCAGGTACTTCACGGGATCGGCCGAGCCGGCCTTCTTGATGGCCTCGATAATCAGGTTCGCAGCATCATAAGTAAAGGGCGAGTAGAGGATCGGGTCGACCTTGTACTTGGCCTTGTAGGCATCGAGGAATTTCTTCGACGCTGCCTGAGGCGGGATGCCGGCCTGCGAGCACAGCAGGCCGTCGGCCGCTTCGCCAGCCAGTTCCTTCATCTTGTCAGTGCAGGCGCCATCGCCAAACGCAAACACGGCCTTGAGCTTGAGCTCGCGCGCCTGCTTCAGGAGCGGGCCACCGGTCGCGTCCATGCCGCCGTAGAACACGGCGTCGGGGTTGCGGCCTTTCAGCTTGGTCAGCACAGCCTTCCAGTCGGACTTCTTGTCGTCGCCCTTCTCGCGCGGCAACACACGGATCTTGGCGGCTTTGAGCGCCTTCTCTACTTCATTGGCGAGGCCTTCACCGTAGGCGGTGGCGTCATCGATGATGGCAACTGTCTTGGGCTTGGCATTCGAAGCCAAGTAGTTCGCCACCGCCGGGCCCTGCTGGTCGTCGCGGCCGACGACGCGGAATACGCCCTTGAAGCCCTGCTCGGTGAGCTGCGGGTTGGTGGCCGAGCCGGAGATCATGGGCAGGTTAGCGGTGTTGTAGATCGCGGAGGCCGGAATGGAGGTGCCCGAATTCAGGTGCCCGACAACGCCGGCAACCTTCGCATCCACCAACTTTTGCGCCACCGTGGTGCCGACTTTCGGATCGGCCTGGTCGTCTTCGGACACCATGACGAATTTCACTTCCTTGCCATCGATCTTGAACTTGGCGGCCGTCGCTTCTTCGAGCGCAAGGCGCACGCCGTTTTCGTTGTCCTTGCCCAGGTGGGCGATCCCGCCGGTCAGCGGCGCAACGCTACCGATCTTCACTTCCATCGACGGGGGGGCCGGCGGGGCTGCCACGGGCTTGGGCGGCTCTTCCTTGCTGCAGCTTGCCAGGCCGAGTGCGGCAAGTGCAGCCACGGTTGCAAGGCTCAGGACGCGAATGCGGGGTGCAATCATGTGGAACTCCCTTTGGGAATGGTGGCGATACAAAATCGAATCGGGACGACGTGAATGCGGCAGATTATGCGTACTGCCGGGAAACCTTGTCAATTCAGGGGCCTAATGACGTTTTCAACAGCCCCGTTCCAAAGCATCCGTGCGGCATCTGCAAACAAAGGGCCGGTCTATCCCGGCCCCTGTTCAATGCCTGCTGCTTGACGATTACTTTTGCGACAGCACCCATTTCGCCAGGATGACCGCTTCCTTTTCGTTGACCGTGGTGTTCGGCGGCATCGGGACCTGTCCCCAAACGCCTACGCCACCGGCACGAATCTTCTTCGCTAGGTTGACCTCCGCGTTCTTGTCAGCCTTGTACTTGGCCGCCACTTCCTTGTAGGCCGGACCGACCACCTTCTTGTCAATAGCATGACAAGCAAGGCAGGCCTTTTCCTGTGCAAGCTTGGCCGCGTCCTGTGCGGCGGCCGTGGTGCTGAGCGCCAGTGTGCCGAGGGCGGCGGCGACGATGAAAATGCGCTGAATATTCATCAAGACTCCTGTTGATAACGATGGAAGTTAAGGCAAAGATCGGGGGGACGAAAAAGTCCGCCATGCTAGCTGTTTTGGGCGACGCTGAGAACCACCGCGGCGACGCTCGATCAACTCTCCTGAGCTCCCCATCCTGAGGTTATCGAGTGGCGAAGACTCAAACCCTCCAGCAAGGCATCCAGGTTCGGTTCTGGTGGCAGACAAGTAACGCCTTCGCACACCCACGCGTTGACGCCACTTCCCTCCGTCATCGGCTTCTCCAGCAGCGGCGGCAGGTTCGCAAAGGCGCCCGGTTCGCCGCGAACGTCGCCGGTGCCAGCGGGAATAGCTATCACCAGGGTGCCCGGCAGGTAGTGTGCCGACAGGGCGCGCTGCCAGGTGCGCAGCGCAGCCCCGGGACCGCGCAGGATGACGGTGCGCGGTGGCTCAAGTGTTTCGGCAAGCGCCGTCAACAAGGTCGCAAAGCCGGCGGGCCGTTCGCGCATGCGCGCGAAATAGAGCCCAACGGTGCGCTCCGCAGCGAGCGCATAGCGCATTTCACCCGTAATGAAGGATAGGCGCTGTAGTGCCAGCGCGGCAACACCATTGCCTGCCGGCGTGGCGTTGTCGTGCCCGGGCTTGCCGCGGTGGAACAGCGCTTCGTGGTCATGGCTGGTGAAATAGAAGCCGCCCTGCTGTTTGTCTTCGAATTGGTCCAGCAGCGCATCCGCGAGTTCCTCAGCGAACCCGAGCACGCCGCCGTCGAAGCGGCACTGCAGCAATTCCAGTGCAGCGGCCAGCAGGAAGGCGTAGTCGTCCAGGTAGCCATTGAGGCGCGCCTCGCCGTCCTTCCCGTTCGCATAGAGCCGCCCGCGCCTTCCTTCGCCACCACCGTCACTCACTACCGCCGCCCGCCATAGCTCGCCACGAATGAAATCGAAGGCGCGTCGCGCCGCCTCGATCCACTTCTCGCGGCCGAATACGCGCCCGGCTCGGGCAAGGCCCTGGATGGCGAGCGCATTCCAGCTGGTCAGGAGCTTGTCGTCGCAGCCCGGATGAATGCGTCGCGCGCGTGCAGCAAACAGCTTGGCGCGCCCGGACTTCAGCATGGCCTCGCATTGCGTGAGTGAGCGGCCGAGGCCGGCGGCCACTACTGGCAAGGGACGACACACCCGCAGGTGCCAGTGCCTTCCTTCAAAATTCGGAGGACCATCCAGGCCGAAGTGCGGTGCGAGCACATCGTACTCTTCGGGCGCCAGCACTTCGCGCACCTGATCCGGCGTCCAGACGTAGAACTTGCCTTCCTCGTGCTCCGAGTCGGCGTCAAGCGCAGCGTAGAAGCCGCCGCTGACGGATTGCATGTCCCGCAGCAACCAGCCCGCGGTGTCTTCAACCACCTGCGCGAAGCGCGGGTCCTGCGTCACTGCCCAGGCATCGGCGTACAGCGATAGCAACAGCCCGTTGTCGTAGAGCATCTTCTCGAAATGCGGGATGCTCCACTGACCGTCGGTGCTGTAGCGGCAAAAACCGCCTCCAAGGTGATCGAAGATGCCCCCCTCGGCCATGCGCGAGAGCGTGAGCGCGACGATGTTGAGCGCGTCGCCATCCGGCGCGCGGTCTTCGCCGGCCTCGCCGGCCACCGCATGGCGCAGGCACAGCTCAAGGTCGGTGACGTGCGGGAACTTCGGCGCGCTGCCGAATCCACCGTCGTCCGGATCGAAGCTGGCCTTCAGCGCAGCGATGGCCGTGAGCAGCGGCGCGCGTTCCAGCGTGGCATGCTGCATGCCGGCAGCCCCGTCAAGGCGGGGCTCGATCTGCGCGAAGGCATCCAGCAACGAGGCGTTCTGACGGGCGATTTCCGGCTGGCGCTCCCGATAAATCGCCGCCATGCGCTGGCACAACTCGACGAAGGCAGGCATCCCATGGCGCGGCGTCTTGGGAAAATAAGTGCCGCCGAAGAAGGGCGTGCCTTCTGGCGTGAGAAACATGGTGAGCGGCCAGCCACCCGGGCGCCGCGCCAGCATCTGGTGCGCGAGCTGATAGATCTGGTCGAGATCGGGGCGCTCTTCGCGATCGACCTTGATGTTCACGAACAGGCGGTTCATGACCTCGGCCACGGCCGGATCCTCGAAGGACTCGTGCGCCATCACGTGGCACCAGTGGCAGGCCGAGTAGCCCACCGAGAGCAAAATGGGCTTGTCCTCTGCGCGCGACTTCGCCAGCGCCTCCTCGCCCCAGGGGTACCAGTCCACCGGATTGGCGGCATGTTGCCTGAGGTAGGGGCTGGTCTCATTTGCGAGGCGGTTGCCGCCGTCGCCTGGCATGGTCGTATCGGACATGGATGAAATCTGCCGTGCTTGTCGGGAACGGCGATTATGCGCCGCAGCGCGGGACCGCAGCGCGCCGGGCGCTACAATCCCTGCATGTCAAAGCGCGATCCCCGGCCGGCGCCTACCCGGCGGCTACTGTTGCAGCTCCTCACCGGCGCAGGCCTAGGCGCAGCCGGACTGGCGCGCTGGGCGCAGGCGCAGAACCTGCCTGCAGGCACGCAGGGGATTCACATCGTGCAAGGTGATGTGCGTATCAATGGCGACGCGGCCGCCCAGGGCAGCCTCGTGCGCGCAGGCGAAGCGGTCACCACTGGCCCCGGCGCCCTCGCGATGTTCGTGATCGGGCAGGACGCCTTCCTGATGCGCGCCGACAGCCGCGCCGAATTCACCGGCATCGACCTCGCCCTCAATTCGGTACGCCTCCTCACAGGCAAGCTCCTCAGCGTGTTTGCTGCGGGGCAGGGCAAGCGCCTCGATACGCCGTCAGCGACCATCGGCATCCGCGGTACCGGTGCCTACCTGGAGGCGGAGGATGATCGCACCTACTTCTGCCTGTGCTACGGCAGCGCCGAAATTGCCACAGTGGCCGGCGATGCCCGGGACGCCTACGAGACCACGCACCATGAATCGCCGCGCTACATCTACAGTGATCGTCGCGCCCAGGCCATTGTTCCGGCTAGCGTATCCAACCACACCGATGCGGAATTGATCATGCTGGAGTCACTCGTCGGCCGTTCGCCGCCGCAGGACTTCATGAACAGCCCCATACGATACTGAGCGTTACCGAGCGCCATCGAGGCGCAGGCTCACGACCCGAAATAGAAAAACCCTTGAAAGACCCCAATGGACAAGCGCCTGACCGAGATCGAAATCAAGCTGGGTTTCACCGAAGACTTGCTGGAGGAACTCAATCGCACCGTGTTCCGACAGCAACAGCAGATGGCGCAATTGCAGCAGGAGATTCGCGCCCTGCGGCAGCAACTGGAAGTGTCGATGCCGGCAGAGCGCCGCAACCTCGCCGACGAAGTGCCGCCGCATTACTGAGCCGCGGCCACTGTTCCTGACAAGATATTATTATCAGTATGGATAGAATATCTCCGGTGCTTGTCTACTTTTTCACTGATTATGATCACTGAGTTAGTCAACACTCTCAATCCATAAAAGGTCGCTCCGGAGCCCCATGACAGCCGCCCAGTCCCTGCATCGCCTCGAAGCCCTGCGTCACGAATTCGGCGGCGGGATCGCCGCCACCAAGCTCGCGCTGTTGACGGTGCTGGCCCGCGGCCGCCTGGGCCATCCTGACGGCGTGCTCCGCTTGCACGAACAGCTTTGCTTCATGCGCGCCTACCCGGACGATCGCCGCGTGCTGGCGAAGGTCAATGCAATACTCATCACCTTCGCGCAGCGCAGCGACCTGAAGCGCCATCGACTGGAATTGGCGGACAACGGCATCGCCGGCACCCGCATCCACTACCGTTTCTACTGGCCGACGGCAAAACGGCTCGCCGCACGCTGGCCGGCGCATTTCCACATCGACTGGGACTGCGTGGAGGAACCAGACCGCCTTGCCCAGGTGCTACCGATGATCACGTCGGCCGTCGAAGCCGCTTGGCTACGCGGACGCGGCCCCGAGCCGCGTGCGGCTCTCAGACGGCTGGCCGGTGCCAAGACAACGGATGCCGCGTTCCTCGTGCAGGGAATGCAAGCCATGGCCGGCGACGACTTCTCGCACGAGGCGAGCTTCGACGCCCTCGACACGCCCTTCGTGCTGCACCCGGGGGCCGGCACGCCCTCGCGCACGCTGGCCCGACACGCCACGTCGCCCGTCGCCTTCGTGCGAGCGCCGGTACTGCGCGCACGCCAGGATCTTCCCGTCGAATTGCGGCGTGCGCCACAGTCGGTGCGCAAGGTACCGATCGCCGAGGGCGCCCAACTGATCGAACTCGCCTTGAGCGCACTGGTTACGCGCTCGCGCGACATCGATGGCATCGCCTATGCGGATCCCGGCGACGTATGGATGGTGGACGACGGCGACGCCCTGCAGTGGGCATTCTTCGGCCTTGCGCCCGAGCGGCGGCAGCTCTTGCGCGCCAGCCACGGCTTTCTCACGCTACGCTCCGGCGTGCCCATCGGCTACGGCCAGTTCGACACGCTGTTTCGCACCGCCGACGTGTCGTTCAATTCCTTCGATACCTTCAGGGGACCATCAACGGCGAAGATCTTCGTCCGATTGCTCGCGGCGGCGCGCGCGCTGCTGGGTGCCTGCGCGTTCACGCTGGACGGCTACCAGATCGGCCACCATAACGAGGAGGCCATCGCTTCAGGGGCCTGGTGGTTCTATTACAAGCTGGGCTTCCGGCCGCGCAACGCCGCGATCCGAAAGCTCGCGGCAGTGGAACTCGCGCGCATGCAGGCCAACCCCAAACGCCTGTCCTCACCGGCCACCCTGCGACGCCTGGCCGCCGACACGCTGTACTTCGAATCCGACGGCGTGCGCGCACCCCTGTGGCCGCTGCTAGCGGACATCGGCGCGGCTGCAGCCGATCGCCTCGCAATGCTGGGCGTCGTAGATCGGGAGGCTGCGGTGCAGGTATGCTCCAACCGCGTCATGCAGAAACTCGGCATCTCCAGCCTTGCCGGGCTGCCGGGACGCAAGGCAGACGTCGCATTGGCCTGGCGGCGTTGGGTACCCGTAGTCGACCTCCTGAAGATTTCCGCATGGAGTGCCCCTGAACGGCGCTCACTCGCTGCAGTGATAGCCGCAAAGGGTGGGCACTCGGAGCGGGAGTTCCTGCAAAAGTTCGACGCCCATCCGCGCATTGCTGGCGCACTACGCGCGCTCTGTGGCGCCTGAGCCTGCCTGCCATGTGGGTTCGGGTCGATGCGAGCGACCCGAACGCCTCAGGCGGTTGCGATCCTCATGATCGCCGCAAGCATGTCCGCTTCGCCATCTTCCAGACAACGGTCGTTACGCACTTCCGTGACGCGAGCACCTCGCGGCGGCGTGTAACGGCTGGCGCGTTCCAGGCGTTCATCGATCTGCGCCGTCGTTTCGCGCCCGCGCCGCAACAGTCGCTCGCGCAGCACGGCAGGGTCCACTGTCACATGCAACACTTGCAGGCCCGGAAAATCCTTCAGGGCCTGCGGTAGGTGTTCACGTGAGCCGCTAACGACCACGGTGGCACCCGACTGCAGCCAGTCGCGGATCTCGCCGTCGATGCCATAGCCGTTGCCGTGCGCGTGCCAGTGCATAGCGAAGCCACTGGCACCAACTCGCTTTTCGAACTCGGGCATTGTCAGCGGGCGATGCGCCTCACCCCCTGCGTCGGCCGGTCGCGTGATCCAGCGCTGGGCGAACTTCACGTTGGCGCCCGGCGGCAAGTGCGCGCGCGCGTAGTCGAGCAAGGCATCCTTGCCCGCGCCGCTGGGGCCGACAACGTAGATCAGTTTTTCAGACCCTGTCATCGCCGGCCCCGCTGATGGCCTATTTCTTCTTCGACTTTGTTGCCCGACCCTTTTTGGTAGCGCGCACCGGGCGACCGGCCGCCTTTACCGCCCGCTTCGCGACGACGGTCTTGTGCGTTGGTTTCCGCGCAGGTTTCCGCGCAGGTTTTGCAGCGGGCTTGCCGGCCTTCTTCCTTGCCGCCGTTTTCTTCGTCACCTGCGTCTTCGCGGCCAGGCTTCCGGCATACAGGATTTCATCCGTCGGCATGTCGGTGATGGCGCCCAGGCTGCCGCTGGACACCAGCTTCATGTATTTCGCGAACAGGCCACGTGTATAGCGCGGCTTCGGCTGCTTCCAGGCGGCACGGCGTTTTGCGATCTCTGCATTCGGCACGTTGAGCTGGATGAGCTGCTTTGCCGCATCGATGGTGATGGAGTCGCCTTCCTTCACCAGTGCGATGGTGCCACCGATGTAGGCTTCGGGCGACACATGGCCGACCACCATGCCCCAGGTGCCGCCGGAGAAGCGACCGTCGGTGATCAGGCCGACCGAGTCACCGAGGCCCTGGCCGATCAGCGCCGACGTCGGGGCCAGCATTTCCTGCATGCCGGGGCCGCCACGGGGACCTTCGTAGCGGATCACTACCACGTCGCCCGGCTTGATCTTTTTCGCCATGATGGCGGCCATGGTCTCGGGCTCGGAGTTGAACACGCGCGCGGGGCCGGTGATGAAGGTCTGCTTCAGACCGGTGATCTTGGCCACGCAGCCTTCCGGCGACAGATTGCCCTTGAGGATGGCGAGGTGGCCCTGCTTGTAGATGGGCTGGTCGATGTCACGGATGACGTCCTGATCGGCACGCGGCACGTCGGGCACGTGGGCCAGCGCCGCCGCCATGGTCTGGCCGGTAATGGTCATGCAGTCGCCATGCAACAGGCCGGCCTTGAGCAGCACCTTCAGCACCTGCGGCACGCCGCCGGCGCGATGGAAGTCCACCGCCACGTATTTACCCGAGGGCTTGAGGTCGCACAGCACCGGCACCTTGCGCCGCACGCGCTCAAAATCGTCGATGTTCCACTTCACACCGGCCGCCGATGCGATCGCGAGATAGTGCAGCACAGCGTTGGTGGATCCGCCGGTCGCCATCACCAGCGCGATGGCGTTCTCGATCGATTTTCGCGTGATGATGTCGCGCGGGCGGATGTTCCTGGCAATGGCGTTGACCAGCACCTTGGCGGAGGCCGCCGCCGAGTCGGCCTTCTCGGCGTCAGGCGAGGCCATCTGCGAGGAACCGAGCAGGCTCATGCCCAGCGCCTCGAACGAGGAGGACATGGTGTTGGCGGTGAACATGCCGCCGCAGGCGCCCACCGATGGGCAGGCATTCTTCTCGATGCCGTTAAGGTCCTCGTCGCCCATCCGGCCGGCGGCATAAGCGCCCACCGCCTCGAACACCGACACGATAGTGAGGTCCTGCCCCTTCCACTGGCCCGGCTTGATAGTGCCGGCATACACGTAGATACCCGGCACGTTCATTCGCGCGATAGCCATCATGCCGCCGGGCATGTTCTTGTCGCAGCCGCCCACCACCAGCACGCCGTCCATACTCTGGCCGTTGACCGAGGTCTCGATGGCGTCGGCAATCACTTCGCGAGAAACCAGCGAATACTTCATCGCCTCGGTGCCCATGCCGATGCCGTCGGTGACGGTAGGCGTGCCGAACACCTGCGGCATGGCACCGGCGCCGCTCAGCGCCGCCATGGCGCTGTCCACCAGCGTCTGGATTCCGGCATTGCAGGGGTTCATGTTGGAGTAGCCGTTGGCCACGCCGACAATAGGCTTCTTGAAGTCGTTGTCGCCGAAGCCCACCGCACGCAGCATGGCGCGGTTAGGCGAGCGCGACACGCCCTCGGTAATGAGCTTGGAGCGCCAGTTGCCGGCTTTCGGCAAAGAAGCGGGAGCGGAGTCTTTCGTGTCAGCCATTGTGGGTCCTTGAGCGTGGGCGAGCCGCCGGTATCGGCTAGAGCCGCCAGGGTGCGCAGTGAAAAGGGGCTTGAAGATAGCACTGGCCATCAGTCAATACAACCGTACCAGGACGGCCTCTGTATCACCTTCACAAGTATCAATATGTACGCCAAGACACAGACTGGCGCTGCCCCGGTCATCATGCTCACAGGCCAGGTCAGCCCGGAAGACGTGCTGCACGGCATGACTAATGGCGCCGTTGGCTATGTGTCCAAGCCCTTCCGGTTCGCCACCCTGACCGACACGATCAAGACGGTTCTCAGAATCCCATAGAGAAACTCCGCTTTACCCGGCACCAATCGGTGCGTAGGCCCTGGCTTCGATCGCCCGAAGTTCGTCAAAGCGTCGCCGCAGCTCCGCCCGCCGTCCGCGGTCGTGCGCGAGGTTGACGAGTTCATGCGGGTCCTCGGCGAGGTCGTACCACTCGTGCTCGTGGTCCTCGAAATTGGCATCGGCGGTGATCTGCATGGGCCCGGCGAAGGGCTCCCCGACGCGGTCGCGGCCGTCGCTGCCGATGCCGTAATAACGGCAGTACTTGTGACGGCCATCGAAGATGCCGGTGCTGGCAAAGCGCGTGTGCTCCACGCCCAGGTACCACGCCCATTTCTGGGCAAACAGTACATGGTCGCGTACCTTGCCCGACGGCGCGGAAAACAGCGGTGCCAGCGATTCACCACAGGCTCCTGCCGACTCGCGAATGTCGACACCGGCTAATTCCGCGAGCGTGCGCGCAAGATCGACGTGGCTGGCCAGTGCTGCGGTCTTCGATCCGGGCTGCGTGTGCCCGGGAACACGAAGATAGAGCGGGATGCGCATGGTCTCCTGGTAGTTCCAAGGCCCCTTGGAGCGCAGCCCGTGGGAGCCGCACTGGTCGCCGTGGTCCGAGGTGAAGGCAATCACCGTGTCTTCTGCACCGTCGATCTCGTCGAGCGCCACGAGCACGGTCGCAATGCAGCGGTCGTTGAGTTCATGCAGCTTGACGTAGTAGTCGAGCTGCTTCAACCAGATCCGCTTGTCATCTCGGCGCATCGTGCCCGGCGCCGACTGGCGCAGCATCTCCAGCATCCAGCGCCGATGCACATCCGGTTTCGTGTGCAGGTCGTCGTCAAAATTCGCCGGCAGTTCAGAAAACCAGGAATCCAATGCGTGCGGGAAAGGCGGCAGGTTGTCCTTTCGCCCCCAGTCGCGTCGCGCCAGTTGCTCGCGCAAGCGCGCCACATGCGCCGGATCTTCCTTCCACCACCATGGCTGGTCGATCGGAAACCACATGATGTCGTGCGGGTTGACCAGTGCCACCGTGAGGAACCACGGCTCTTTGGACTTCGCCTGCGAGCGCAGCCAGCGGGCCGACTGTTCGGCGATGGGGACATCGAACTCGGTGCCGGTACCGGGCAGTCCCCACCAGGCCGAATCATTGCCTTCCCAGTCGCCAAAACCGTAGGCATCCATCTGCGGCACGTCGCGCGCCTGCAGGTGCCACTTGCCCTTGTACGCGGTGCGGTATCCCGCGCGGCGCAGCAAGTGGCCGAGCGTCGGCGTGGTCAGCAGCAGTTCAGTGTTTCCCGGCGCGGTGGAATTTTCCAGCACGCCGTGCTGGGCTAGATAACGCCCAGTGAAGAGTGTCGCCCGCGACGGCGAACAGGGCGAGGTATGCGTGTAGTACTGCGTGAACTCCAGCCCGGCGTCGATCAGCCGTTGTCTCGCCGGAAGCTGCGCGCCAGCCGGCAGCCAGTCGCGCTGGCGCTCCTGGTCGCTGACAATGAGAAGAATGTTCGGCTTTTTCACGCCACGCCTCCACGGCCAATCGCCAACTCGCCCTACGCCGGCACGCCGGCACCAAAAACTTCGGGGGCCCCGGCACTGATGCGCCGCTCTGCCGCCAGCCACATCTGCCGGCGAAACTGCACGTTGGGCTTGAGGTAATTCGACTGGTAGCTCCTGGCCACGTCATGCGACATCGGCCCGCCGCCAATGCGCAGCGCCTTGATCTCGCGCGTGGAACTGAGCATCAGGCAGTTGGCCTCCGCGAACGCATAGCGCAGGGTCTCCGACACGTTCAGCGCACCCCAGCCGGCGATGAAGAGGGCTCGATTGGAACCCAGCGCCTTCACCACTTCGGCAATGCCCTCAGGCGTGTCGAGTTCATTCTGGAGCGAGATCCGGTCGCACAGCTGGTAGAAGATCCCACCGTACTGGTAATAGGTGGCGAGCGGCGCCGTATGCGAGGCAAGCGCGGTGTGGCTGGGCGAACTGGTGAAGCAGATCCCGCCCACATCGGGACGCGCCTCATAGAGGGCCGCGTGCAACGCCGCCCGCACCACGGGTTCGGCGCCCTGAGCGAGCACCTTGCCGTCGAGGCCGACCTTGCTCGCGTCGCCGGGCAGGGCACCTTCCGGACACTCGGGACCGGCAACCAGGAACGCGTTTTCACCCGTCACGCGGGCGCTGAATTGCGTGGTCAGGTTTTCCCACGGGAATTCGGAGGCCAGCATGCGTCGGCCGATGGCCATGTCGCGCTTGAGATCTTCCATATTCGATGCTCCTCGAGTTCAGACGGGAGATTTCGCATGCAGAAGGGGCGGGAACGCGGCGGGGCCAGTTGCAAAACACCGGTTGCATTGCTCCGGATGTGCTTCCTGCACCCCTGTTCACAGACCCGTCAACGTCCTGTCATTGCGCCATGCGGAATCTCTGCCCGAAATGATACGGCAGGAATGACAAGCCCTGCCGATTACATTAATCTTCCGCCTCTCTGAATCGTGCGGTGGTCAACTCGAATACGGCCGCCAACGCGAGGTCCAGCAGCAGCCCAGAGACCCCTGCCGCCTGAATGCCGGGCGCCACATCCGACCCAAGGAGATACACCATGACCGCACCCATCATTTCCTCCGATTCGCATGTGCTGGAACCCGGCAACCTGTGGCTGGAACGCCTCGACAAGAAATACCGCGACCGCGCCCCGCGCATCTTTTTCGACGAGGCATCCGGTCGCTACAAGTTCGGCGGCGAAGGCCTGAAGCCGGTGGTGTACTCGGGCCTGTTTGCCGCCAACAAGCGCGACGACAAACTGGCCGAACAGATCACCAAAGCCACATCCGCGACTCAGGCCGCTTCGGAAAAGGACGCCCCGCCCGGCGGCTGGGACCCCAAGCAGCGGCTCAAGGACCAGGACATCGACGGCGTGTGGTCGGAGGTGGTGTACAGCAGCCTCGCGATGCCCATGTTCCGCGTCGAGGACATGGACTACCAGCACGCGCTGTTCCGTGTCTACAACGACTGGCTGGCCGAGTTCTGCTCCTACGCACCGGAGCGGCTGATCGGCATGGCGCAGATCCCGCTGATCGATATCGAAGAGGGCGTGAAAGAGTTGCGCCGCGCACACAAATTGGGCCTGAAGGGCGCCATGATCTTTGCCTCGCCGCCGGCCGATCGGCCGTTCACGACGCGACTCTACGATCCGTTCTGGCGCGCAGCCGAAGAGTTGTCCATGCCCGTCGGGCTGCACATCCTCACCGGCCACGGCTCGCCCAGCAAGCGCATGCTCACCGACCTGAAACCCATCGAGTTCCTTACCGGCCTCATGTCGCTGTCGGACGAAGTCGTCTATTCCTTCACCGACATCGTGTTCTCGGGCGTGCTGGAGCGCTTCCCGAAGCTGAAGCTCGTGTCGGCGGAAAACGAAGTAGGCTGGATTCCGTTCTGGCTGCACATGGCCGACCAGTGGTGGAACCGCTACCGCAAGTCGCACCAGAACGAGCTCACCATGCAGCCGAGCGACTACTTCAAGCGGCAGATCTATGCCACCTTCCTGGAAGACCCGATCGGCGTGCACTGTGCCCAGTTGCCCCTGGTGGGCTATGACAACCTGATGTGGGGCAGCGACTACCCACACGGCTCATCCACCTGGCCGAATTCGCTGAAGATAATCGACAAGATCATGCCAGGCGTAAGCGAGGCCAACCGCCAGAAGATGCTCACCGACAACTGCGCCCGGCTCTACGGGCTGACCGTGCCGAAGTCGGTCGCGTCGAAGGCTGCATAGCCTGCCTGCAGGTAGTGACGAAAGCCGGGGTTGCCCGGCAATCAGGCGGCGAACAGCACCGGGTCGGTGACTTTCAGCTGGCGCAGGTAGGCATCCCACTCGCGCTGCTGGAAACCGCTCGAGAGGTGCGTCTTGCGGTAGGACCGCGCCAGTTCCGGGGAGAGGGGTTTGGCATCGATCGACATGGCTTCGATCTGGTAATTGGCGCACTTCTCGAGGAGGATGGTCTCGACCACCACCTCCTCGAGCGTCGCGCCCACGTGCACCGCGCCGTGGTGCTTCATGAACACGGCGCGTTTTTTCCCCAGCACGCCGGCGATCAACTCGCCTTCCTCGTCGGGCAGCACCGCGCCGTTGTCCTCGAAATAG
>CANJRC010000063.1 GCA_947476535.1 Betaproteobacteria bacterium
GCGGCCTTCAGCATCGCGTACTCGCCGCTGACCTGGTACACGAAGGTTGGCGCCTTGTATTCGTCCTTGATGCGCCGGACGATGTCGAGGTAGGGCATGCCGGGTTTCACCATGATCATGTCGGCGCCCTCTTCCAGGTCCAGTCCTGCCTCCCATAAGGCTTCGTTGGAGTTGGCCGGGTCCATCTGGTAGGTCTGCTTGTGGCCCTTGCCCAGGGCTGAGGAGGACCCCACAGCATCGCGGAAGGGGCCGTAAAACCCTGAGGCGTACTTGGCCGAATAGGCCATGATGCGCGTATTCACATGGCCTTTGGTTTCCAGCGCGGCGCGAATGGCGCCGATACGACCATCCATCATATCCGACGGAGCGACAATATCTACGCCCGCCTTAGCTTGAGTAAGCGCCTGCTTACATAGGGTTTCCAACGTAATGTCATTGAGGATGTAGCCGGTCTTGTCAATGATCCCATCCTGCCCGTGGCTGGTGTAGGGGTCGAGCGCCACATCGGTCATCACCCCCAGTTCTGGAAAGCGCTTCTTGATCGCTGCAACGACGCGAGGCACCAAGCCTTTGGGGTTGAGGGCTTCCCTGCCATCGGCTGTCTTGAGTGATGGCTCAATGGCGGGAAACAGGGCCATGGCGGGGACGCCGAGTCTGACGCAGGACTCGGCCACGGGAAGCAGTTTGTCCAAAGTATGCCGGGACACGCCTGGCATCGACGCCACAGTTTGACTCTGCGCCTTGCCTTCAATCACGAATACCGGATAGATGAGGTCACCCGCAGTGAGCACATGCTCTCTCATCATGCGGCGTGAAAAGTCATTCCGGCGCATGCGCCGCATGCGCACCGAGGGGAAGCGTCCGTGGATCTGCATGTTCATCCTTTCGCAAGAGCTTTCACGAGGCGATATGCCTGGTCACAAACGCTTACAAAAATGTTGATCCTCTCAGGGAACCATCGGCATTTTGCCAAATCTAACATTGGGTGATCGCAAGATCATCCCCTGTTCTCCCTCCCTGAGCGGGGGTGTTCTGGTGACGGTAACGACAAGCGGGCATCGCCCGAGATGTGCCCTTCTGCGGCCTTTGCGAAATTCTTTTCGTAATGCGTTACTTGCTTCCGGGACGTTTTGACCCCGGGCCGTTTTCCCCCTTGGCCCGGGGATTTTTCTTTCCCAGGGTTGTTGCGCCCGGCGGTTTTGCTGGCGGTGTGCCCGTCTCTTCGAGCAGGGCCTCCAGCCCCAACCAGCTGGCAAAAACTTTCTCCGCGTCCTCGATCCCGTTTTTCTTCAGGCTGGAGAACAGCTGCGCTGTATAGATCGGCGACAACTTTGAGAGCTGTTGCTTTACCGTGGCGAGCGTTCGCATGCCGTCGGCGCGCGTCAGCTTGTCGGACTTGGTCAACAGCACATGGACGGGCTTGCCGGTCTGGCCGAACCAGTCAAGAAGTCGGTAATCGTGGTCCGTCATCGGGTGGCGTACATCCATGATCACGGCGAGACCCTTCAGAGATTGCCTCACCAGGACATAGTCGCCGATCAGGCGTCCCCAGGGGGCGCGAATGGCCACCGGCACCTTGGCGTATCCATAGCCGGGAAGGTCCACCAGGTGTAGGCCGTTGCCAAGGTCGAAATAGTTGATCAGCTGGGTCCGTCCGGGAGTCTTACTGACGAAGGCGAGTCGCTTGTGGTCGGCGAGGGTGTTCAATGCACTTGATTTGCCGGCGTTCGAGCGGCCCGCAAATGCAATCTCGCCGAGACCTTCGGGCGGTAGCATCTCGAGCTTTGCCACGCTGGTCTCGAAGCGCGCCTGACGGAAGAGTTTGGGAGCTGACATGGCGCGTTGGGCCCGGGGGATAGGTTGAACAAAGGTGGCTGCGCGTGTACTACCGCCAGAACGGCTGCTGAATCCCGATGGCTCAACGCCTTGGGCGCGGGCGGGAAACTGTCATGGCTGGTGAGCCTGCGGTAGAATAACAGCCTTTTGGGGCCAGATCGTCCGCCGCCTGATGCCACCGCAAGTCGCGGATGGGACAGCAGCGCACGCAGGGCCGGCAACGAGGAGATCGCATGACACGAGCGCTGGCACTGGCCACACTCATGATGGCTGCACAGATAATGGGTTCGCACGTGGCGTGGTCGGCCGATGCGGCAAAATCTGAGGCCTTGAAAGCCGAAGCCGCAGTTCCGGTGAAGACTGAAGCGGCCAAGGCCGATACTGCCAAGGGTCAGGCCATCGTGAGCAAAGTTTGCGTGGCCTGCCATGCAGCCGATGGGAACAGCCCGGCGCCGGCGAACCCCAAGCTAGCCGGTCAGATTCCGGAATATCTTCAGAAGCAGCTCGCCAATTTCAAGCCGGACGCTAGTGGCAAGGCTGAGCGCGCCAACCCCGTCATGGCTGGTTTTGCCGCCACACTGTCGTCCGACGACATGCGCAATGTGGCCGCCTACTTTGCAGCCCAGAAGCCTTCGACCGGTGCCGCCAAGAACAAGGACACGGTGGTGATCGGGCAGCGCCTTTACCGGGGTGGCGACGTGGCCAAGGGCATTGCGGCCTGCGCAAGTTGTCACGGTGCCACGGGTGCCGGCGTACCCGCACAGTATCCGCGCCTTGCAGGCCAGCACGCTGAGTACATCGAGACGCAACTCAAGGCATTTCGCGCCAAGGAGCGCAATAACGACCCGGCCGGCATGATGCGCAGTATTGCGGCTAAGATGACGGATGCTGAGATTCGTGCGGTTTCCGATTACATCGCGGGATTGCGCTAGCACGGTTGGTGTGGTGATCTTTTCGCGGAGCGTAATGCATCCGTCGTATTGAAAAGGGGGCTGACAAGCCCCCTTTTCGCTAGTTGATCCCGATGCACGTCCGGAAGCGAGTCGGTGGTGCTGCAAGGGAGTTTCGGGGGGGCGGCTCCTCAATCGTGAATAAGCTTTTTAGTGCTTTGAAACGAACTCCCCCTCGATTGTGAAACAGACTCTGAATGGATCTCAATTGACCCAGCAAGTTCACACTTACAGTCCGGCTCGCGCCGCGCTGGAATTGCTGGCGTCGATGCGTTTCGCCGTGAGCCTGCTCACGGTGGTCGCCATTGCGTCGACCCTTGGAACCGTGCTCAAGCAGGGTGAGCCCTACGCCAATTACCTGAACCAGTTCGGGCCTTTCTGGTTTCCGGCGTTCCAGGGACTGGGTCTGTACTCGGTGTATAGCACGTGGTGGTTCCTCGTGATCCTGGCATTTCTGGTGACGTCCACGTCCTTGTGTCTGTGGCGCAATACGCCGCGCATGCTGCGGGAAATCGGCCGCTTCCAGCAGGGATTGCGCGAACGGGCATTCGACAATTTTCCGCAGCGCGCGCAGTTTGCGAGTGCAGCCCCGCAGGGCGGCTCGGTCGAGCGAGCGCTCGCCTATCTGCGTGAAAACGGATTCGCCGTGCGGACCTCGGCCCTCGACGATGGCACCTTGATCGCCGCTCAGGCAGGGATGTTCCGGCGGTTTGGCTACGTGCTTGCCCATTCGGCGATCGTGCTTGTCTGTCTAGGCGGACTTGCAGACAGCGATGCGCTGCTCAAGCTGCAGCTGGCGCTCGGGACAAAGCAACTGGTTCGCGGCGACGTGCGACTTGCCGAGGTGCCGGAGAATTCGCGCCTGGGAACGGGCAACTTCAGTTTTCGCGGCAATACGCTCATCCCGGAAGGCAAGTCGAGCGATGTTACTGTCATCAACGTTGGCGATGGCATGCTGGTACAGGACCTGCCCTTTTCCCTGTCGCTCAAGCAATTCCAGATCGAGCATTACACGACCGGGCAGCCAAGGCTTTTCGCCAGTGAGGTGATCGTCACCGACAAGGACACCAAGGAATCCTTTCCCGCGCGCATCGAGGTTAACAAGCCGCTCATCCACAAGGGTATCGCGGTATATCAGGCGAGTTTCGACGACGGGGGAACGCTGATCAAGATCGCGGCGCGCAATCTGTTTGGAGGCGCTGCACCGCTGCGCTCGTTCGAGGGGCGTATTGGCGAGGTGTTAGCGCTTGAGCTGGGTGGGATGCCCTACCAGATCGAGTTCACCGCGTTCAGACCTTTCAATATCGAGAATGTAGGGGCGCCGGAGCCGGAGGCGGCAGGGTCCCTGATGTCGCGAATGCGCTCCAGCCTCGGTTCTGCCTCGCGTCTGCAATCCAAGCGTGAGCTACGCAACGTCGGTCCGAGTTACCAGTACAAGTTGCGCGATAACGCGGGCCAGGCGCGCGAATACCACAACTACATGTTGCCAATCCAGGTTGAGGGGCGCTGGCTGCTTATGAGCGGCATGCGCGATGCGCCGGGTGATGCGTTTCGTTATCTCCGCCTGCCGCTCGATGACAATGCCTCGCTCGATGAATTTTCTCGCTTGCGCGATGCGGTGCTGAACAAGGCGCTCTACGCGGATGTGGGTCGGCGCTTCGCCTTGACGGCGGCCAAGAGCGACGCGCTCAACGAAACCATGCGTACGCGCCTGCAGGAAACGGCCGAACGCGTTCTTGAAACGTTTTCGGCGCGCGGTTTTCAGTCGGTCGCTGATTTCCTGGAAAAGGCGGTGCCCGACGACGAGCGCGAAAAAGCCGCCGAAATCTATGTGCGCGTGTTGCAGGGAGCGGCATGGGAAGCGTGGATGCTCGCGCGCGAACGCGCCGGCTTGAAGCGCCTGGAGCCCGATGCCGCACAGGCGCGCTTCGTGCAGGACTCGCTGAATGCGGTGAGCGACGCATTTTTCTACGGTGTGCCGGTGTACATGCAGATCAGCGGATTCGATGAAGTCAAGGCAAGTGTCTTTCAGTTGACGCGCTCGCCGGGCAAGCCTATTGTCTATCTGGGGTGCGGCCTTCTGGTTTTAGGCATTTTCGCCATGTTCTACCTGCGAGAGCGCAGGCTCTGGTTGCTTGTCAGAAGTGACGGGATTGCGAAGTTGGCCTACTCGCCCACGCGCCGCACGCTGGACGAAGACAAGGCATTTGCCATGCACCGTGACGCGCTAATGCGCATCCTTTCTTGAGGTCCGCCATGCTGCAAGCTGTTCTTCCCCATTCCATGCGCATGTTGCGCGGGCGCTCCGTATTGGATTGGTCATATGCCGCCGGGTTGGTGCTCGGGGCGCTCTTCGCCTTGGCCCGATATGGCAGTTACATGGACGGCTACGAAAAAGCCATCCTGTTGCTCGCGGCTCCTGTGTTCATCGCCCTGGGCTGGGGATGGGGTTCCATCAGGGCATTGCTACTGGTCGCCGCCGGCGTATCCCTGCTTGCGATCGGCGCATACCAGGGCGAACTAGTTCGCTCCGAACAGGCGTTTCTGCTCAAGTATCTGATCTCGAGCCAGTCGGCGATCATGTGGATGAGTGCGCTGTTCTTTCTCGCCACGGCGAGTTACTGGACAGGGTTGCTTGGGGGATCCGACTTCGCATCCCAGGTCGGAACCGGACTGACCTGGAGTGCCGTGGTCATGGGATCGACCGGGTTGCTGGTGCGTTGGTACGAGTCCTATCTGATCGGCGCCGACATCGGGCACATCCCTATCTCGAACCTGTACGAAGTCTTCGTGCTGTTTTCGTTGATGACGGCCTTGTTCTACCTTTATTACGAAGAGCGTTGCGGGACGCGCCAGCTTGGCGCCTTCGTCATGATGGTGGTGTCGGCCGCCGTGGGTTTCTTGCTCTGGTACACGTTCGAGCGGGAGGCGCAGGAAATCCAGCCGCTGGTGCCGGCGCTGCAATCGTGGTGGATGAAGATCCATGTGCCTGCCAACTTTGTCGGCTACGGCACCTTCTCGCTGGCTGCAATGGTGGGTTTTGCCTATCTCATGAAAACGCACGGGGCGGCGCGATCCGGGCGCGGCGCGCTCGCGCTGTGGGGTGCGGCAATGGCCCTGGCATTGCTGCTGGCGCTGGAGGCCGTTGCATTCAGGAAGACCGGGTCCTCGACGTTCTGGCTCGCCTACTTTGCAATCTTTGCCGCAGTATTCGGTGCCATCGTCGCATTGCGTAAGCGCATCGCTGAGCGCCTGCCAGCGCGCGAAGTCCTTGACGATATCATGTACCGGTCGATTGCCGTGGGTTTCGGGTTCTTCACGATTGCCACCATATTGGGGGCTCTATGGGCGGCAGAAGCGTGGGGTTCCTACTGGTCATGGGATCCCAAGGAAACCTGGGCGCTGATCGTGTGGCTCAACTATGCGGCATGGCTGCATATGCGCCAGATGAAGGGCATGCGCGGGGCGCCGCTCGCCTGGTGGGCGCTGGGCGGGCTCCTCGTGACCACGTTTGCGTTTCTTGGCGTCAACATGTTTCTGTCGGGACTGCATTCCTACGGGCAATTATGAGCAGGACATCTTTACCGGTCCTATTGGGAATAAGCGACCGCTAACGGACGTATACCCTTGGACAACCACGCCATCGTTCAACACATTCCGCGCTTGAGGCGCTATGCGCGAGCCCTGGTTGGGGACCGTTATTCCGCGGACGACCTGGTACAGGACACACTGGAGCGTGCCTGGAACAAGCTGCACCTGTGGCGGCCTGGCAGCGACATGCGTGCGTGGTTGTTCTCGATCATGCATAACGTTTTCGTAAATCAGGTGAGAAGTCGCCGTTATGAGGTGGAAGTTCGCGTAGAAGACCTGCCCCAAATAGCAGTACGGGGGACGCAAGGCCAGAACCTGGAGCTGGCCGACGTCGATCGGGCCTTGCGAACACTGCCGGCGGAGCAAAGGGAAGTGGTATTGCTGGTGTCTATTGAAGAGCTTACCTATGAGGAAGTCAGTCGCGCGCTGGACATTCCCATTGGCACGGTCATGTCCCGGCTGTCGCGCGGGCGTGAGCGCTTGCGTCAGGCCATGAGCGGGGCCCAATCGGGTGTTCCTCTGAAGGTGGTCAAGTGACGACGCTACCGGACAGCGAACTCCACGCCTACGTGGACGGCACCGTTGCCGAGGCGGACTGCTCGAAGATCGAGGCCCACCTCGCGGCGAATCCCGAGGATGCGGAGCGCGTGCGGGCGTACCGCGAGATGAACAGCATCTTGCACGCGGCATTCGACTCGGTGCTCGACGAAGAAATTCCGCAGCGGCTCCATAGTCACGGCGAGCGCCCATGGCTGCGGTTCGGGATCGCCGCCAGCCTCGTGCTGGTGGGAGCGCTTGCCGGTTGGTTGGGGCGCGGCGCCTACCCCGGGGTGACGGGAACGAGCGGCCAAGGCGTGGCGCTGGCGCGCCAGGCCGCGCTGGCCCATGCCGTATTTACGCCCGAGGTGCGGCATCCGGTGGAAGTTGCAGCCGACCAGGAAGAGCATCTCGTGAAGTGGCTGTCCAAGAAACTGGGTACGGAACTCAAGTGCCCCAAGCTCGGATCCATTGGTTACGATTTGGTGGGGGGAAGACTGCTTTCCGGCCCCAATGGCCCGGTGGCGCATTTCATGTTCCAGGACGCGCGCGGCGCGCGGCTCACGCTGTACGTGTCCACGCAGCGCGGTGAACCGCGCGAGACCGCCTTCCGGTTCAGCCAGGAAGAGAAGGTGGCGGTGTTTTACTGGATCGACGGAAAGTATGGCTACGCATTGTCTGGCGAATTGGGCCGAGATTCCCTGCTGCAAGTGGCCAATATCGTCTACAAGCAGCTCAATCCCTGAAGCGCAATCCCTGTTTGGACCGGTGTATCCGCGGTCCCGGCCAGCCACTGCCCCCGCTCAACGGGTGCTCGGTGTAAGGTTGAGCGTCAGCCGCGCGACTAAATGCGCAAGTCCCTTCCACTGTCAGCCATGTTCGGAGTCGAACCATGTTGATCAAGCGCCCCGGTGATATCAAGCCCTCGGAAATAACGCCGCAGGGCATCTACGCCCGCCGGCGCGAGTTGATCAAATCTGCGGGGCTGCTTGCCGTAGCGGGCGTTGCCGGCATCGGAACCGGCCCGGCAACGGCCCAGACAGGAGCGAAGCTGCCTGCGATCCGCAAGAGCAGCCTGAGCACTACCGAGAAGCCGAACAGCTTCAAGGATATTACCTCGTACAACAACTACTACGAATTCGGCACCGACAAATCGGATCCGGCCGAGAACGCGCGCGCGCTCAAGGTGCGCCCGTGGAGCGTCGTCGTGGAGGGTGAAGTCAAGAAGCCCAGGGCATTCGGCATCGAGGACCTGCTGAAATTTTCGCTGGAAGAACGCATCTACCGGATGCGTTGCGTCGAGGCGTGGTCCATGGTCATTCCCTGGGTGGGATTCGAGTTTAATCAGATCGCGAAACAGGTCGAGCCCACCAGCAAGGCGAAATTCGTCGAGTTCGTCACCGCCTACCAGACTGACACCATGAATGGCGTGAGGATGCCCATTCTGAATTGGCCTTATACCGAGGGGCTGCGTATCGACGAGGCCATGCACCCGCTGACCATCCTGTCGGTGGGCTTGTATGACCAGATGCTGCCCAATCAGAGTGGCGCGCCGGTGCGCCTGGTGGTGCCGTGGAAGTACGGGTTCAAGAGCGGCAAGTCGATTGTGCGCATTCGTTTTGTCGAAAAGCAGCCGAAGACCGCCTGGGAGTCCGCGGCCCCGCAGGAGTACGGCTTCTATTCCAACGTCAATCCGGATGTCGACCATCCGCGCTGGAGCCAGAAGACAGAGAAGCGCCTGCCCTCCTTCTTCGCCAATCGCAAGACCGAGATGTTCAACGGCTACGCGGACCAGGTGGCAAGCTTGTATGCCGGAATGGACCTCAAGAAGCTTTATTGAAGAGCCCCACATGCGGCGCCTGTCGGAGCGCGCCATCGGCGCGGTGAAGGTTTGTTTGTTCCTGGTTGCGCTGGCACCGCTCGCCCGCCTGTTGCTCGGGGTCTTTGTTTTTCCCGAATGGCTGGGGGCGAACCCGGCGGAATACATCACGCGTTCGACCGGCGACTGGGCGCTGCGCTTCCTGCTGATTACCCTTGCGGTCACGCCACTGCGCAAGCTGTCGGGCTGGGTGTGGATTGCGCGCCTGAGACGAATGCTGGGCCTGTACGCGTTTTTCTATGTGGTCGTGCACTTTGCGAGTTATGTGTCCTTTGACCACGTATTCGACGTGCGCGCCATCCTCCAGGACGTGGTGAAGCGTCCGTTCATCACGGTGGGATTTCTCTCGCTGGTCCTGCTGTTACCCCTCGCGGCCACCTCCACGCATGGCATGGTGCGGCGTCTGGGCGCGCAACGCTGGAACGGCCTGCACCGGTTGGTCTATGTAATCGGCCCGCTCGCGGTGCTTCACTTCTGGTGGATGGTCAAGCGCGACCTCACCGAGCCCATCATCTACGCGCTGGTGCTGGCGGTGCTGCTCGGCTATCGCGTGCAGGAAAAGTGGCGGCAGGCACGAGTGGCACGACCCGTTCGCTAGGTGATTGCCGCGATACGGGTTAAGTTGGATGTCAGTATTTATTGAAAATATTTAGGTCAGTAGGCAGATTACAGTACTAAACGTCAGTATTCATTCCTCGACCGCCTCAACGCGGCAGGGTGCGTTCACCGGAGAACAGGGCCGAAACGTCTTCGCGCTTACGGATCAGGGTCGCCTTGTCGCCATCGACCATGACTTCGGCCGCGCGCGGCCGGGTGTTGTAGTTGGAACTCATGCTCATGCCATAGGCGCCGGCGGAGTGGATCGCAAGCAGGTCGCCCGCTACGATCGACAGCTTGCGGTTGCGCCCTAGAAAATCGCCTGTTTCGCAGACCGGACCTACCACGTCATACGTCGATGCCTCGGCGCTGCTCGGTTTGACCGCTTCGATCCGATGCCAGGCGGAGTACAGCGCCGGGCGCATGAGGTCGTTCATCGCCGCATCGACGATTGCGAAATTCTTGGCATCGTTGTGCTTGAGATACTCCACGCGCGTCAGCAGGATGCCGGCATTGGCGACCAGCACGCGGCCGGGCTCGAACAGGATCTTGAGCTTGCGCCGTCCGATGCGCTTGAACAGCGCGGCGAGATATTCGCCGATCGCGGGCGGTGCCTCGCGCTTGTAGCGAACGCCGAGCCCGCCGCCAAGATCAAGGTGATCAATGCGAATGCCGCTGCGCGCTAGACGGTCAATCAGATCCAGGATGCGTTCGACCGCGGCGATGAAGGGCGCGACCTCCACTAATTGCGAGCCGATGTGGCAGTCAATCCCCGCGATGCGGATGCCCGGCAGCCTGGCCGCCTTCCTGTACATGCGCAGCGCGTCCTCATGCGGGATACCGAACTTGTTCTGCTTGAGGCCGGTTGAAATGTAAGGGTGTGTCTTGGCGTCCACGTCCGGATTGATGCGCAACGAGATCGCGGCGATCCTGCGGGACGCCGCAGCGATCCGGGAGATGCGTTCCAGTTCCTGTTCGGATTCGACATTGAAGCACAGGATGCGTGCTTGGAGGGCGGCGCGAATCTCGTCTTCGGTCTTGCCCACCCCAGAGAACACGACCTTGCGCGGATCGCCCCCTGCCGCGATGACCCGCGCGAGCTCGCCACCCGACACGATGTCGAAACCTGCGCCCATGCGTGCAAACAGATTGAGGACCGCTAGGTTCGAGTTCGCCTTCATCGCGTAGCAGACCAGTACGTCGCGGCCCGCGCAGGCGGTCGAGAACTCGTTGAATGCGCTGCTCAGGGCCTCGCGTGAATAGACATAGCAAGGCGTGCCGAAATCCCGCGCGATGCGTTCGAGCGGAACCGATTCCGCGTGAAGTGCCCCTGCATTGAAACCGAATGCCGTCATCCCGAACTATTTTTTCGCCGGTTGTTGATTATTCTCGGGCGGGGCCGCAGACTTGGCCGAGGGCAGGTACAGTGGCCCCTTGTTGCCGCATCCCTGCAACGCGAGGGTGAAGATCAGCAGGGAAAATGACAGTGCAAGTAGGCGCGGCATGTTCATGCTCATGAATATCCAACAATGTTAGCACGGTGGGTCACAGGCTGATGGACGAGAACTCTTTCAACGCGATCGCAGAAGCCGAATTGCAGGTCATCGCGCAGGCGATCGACGATAGCGGTATCGATTGTGACGCCGAATTCAAGTCGAATGGCGTGCTCGAAGTCGGATTCGAGGACGGCACGCGCATGGTGATCAACCGTCATTCGGCAGCGCGCGAGATCTGGGTGGCTGCCAAGGCGGGCGGTTTTCATTTCCGGCACGTCGATGGTCAATGGCGGGATTCCAGGGATGGCCGCGAACTTCGCCAGGTACTTTCCGAACTCATGACTGCATGCGCCGGTGAGCCGCTCGTGCTGCCGGTAGCGTCATGATTCGCCGGGGTCAACAAAACCTCACAAGGCGCTAAAAGACCTGGCTCTTCACCTCATCCGGGGTCTTTGAAGAGGACTCTGCGGCGCCGGCTTCGGGGGGTAGGGTTTCCCGCAGGAAAAATTCGGGTTTGCCATCCGGTGACTGCCGCCCCGCTTCATTGACCTTGACGCTGACAACGCCCTCCGGAACCGGCATGAAGGACTCGTTCACGTTCTTCAGCGCCTTTGACATGTAGCCCATCCAGATCGGCAATGCCGTCGTGCCGCCAGTCTCGCCATTGCCCAACTTTCTCGGCTGATCGAAGCCGACCCACGCGATGCCGACCAACGTCGGTTGGTAACCGTTGAACCAGGCGTCGATGAAGTCGTTGGTGGTGCCGGTCTTTCCGGCTAGGTCGTGCCGCCCCAGGGACATGGCGCGCGCGGCAGTGCCGTAGCGGACCACGTCATGCATCATGCTGTCCATCAAGAAGGCGTTGCGGGCATCGATTACACGCAGCGCCTCATCCCCGGCCATCTGCGGTTGCGCCTGCGCGAGCACTGTCCCCCGGTCATCGACGATGCGCGACACGATGTAGGGCTCCACCTTGTAGCCACCGTTGGCAAACACGCCGTACGCACGCACCATCTGCCACAGGGTTACGGAACCCGCACCGAGGGCCATGGTCAGGTAGGGCGGGTGCTTTTCCGCATCGAACCCGAAGCGCGTGATGTAGTCCTGCGCATACTGGGTGCCGATGGATTGCAGCACCCGAATCGAGACCATGTTCTTCGACTTTGCGAGGCCGGTACGCAGCCGCATCGGTCCTTCATATTTGCCGTCGTAGTTCTTGGGTTCCCATACCTGCCCGCCAGTCAGAAACGGATCAACCACCACCGGCGCGTCGTTTACCACGGTGGCAGGGGTAAAGCCCTTCTCCAGGGCCGCTGAATAGATGAAGGGCTTGAAACCTGAACCGGGTTGCCGCCAGGCTTGAGTCACATGGTTGTACTTGTTGCGGTTGAAATCGAATCCGCCGACCATGGATTTGATCGCCCCATCCTGCGGATTGGCAGAAAGGAAGGCACCCTCGACATCGGGCAGCTGCACGATTTGCCAAGCGCCCTTATCATCCTTCATGATGCGCACAATGGCGCCGCGGCGCAGGCGCTTGTTGGGGGCGGTCTTCTCATCGAGCCCACGCGCGGCGAATTTCAGGCCCTCCCCTGTGATGCTGATCGTTTCGCCTCCGCGGTGGAAGATCTTGACCTGTCGCGCATTGGCGTCGAGGACGAGGCCCGGCAGGATATCGGCGCTGTCCGAGTAATCCGACAGCGCCTCGTCATACGCCTCATCCGTGTCCTCGGTAAGTTCGACGAAGCCTTCGGGGCCGCGGTAACCGTGGCGGCGGTCATATTCGAGCAAGGCCTTGCGCAGCGACAGATAGGCGGCCTCCTGCTCTTCCTTGAGCACGGTGGTGTAGACCCGGAAGCCCTTCGTATAGACGTCCTCCGGATAGCGCTCGAATATCATCTGGCGCACCATTTCGGCAACGTACTCGCCGTGCACGGCGAAGTCGTTGATTTCGCGTTTGACCACCAACGACGCTTTCTGCGCCTCCGCCACCTGTGCCGTATCCAGGTATCCCAACTCACTCATGCGGCGCAACACATACATCTGGCGCTGCTTCGCGCGCTTGGGGTTGACGACCGGGTTGTACAGCGACGGCGCCTTGGGCAGGCCCGCTAGCATGGCTGCCTCGGCAGGGGACAATTGCTGTAGGGACTTGCCGAAATAGATTTGTGCTGCCGCGGCGAATCCGTAGGCACGTTGCCCAAGGTAGATCTGATTGATGTACACCTCAAGGATCTGGTCCTTGGAAAGGCTGGCCTCGATGCGAAATGCGAGCAGGGCCTCATACACCTTGCGGATCATGGTTTTTTCAGATGACAGGAAAAAATTCCTCGCCACTTGCATGGTGATGGTCGATGCTCCTTGGCGTTTGCCCCCGGTGACGACATTGGAGTAGGCTGCCCGGAAGACGCCCAGGTAATCGACGCCCGAGTGTTGGTAAAAACGCTCGTCTTCGGCCGAGATAATGGCGTTCTTGAGCAGGGCAGGAACCGCATCGATCTTGACTACGGAACGCCGCTCCTCCCCGAATTCGCCAATCAGCACCCCGTCGGCCGTGTAGATGCGAAGGGGAATCTTGGGTTTGTAGTCGCTCAGTGCCTCAATGGAAGGCAGGTTCGGGTAGGCCAAAAGGAGGACAAAGCCTCCCACAGCCAGGCCGATGATGGCCAGGCTGGCGAGCAGCAGTACAGGGAAAGCGAGCCAGCGCAGCGACATTCTTTGCCTTCTCTAGGACCTCAAGCGGGCAGGAAGAGGTGGGCGAGCATTATAGGTGGGGGTCGCGTTTTGGGTACGCCACAATCGGGTACCCAGAGTATATTGCGGCATAAATTGCTTTACAGGGTACGGGGTTGTTGCTAGGATTTAACGTGGATTATACTTTACGCTCGTAACCTGCCATACCTGAAAGGGAATTTGGGTTTGCAACTTGATTTCGACATCTTCAATCCAAAGACCCCGCCCCTATTCGGGATGGACATCAGTTCATCGTCCGTAAAGATGGTGGAGATGGTGGATGCCGGCAAAGGCGTGCCCCGGGTTGAGCGCTACGTCATTGAGTCGCTTCCCAAGGACGCGGTGCTGGACGGCAACATCGCCAACCTGGAGGCTGTGGCCGAAGCGGTCCAGCGGGGCTGGAAGAAGATGGCCACGAAAACTAAGAACGTGGCCATGGCCTTGCCCACCGCGGCAGTGATTACCAAGAAGATCATTGTCCCCGCCGGGCTGCGCGATGAGGAACTGGAAGTCCAGGTCGAGTCTGAGGCCAACCAGTACATCCCTTTTGCGCTCGAGGAGGTTAACCTCGACTTTCAAGTGGTCGGCCCGTCGCCATCGGGACCGGAAGAGGTTGAAGTACTGATTGCAGCCTCCCGCAAGGAAAAGGTGGAGGACCGGGTCGCGGTTGCTGAGGCAGCCGGACTGAAGGCACTGTGCATGGATGTCGAATCCTATGCCACCCAGACGTCCTTCGACCTGATTAAGAAGCAATTCCCGAATGAGGGCTTGGACCAGAACGTGGTCTTGGTGGATGTCGGCTCACTGGTCATGAACGTCACCGTGCTGCGCAACGACCAGACGGTCTATACGCGGGAGCAGGCCTTCGGTGGCGCGCAGCTCACGCAGGACATCATGCGCCAGTACGGTATGAGCCAGGAAGAAGCCGAGGCGGCAAAACGTTCCGGCGGCCTTCCAGATACCTATGAAACCGACGTGTTGCGGCCCTTCATGGAAAATGCCGCGCTCGAAATCCAGCGTGCCATGCAGTTTTTCTTTACGTCGACCCCGTACAACACCGTCGAACACATCCTGTTGTCCGGTGGCTCGGCAGTGATCGCCGGTTTCGACGACGTGGTGTCGACGCGCACACAGGTCAACACGCTGGTGGCCAATCCTTTCTCGAGCATGGCGATTTCGCCCCGCATCCAGTTGAAGCGGCTGGTGGCCGACGCACCGTCGCTGATGATTGCGTGCGGGCTGGCCATGCGGAGGTTCGATCCATGATTCGCATTAATCTGCTGCCGCATCGCCAGGAGCGACGCAAGGCGCAACGCAAGCATCTGGCGATTCTGGCCGGCATGGTGGCGGTGTTGGGCATTGCCATCGTTGTGCTGGTGCACGGTGTGTTTGCCGGATATATATCGATCCAGAGCGACCGCAATGACTTCATCAAGAAGGAAAACGCGCGCCTGGACAAGGAAATCGACGAGATCAAGAAGTTGAAGGTCGAGATCGCCTCGCTGCTCGCGCGAAAGCAGGTGATCGAGCGATTGCAGCTTGATCGTGCGCAACCGGTCTATCTGCTCGAACAGCTTGTCCGGCAGATTCCAGACGGGGTCTACATCAAGAGTTTCAAGCAGCAGGGCCTCAGGGTTAGCTTGACCGGCTACGCGCAATCCAACGCGCGCGTGTCCACGCTGATGCGCAATATCGCTTCGTCGCCCTATCTTGAGCGGCCCGACCTGATCGAAATCAAGGCGGCTGCGGTAAACAACAAGCGAGTAGCTGAATTCAGCATGAACCTCAACCTGAAACAGCAAAAGACGGACGAAGACGCTGCCAAGGCCGCCAAGAAGGGCTGAGATCGCAAACATGAAACAACTTCTTGACCAGTTCCGAAATCTCAACCCCAAGGATCCGGGCGCATGGCCGCCGTTGCCCAAGGCATTGGCATTGCTTGGATTGCTCATTGCGATACTTGTCGGCGCCTATTTTGGCGACTGGGCCGGTCAGCTGGAGGCTATCGACAGCGGGGCAGCCCAGGAAAAGCAGCTCAAGGAAGAGTTCGTCAACAAGAAGCAGCAGGCTGTCAACCTGGACCTGCATCGCCAGCAACTGCGTGAAATCGACAGTTCCTTTGGCGCCCTGCTCAAACAGCTGCCCAACCGCTCGCAGATGGACGCTTTGCTCGTCGATATCAACCAGGCCGGCTTGGGTCGTGGCCTGCAGTTTGACCTGTTCAAGCCAGCGCCCTCGGAGACGATGCGCGAATTTTATGCAGAATTACCGATCCAGCTGCGCATCAGCGGCGGGTATCATGATATTGGCCAGTTTGCGAGCGACATTGGTCAGCTCTCGAGGATTGTTACTCTCAACGACCTGTCAGTTGCCGGTGGCAAGGACGGGCAGTTGACCATGGATGCCATCGCGAAAACCTTCCGCTACCTTGACGAGGAAGAAGTGGCGGCCCAGCGCGCCGCAGCGTCGAGAGCCAGGGCTGGAAAGAAGTGACGCTATGAAGCGCGCAATCATCGTTCTTGCAATCATGCTCGCTGCCTGTGACGGTGACAGTCACAGCGACCTCAAGAAGGAACTGAGCGACCTGTCAAAGGACCTGCGCGGCAAGATCGCCCCATTGCCGGTGGTCAAGCCGTACGAACCGGTACCCTATCAGGCGCTGGACATGCCCGATCCGTTCGGCTCGGCAAAAATTGAGCTCGTCACGAAATCCGCGGGAACCGGCGGCGGGCTGAAGCCTGACCTCAACCGTCCGAAGGAACCGCTCGAATCAGTGCCGCTGGAATCGCTGAAGATGGTCGGCGTGCTGCAACAAGGCAAGCTGAACTTTGCGCTGGTAAGGGCTGACAACAGTCTTTATCGCGTGAAGATCGGAAACTACATGGGACAGAACTTCGGGGTCATCACCAATATTTTGGAAAACCAAGTACAGCTGCGGGAACTGGTCCAAGATGCTGCGGGAGATTGGACCGAGCGGCAGTCTACGTTGCAATTGCAGGAAGCAGGGGGTGCCAGATGATTACAAACCGATTGCGCATTTTCATTACGATCATCTTGTTGGCGTTGGGACTTGTCGGTGTGTTGCCGGCAGCCATTGCGCAGAACAGCATCGAAACCTTCGATGTGTCCCAGCAAGGGGGGCAGGTCCTGGTGCGCCTGACAATGAAACAATCCATCTCGGCGCCGCCGGCGAGCTTCACCATTGCCAGTCCGGCGAGAATCGCCTTTGACTTCCCGGGGACCGCCAACAATCTCGGCCGTACCAGCCAGGAAATCGGAGAACGCGACCTACGCTCGATGAATCTGGTTCAAGTCGGGGACCGTACGCGCATGGTCCTCAACTTGCGCAACATGGTGCAATACGAGACCAAGGTCGATGGCAAGACAATGATGATTGCGCTCACCATGGCGTCTTCGGCACCGGTTGCCGGTGCAGCGCGCTTCGCTGAGGGACGCACGGATGTCAGTCACTCGGTCAAGGACATCACTTTCAGGCGCGGGCGCCTTGGAGAGGGGCGCATCATTGTGGACCTCGCCGACACGTCTACTGGGATCGACATTCGCCAGCAAGGCCAGACACTGGTGGTGGAGTTGTTGAAAACCAAGCTTCCTGACAGCCTTCGCAAGCGCTTCGATGTGGTGGATTTCGCCACGCCGGTGCAAACGATGAGTGCATTCCCGCAAGGCGAAAACGTGCGTATCGTGATCGAACCTAAGGGAGTCTGGGAGCACAACGCCTACCAGACGGACAGTCAGTTCGTGGTGGAGGTCAAGCCGGTTCAAGTCGACCCCAACAAACTCGTCCAGGGGTCGCGCGGCGGATACTCGGGCGAGAAGCTGTCGTTGAACTTCCAGAACGTTGAAGTACGAAGCGTGCTCAACGTAATCGCGGACTTCACGGACCTCAACATCATCACCAGCGATTCGGTGGGTGGCAACCTGACCTTGCGACTGAAGGACGTGCCATGGGACCAGGCGCTTGACCTAATCTTGCAGACGCGCGGCCTGGACATGCGCAAGAATGGCAACGTCGTCTGGATTGCGCCCAGGGATGAGCTTGCAACCAAGGAGAAGATCAATCTGGAAGCGCAACAGCAGATCGGCGAGCTCGAGCCGGTGCGGACGGAGAGCTTTCAGCTGAATTACGCCAAGGCGGCGGACATGGCCACCCTGCTCGGTAACGACAAGCAACGAATCCTGTCAAAACGTGGCAGTGCACTGACCGATGTGCGCACAAATACGCTGTTCATCCAGGACGTCCCCAGCCGACTGGAGGAAGTACGCAAGCTGATCGCCAAGATCGACGTCCCCGTGCGCCAGGTATTGATCGAAGCGCGGATCGTCGAGGCAACGGACTCTTTCAGCAAGAATCTTGGCGCCCGGCTTGGATACGGGCAACAGGGTGCCCGCAGGACACTCGGGACCAACGACAACGGCCTTTTCTCAAATGTCGGTGCCGGGCTGACCAGCACTGGCCAACAGACCAGAATCCCGACGACCGGGGGGCAGGTGGTGAGCGGCACGCCGAACATTGCGACCGAAACACAGAATGTCAATCTGCCGGCAACCGGCACCGGTGGTTTCAACCCGGGGTTGTTCTCGATGATCCTGTTCAATCGGGATTTCAGTCGATTCCTCACCCTGGAACTCAGCGCGCTTGAGACGGATGGAAAGGGAAAGATCATTTCAAGTCCGCGCGTGCTGACCGCGGATAATGTCGAAGCGACCATTGAGCAGGGCACGGAAATTCCGTTCCAGCAGGCAAGCTCCAGTGGCGCAACCTCGGTGTCGTTCCGCAAGGCGGTTCTGGCGCTCAAGGTGAAGCCGCAGATTACGCCGGACGGGAACATCGTGATGGAACTGGATGTTAACAAGGACTCCATCGGCGACATTCTTGCATCGGGCGCGACGATCAACACGAAGCACGTGAAAACGAACGTATTGGTCGACAACGGTGGAACGGTCGTCATCGGGGGGATCTACACCCAGGACACTGCCAATACCGTGACTAAAGTGCCGTTTTTCGGCGATCTCCCGGTGGTGGGCAACCTGTTCAAGAACAACTCGCGCCGCGACAACAAGACCGAGTTGCTGATCTTCATTACCCCGCGCCTGGTGCAGGATCGGGTCGGCCAGCGCTGACCCGGCGTTCGCAGCAAGCATCGTCCCAGGGCCGCCGCGAGGCGGCCTTGTCGTTTCGACGATTTGCAATCTCTCCTGCGCCCCTTCCAGCCTCGATCCTGTCGTCCGTTAGAATAGGCCGGTGAATCCGTCGAACAACCTCTTTCTCGTTGGCATGCCTGGCGCCGGAAAATCCACCATCGGCAGGGCGCTGGCGCACAGGTTGGGAAAGGAATTCCACGACACCGACACCGAGATCGAATCACGCACCGGCGTGCGTATCCCGGTCATTTTCGAGATCGAGGGAGAGCCCGGCTTCCGGCGCCGCGAGTGCGAGGTGGTTGAACGCATGACGCAGTTGCAAAGCGTAGTGCTCGCCACTGGGGGTGGGGTGGTGCTCGATGCGGGCAACCGGGCCGTGCTCAAGACCCGCGGTTTTGTGCTGTACCTGTATGCCCCACCGCGGGAACTGTGGCGACGCACGCGCCACGACAAGTCGCGGCCGCTTCTTCAGGCGGACGACCAGCGGGCGCGCATGGAGGAATTGTTCGAAAAACGCGACCCCCTTTATCGTGAGACAGCCGATCTGGTGGTCGAAACCGGCCGCCAGACCGTCAGTGCGCTGGTTGCGGAGCTATTGCCGCAGATAGAAAAAGCATGCGCACTCTCAACGTAGCGCTGGGGAATCGCAGCTACCCGATCCACATCGGGACAGGCCTGCTTCGTGATGCAGGGTTGATCGCGCCATTGCTGGCGCAAAAGCGCGTTGCGATCGTGACCAATACCGCCATCGCGCCACTTTACCTCGGGCCGCTGCGCGCCGCGCTCGAAGCATCGGGTATCACCGTGGTTCCGGTCATCCTGCCCGATGGCGAGAGGTACAAGACCTGGCAGACGTTGAACCTGATTTTCGACGCGTTGATTGAAAACCGCTGCGAGCGACGCACCACGCTGATTGCGCTGGGCGGAGGCGTGGTCGGAGACATGACCGGATTTGCCGCCGCGACCTGGCAGCGCGGTGCACCGTTCATCCAGATGCCCACCACGCTGCTTGCCCAAGTCGACTCGTCGGTGGGCGGCAAGACCGCGATCAATCATCCACAGGGCAAGAACATGATTGGCGCGTTCTACCAGCCGCGTGCAGTTTTGGCCGACCTTGATTCGCTGAAGACCTTGCCCGAGCGCGAGCTCAAAGCAGGCATTGCCGAGGTCATCAAGCATGGGCTGATTCGCGATGCCGGTTTTTTTGCCTGGCTGGAGGCGAATATGGACGCGCTCCTTGGCCGCGACCCCGCAGCACTGGAGCATGCGGTCCTGCGCTCCTGCGAAATCAAGTCGGAAATCGTTGCGCTGGATGAACAGGAGCAGGACGTGCGCGCCTTGCTCAATTTCGGGCACACTTTTGGCCATGCCATCGAGGCCGGAATTGGTTACGGGGACTGGTTGCACGGTGAGGCGATCGGTGCGGGCATGGTGATGGCCGCCGATCTCTCGCAGCAGCTTGGGCTTCTTGCGGCCGCGGACGTCTCCCGGATCGAGAGACTCATCGAGCGCGCAGGGTTGCCGGTTGCAGGGCCGAACTTCCCGCGCGAGCGTTACCTTGAGCACATGGCTCTGGACAAGAAGACCCGCGATGGTGCCAGCCGGTTCGTGGTGCTTGAGTGTCTCGGCAGCGCGCGGCTCCAAACCGGGGTTGCCGTCGATATGGTGGGCGGTGTGCTGGCCCGCAGGGTCGCCTGAGGCACGCGCCTGGAGCGGGCGAAAATTTAACGAGGCTCGCAGCCGCCAGCCGTTTTTGATCCGGATTCCCGGTGTCTTTGCTGCTATGCAGCGTTGGGCTAAGCGCTTGAAGAGGCAGAGTTTCGCGGGTACACTTCGCAGTTCCCCCTGAAGATTGTGGACCACGATTTCTGCAGGAAACCGGGTTCAGATAGTGATTTTGGCCATGCCAATGGGCGCAGACCCTGGGCTGGCCTGCAAGCCGTGAGGTGATGCCGTGGAAGACTCTACCGTCCCGCAATCCGTTTCGCCGTCGGAATCGTCGTTGGTTCCCGGGAAACAGGGCCTGTACAACCCAGCCAACGAGCACGACGCGTGCGGCGTCGGCTTTGTCGCGCACATCAAGGGGAAAAAGTCGCACGCCATCGTCGAACAGGGCCTGCAGATCCTCAAGAATTTGAACCACCGTGGCGCAGTTGGTGCCGACCCTTTGGCGGGTGACGGCGCCGGCATCCTCATTCAGATGCCTGACCTGCTGTTCCGCGAGGAATTGGCAAAACAGGGCGTGACTTTGCCTCCCCTCGGCGAATACGGCGTCGGCATGGTGTTCCTGCCGCAGGAGCCCGCTAGTCGTTTCGCCTGTGAATACGAAATCGAGCGCGCCATCAAGGACGAGGGGCAGGTGTTGCTGGGCTGGCGGGACGTGCCGCGAGACAACAGCGGCCTGGGGGAGTCGGTCAAGCGGATCGAGCCGGTAATCCGCCAAGTCTTCATCGGCCGTGGCCCGGGTGTCACCGTGACGGATGCACTCGAAAGAAAGCTCTATGTCATCCGCAAGAGTTCAGGTCATGCCATCCAGGCACTGCAGCTTGCCCACGGCAAGGAGTTCTATGTGCCCTCGATGTCGGCGCGCACCCTGGTCTACAAGGGCATGTTGCTGGCAGGCCAGGTGGGGCAGTACTACTTGGACCTACAGGATGCTCGCGTGCAGTCGGCGCTCGCCCTCGTTCACCAGCGCTTCTCAACCAACACCTTCCCGACTTGGGACCTTGCGCACCCATTCCGCATGATTGCGCACAATGGCGAGATCAACACCCTGCGCGGCAACGTCAACTGGATTCGCGCGCGGCAAGGTGCCATTTCAAGCCCGATCCTCGGCCGCGACCTCGACAAGCTCTGGCCGTTAATCTATGACGGCCAATCGGACTCCGCTTCCTTTGACAACGCGCTGGAACTGCTGTCCATGAGCGGCTACTCGGTGGCGCACTCGGTGATGATGATGATCCCAGAGGCGTGGGAGGGGCACACCATGATGGACCCTAGTCGTCGCGCCTTCTACGAATACCATGCGGCGATGATGGAGCCGTGGGACGGCCCTGCCGCCATCGCCTTCACCGATGGCCGCCAGATCGGCGCCACGCTCGATCGCAACGGCCTGCGGCCGGCGCGCTACATCGTCACCGATGACGACCTCGTCATCATGGCCTCCGAGGCGGGCGTGCTGCCGGTGCCCGAGGAGCGCATCGTCAAGAAGTGGCGCCTGCAGCCGGGCAAGATGTTCCTTGTCGACCTCGAGAAGGGCCGCATCGTCGACGACAAGGAGCTGAAGGAGACCCTCGCCTCGGCCAAGCCGTATGCCGACTGGATCGAGCGCATCCGAATCAAGCTCGACGATGTCGAAACTGACAAGCAGCAGCCGATCCGCTCGACCGTGCCGCTGCTCGACCGCCAGCAGGCCTTTGCCTATACGCAGGAGGACCTCAAGTTCCTCATGGCGCCGATGGCCGAGAGGGGCGAGGAGCCCGTGGGTTCCA
>CANJRC010000064.1 GCA_947476535.1 Betaproteobacteria bacterium
AATGCCGCTTTCACGCCGACAGCAGACGAAATTGCCGCGGCCGAACGCGTGCTCGCCGCCTTCGCACCCACGGGCGGCGGTGCCGTGCTGGTCGATGGCGCGATGGCCGATCCGCCGCACCTGCGCCGCGCCCGCAAGGTCCTCGCCCGCATCCGCAAGTAATTCCACCTCAAAGAACGTGACAAGAGCCGGGCCACGTTCGCCCGGCACTCGCCGACAACCCCAGGAGATCCACTTGAGCAGCCACAATCACGCACCCGATCCGAACGCCCCGCCCGACACCGTTCTTGCCTTTGCAAGGCATGCTGCTTCCATCACCTACGCCGATTTGCCGGCGAACGCCGTCACGGCAGCCAAGTGGTCCATCATGGACACCATCTCCTGCATGCTTGCGGGAAGCCGCGGCCCATCGGCTCTGGCGCTGCTGGAAGTGGCCAAATCCTGGGGTGGCGTGCCCGAGAGCACGGTCACCGGACATGACGTGAAACTCCCCGCCTACCTTGCCACCATGGTGAACTGCGGCATGGTGCACCAGCACGACTTCGACGACACCCACGACACCGCCGTGTGCCACCCGACCTCGGCGTCGCTGAACGCCGCCCTCTCCACCGCGGAGTCGGTAGGTGGCGTGGACGGAAAAACACTGCTCGCCGCCATCGCCATCGGCGTGGACATCCAGTCGCGCCTGGCGCTGGCGCTGAAGGGAACCTTGTGGGATTACCACTGGGTGCGCGCACCCATGGTCGGCATCTTCGGTGCCGCGGTGTCAGCCGGCAAGATCTACAAGCTCGACGCCGACGGCATGCACAATGCCATGGGCCTGTCGCTGCCGCAGGTGGCCGGCACGCTGGAGTCCGTGACCGGCGTGCGCTCGGCCGTGCGCACCATGCGTGACGGCCTGATCTACAAGGACGCCATTCTTGCCGCCAAGCTTGCTTCGCTGGGCGTGCGCGGCGAGGACCGCGTCTTCGACGGCCCTTACGGCCTGTACGCGGCTTACTTTCGCAGCGACTACGAGCGCAACGTGCTCACGCACGAGCTCGGCCAGCGCTTCGAAGGCGCCAACGTGTCGCTCAAGCCCTGGCCGTTCTGCCGCCACACCCATGGCACCCTCACGGCGCTGCTCGACATCCTCGAGGAAGCCGGCAGCACCGCCGAGGTGAAGGACGTGCTGCTCTATGTAGGCAAGGGCAATGCGATCATCTGCGAGAAGGCCTGGCCTACCACCAGCATCGATGCCCTGTGCAACCTGGTGTTTGCCTGCAGCGTGGCGGTGGCGCATCGCGCCGTGCCGCTGGAGGCCGTGGAAACCCAGGCGCTCAACGCGCCTGCCGTGGTCGCTGCCGCCGGGAAGATCCGCTTCGAGGTCGAGGCCGCGATGGAAAAATACGGAACCATCGAACCCGGGCATGTGGTGGTGACTTTTGCCGACGGGAAGAAGGTGGAACGCTACGTCGATCGCGCGCTGGGCCATCCGAGCAACCCCATGTCGATCCCGCGCATCCGCGCCAAGATGGAGAACTGCATGGGCTACGTGCAATTGCCGGACGTGAAGAACCGCGCCCAGAAGCTCATCGACACGGTGATGGACCTGGAGAACATGAAGGATGTCCGCGCGCTGGGCGACTTGATGCGGCGCTGAGGTTTGCCAGGCGATGATCGCTATAATCTCGAGGTCGCAGCGCCCGTTGTTATTGCAGCAAGAGGGGTAACGGAATGTCTGGATCACCAACTAAGCCTCGGCACATGCCACTTGCCGGGATACGCGTTCTGACAGTGGATAACTATTTCGCCGGCAATTACGGCCCGCTGCTGCTTGCCGCGCATGGCGCCGAGGTCATCAAGATCGAGCAGCCCGGCAGCGGCGATCCACTGCGCAAGGACGCGCCCTACTTCGACCCGGATACCAAGCAGTTGCCGCACGGCGTGCTGCGCCTGATGCGCGGCAAGTCCAGCGTGGCGCTCGACGTGCGCAAGGACCCCGGCAAGAGCGTGATGCGCGAACTTATCGGGTGCGCCGATGTGTTCTGGACCAACTTACGACCGCAGGCGGCCAAGCGCATCGATCTGGATCCGGAGACCGTGCAGGGCCTCAACCCCAACATCATCTACGCCTCAGTGAGCGGTTTCGGATTGCCGGGTGAGAAATCCAGCCCTTTCAGCAATGAACCGGCGTTCGACATCATCATCCAGGCGCTCACGGGTTTGATGTCGCGCAATGCCGATCCTGACGGCACGCCCCAGTACAGCGGCCTCGCCGTCGGTGACCAGGTCACCAGCCTGTTCGCGGCCTTCGGCGTCGTCATGTCCCTGTATGCGCGCAAGCTGGGCATGCCGGCCGCCTCGGTGGATGTGGCCATGTTCGATGCCATGTTCGCGCTGAATGAAAAAACCTTCAGCCTCTTCGCCATGGATGGCGTGGTTCGCCCGCCGCGCATTTCGGCCACCAATTCGCCGTTCGGCGCCTACCGCGGCAAGGACGGCTACGTCGTGATCGGCGTGGGGGGGAACATTCTCTGGGAGCGCTTTTGCAAGGCCATCGGCCGCGAGGACCTGTGGGCGCGCGAGGACCTGAACACCGGTGTCAAGCGCGTCAATCTGGAGAAGTCGGTCGTCAGGCCCTGCATCGAGGAATGGCTGCGCGACCGGACGGTGCACGAGGCGAGCCAAATTCTTCTGGCCCACGAAGTGCCTTCTTCGCCGATCCTGGACGTGGACAGCCCGATCTACCTCGAACAGGCGCGCATCCGCGGGGTCGCAGCCGATCTCGATGTGCCGGGAAAACCCCCGCTGACCCTGGTGCAGAGCCCGGTACGCATGTGGGACCAGGAACCGACCAACCTTCCCATGCCACCCGCCCTGGGAGAGCACACCGAGCACATCCTGCGCGAGTGGTTGCAAATGGACGACAATCGCATTGCCTCCCTGCGACAGGCCGGCGCCATAAACTGAAAAAGAAACCAGTGTGTCTGCACCTTGCGCTCCCAATGACCTGAACACGAACCGAGACATGAACGGAGGATAGCGCCCATGATATTCACCACGCTCAACCTGATCCGCGGCACATTCGTCGCGCTGGCCGCCCTGCTCGCAATGGCCGCATCGGCACAGAATTTCCCGAACCGCCCGCTGAAAGTCATCGTCGCCTACTCGGCCGGGACCGGCTCGGACATCGTGGCGCGTATCATCGCCCCGCCGTTGTCGGAGCGCATCAAGCAGCCGGTACTCATCGAGAACCGCGTGGGTGCCGGCGGCATCGTCGGCACCCAGGCCATCAAACAGTCAGCGCCCGACGGCTACACTATCGGCGTCATCGTTTCCGGCAATGCCATCCAGCCCTTCCTCGTGAAGGACATGCCCTTCGACATCCGCAAGGACTTCGTGCCGCTCACACTGATGTACTCCGGGCCACTGGTCATGACCGTGCCGCTCTCGGTACCGGCCAAAACACTGGGTGAATTCATCACTTGGGCGAAAGCCAATCCGGGCAAGGTGTTCTTCGGCTCCGTGGGCACGGGGACCACCAGCCACATGGGCGGTGAAATGCTCAAGCAGCTGACGGGAATCGACATGACGGTGGTGCCATTCAAGGGCACGCCCGAGGTCTACGCAGCGATGTTCACCGGCGACATCCACATGCTGTTCGACAACTACGCCACGCCGCGGGCACAGGTCGAAGCGGGCAGACTGCGCGTGCTGGCAGTGGCTAGTGCCAAGCGCTGGCCCACGCTGCCCAATGCGCCCACGGTGGCGGAAACCTTCCCCGGGTTCGAAGTCCGCTTCTGGACCGGGTTCGTGGCGCCTGCCGGCACGCCCAAGGACATCACCGACAAGCTCGCCGCCGATATCACCGCGGTGATGAACACGCCGGAGGTCCACAAGCGCATCGCTGACACCAGTGTCGAACCGGGCGGTGGCACCCCCGCAGAATTCGCCCAGCTCATTGCCTCGGATACTGAAAAATGGTCCAAGGTGGTGCAAAAAGCCGGCATGAAGATGCAGTAACAATGCTGCAGGCACGAGTGGAATTTTTTAGGTAACTGGCAGAGGAGTGGAGAATGGACGAGTATTCAAAACCGAAGCAGAGCGATGCGGATGCAGCCAAGCGCATCATTTCCGACATGAAACTCTTCAAGGGCTTTCAGAGCGTCACGCCCTACGTTCCGGGGCGTCGTCCGTTCTTCAAGTACCGCGACCTCGGCGTGAAGGCTGCGACCAATGGCCGCGCGCGCGCCAACAAGTCCGACTCCATCGCCAGCATGGTGGAGCCCACGGGCTGGCACTATCACCTGTGCGATTTCCAGTTCATCTACTGGCTCAAGGGCGAGATCAAGCTCGAGTTTGAAGACGGCACCGTGGCGACCTTCGTGGCCGGCGACGCCTGCTTCATTCCCGGCGGCCTGTGCCACAACGAGATCTACGTGTCCGAGGACAAGGAAGCGATCGAGTTTTCCATGCCGGGCGAGATCGGCACGGTCAATGTCGAGCGCCCGGCGCACCTGCCTGCGGTGCTGCGCCCCGTCGACAACGCGCATCCACAGTAAGCGACAGGAAAGCAACGCATGGACCTCCGGCTTCGCGGCAGCACCGTCCTCATCACTGGTGGCTCACGCGGCATCGGCGCCGGGACGGCGCGCATCTTCGCGGCCGAGGGAGCCGACCTGATCCTCGTCGGGCGCGATGAAGCGGCACTCGCCAAGTCGCGCGCCGACATTCTTGCCAAAAGCAGCGTGAACGTGGAGACGGCCCGGTGTGACCTTTCTTCGGGGGCAGCGGTGGCTCAACTGGCCGAACAGTTCGGTCCGCGAATCAACATCCTCATCAACAATGCTGGCGCCGTACCGGGCGGGGACCTATTTGCAGTGTCCGAAGAGCGCTGGCGCGAGGGCTGGGACACCAAGGTATTCGCTTACGTGAACATGTGCCGTGCCTTCTACCCACACCTCAAGGCGCGCGGGGGCGGCGTTATCGTCAACGTGCTCGGCACCGGCTCCTTGCAGAAGCGCTTCGATTACATCTGCGGCGGCATGGCGAATGCTTCGCTGGACTTTTTCACCGAAACACTAGGTGCGCACAGCCCCGTCGATAACATCCGCGTCGTCGGCGTCAGCCCTGGCCCCGTGGCGACGGAACGCTACCGCAGCATCACCGAGCAGCGGCTGAAATCCACGCCAGGCATGAGCCTTCCGAAGACGGCCTTCGGGCGCATTGCGACCCCGGAAGAACTGGGGCAAACCATTGCCTTCGTCGCCTCGCCCCGCTCGGCATATACCTCGGGGACGATCGTGACGGTAGATGGCGGCATGTCGGTGCGCAAATACGCGCCACTCTAGGCAATGCCAACCTGCCGCCAGCGCATCCGCACCGGTTAAACGCGCAGCATCTCCACCACGCGGGCGAGTTTCTCCATCTGCGCGAACTCGTCGTACATGGGGTTGAGCACCAGTTCGGTCGCACCCAAGGCTATCAGCGCATGCAGGTGCTCGGCGCAGAGGGCCGGCGGCCCGTATATTGCGACGCGTTCGGCCGTCCCCGATTTGCGATAGACAAAATCCAGTGGCGGTGCGAGCCGCGCGAGGGCGCTCCCGCGGTCGTCCTCGACCGCAATGTAGACGCGTTTTGCCATGGGAAAGTTCGCCGGATCCCGGCCAGCGGATCCCAGTGCGTCCTTCAGCACACGCGCTTGGCCGGCAAAATCCCCGCTCGTGGAGGAACCCGCTCCGATCCAGCCATCGCCGATAAGCGCTGCGCGCTGCAGCGCCACCGGCGTTCGCGCCCCGATCCATATGGGCGGGTGCGGCTTTTGCACTGGCTTGGGCTGCAGCCAGGCCCCGGCGAACGAATGCAGTTCCCCCTTGTAATCGGCAACCCCCTCTGCCCATAGCGCCCGCATCGCGCCAATGCCCTCGACAAGGTGCTTTGCACGCTGGCCCGTCCTGAAACCGAAGGCTGCGGCACCTGGATCCTTGCCGCCAAGCCCCACGCCAATCGTGACGCGCCCGCCGGAGAGCACATCCATGGTCGCGAGATCGCGCGCCAGTTGCCCCGGATTACGCCGCGGAAGGATCAGCACCGCGACACCAACACGCAGGCGTGTCGTGACGGCTGCGACATGCGTCATGACATGCAGCGGATCGAGCGACGGATCTTCCGCGTGCTCCTCGCCCACCGCGTGGTCCACCGCCCATGCCGACCAGAAGCCGAGTTCCTCGACGCGCCGCGCGAACGTCGCTAACGGGGCGTCGATGGCTGTTGGCAGGCCGATGGAAAAGCGGGTCGTTGGCGTCATGCGAGGATCCTCCAGGTGACACGTGGTTCTAGCACAGGCGCGCTCACCTGGCACAATCGGGAGAACAAGGCCGCGATCCAGGACAACCCATCGACGCATGTGCGCCGTGCTAAATTGACGTCAACGGCCCCCATTCAAATCAGCCCCATGGAGAAACCATGCCAGTCAGCCGCAAGGAACTTGAACGCATCATGCGCGAACACGTCCGATCCGAAGGCGAGCAAGATTACGACGTCTTACGCGACACGCTTCACCACAATGTCGAATACGAGGTCAAGGCGCCCTGTTATCCCGACGACCCCAACCCCTACGGGCTCTTCAAGGGCGCCGATGTCTATATCGAGATGTGGAAGCGGCTGTTCCAGATTTTCGTGTCCTACAAGATCGAGATCGACGATCTGCAGATCGACGAGTCGTGCCTGCGGGCCTGGGTGCGAATCAAGGCCACCGCAATACCGCGCGAGGACTTCAACGGACTGCCCAAGGGAAAACCGATGAACTGGTGGTCTGCAGCCCAGTGCGACTTCGATCACGAAGGCCGCATGGTCAAGGAAACCGTGTATGGCTCCTTCCCGCCGGTAATGGCGGGCTACAACCGCATGAAGGAGTTTGTCGGGCGTTGAGCACCTGCACGGGGATCTATGCCGCGCCCAGCGACCCGCGCAGCAGGCGCCCCGGCGTAGCCCCCGTGGGCTCGTTGTCCCGCAACAGCAATTCCCCGCCGACGACCGTCGCGGCAATTCCTGTACCCTTCTGCTTCAGACGCACACCATTAGCCGGCAAATCCGTCGCGGCAACCGGCATGCCCGGGCCGACTCGCTCGGCATCGAACACGACCAGATCCGCGGCATAGCCTTCGGTAAGCAGTCCGCGTTGAGGAAGGCAGAACGCCATGGCCGCGTCGAAAGTCAGCTTGCGCACGGCATCTTCCAGCGTGAAGGCCTTGGCCTGCCGCACCCAGTAGGCAAGCATATGCGTCGGCATGGAGGAGTCGAGTATCTGGCTCACGTGTGCGCCGGAGTCCGAGCCACCCAGGATTGAGTGCGGATGACGCAGCATCGTCAGTACATCATCCAGGTCGTGGTTGCCGATCGGCTGCACAAAAAATCGCTCCAACCGGGTCGCAATGCCTATGTCGATGAGCACATCGGCCGGCGTCGTCCCCCTTTCGCGTGCCAGTTCGGCCAGCGTGCGATAGGGACCGGTGGGCGCATCCAGTTCCATCATGATGTCCCAGTCCGGGGGGCGCATCTCCGGCCCTACAGCATCCGTCTTGTAGGGTCCGTGCATCGCCTCCTGCACGAGGCGCGCGCGCGTGCCCGGGTCCTGCATGGCGCGCAGCTGCTCGGCCACCGGCTTGGCGCGCACCACGCTCCAGGTAGGCAGGTGATCGAAGGGCAGGCGGGTGCCAAAACCAATCACCGACTGGAACTGCCGCGCGACGACCTGCGTCACCATGCGTCCGCCGCGCGCCGCGGCATCTTCGGTCAGCGCCATCATCTCGCGCCACGCGTTGCCCTGCGCAGGCAACTTGAGCGTGATGTAGGTCATCGGCCGTCCGCTTTCGACGGCCAGATCGAGCATGGCGGCCTGCTTGGCGGCGCGATCGGCATCATCACCCCAGTTATCGGGCGTGATTTCGAACAACCCGGCATTGAGACGGCCCATGACGCCAACCAGTTCGCGCACCTCGTCCCATGCAGCAACCCGGCTCGCCACCGGCTTGCCATCCGAGGTGAAATGACGGGAGCGCGAGGTGCTGAATCCGATGGCACCCGCGCGCATAGCCGATTCCACTTCTCGCTTCATGGCAGCAAGATCGTCGTCGGTCGCTTTTTCTTCGAAGGCACGCTGCCCCATCACGTAGGTGCGCAAGGCACTGTGCCCTACGAAGCCCGCGTAGTTGATGCCTTTGGGGAGCTTGTCCACGACGTCCAGGTATTCGCCGAAGGTCTCCCAGCCCCATTTGACTCCGGCCAGGAGCGTGGCACGATCCATGTCCTCGGCGCGCTCCAGGTTGCGCAGGCACAGGTCCTTTTCCGCTTCGCGGCAGGGCGCGAGCGTGAAGCCGCAATTGCCCATCACTGTGGTCGTGACGCCGTGCCACGCAGGACAGGTTCCCAGCGGGTCCCAGAACACCTGCGCATCCATATGCGAATGCACTTCGATGAATCCCGGCGCCACAATGTGTCCCTCGGCATCGACCTCGCGCTTGCCTTTCTCGCGAATGCGGCCAATCGAGGCGATACGATCACCCACAACGCCGACGTCGGCGCGAAAGCGCGCGCGCCCGCTTCCGTCAATGACGGTGCCGTTTCGAATCACGAGGTCAAATGCCATGCCAATCTCCTTGCGGTGCTGTTTTCGATTCAGCGTCGCCAGCGTTACTGCGGCTGGATGCCGGCGCTCTTCGCCACGTCGCCAAACATCTTGGCCTGCTGGGCGAGTTTCTTGGCGGCGACTTCCGGGGTCTCGATGGAAATATCAGACTGCAACTTGGTGAACTGCGCCTTCACCTCGGGTTGCGACAGCGCGAACACCGCCGCAGCATACAGCTTTTCAGTGGCAGCTCTGGGCGTGCCGGCGCGAATGTTCATGGAGGTGCTCTGGCCCGGCACCTGTGGCAGCCCGAGCTCGGCAAAGGTCGGCGTGTTCGGCAGCGAGGGCAGCCGACTGACCCCGGTCACGGCCAGCACGTTGATCTTGTCACCCCAGGTCGCCACCGCCGCCTCGCCAAGGATGCCCATCTGGATTTCCCCGCCGGCCACGGCCTGCTGGTAGGGGCCTGCCGCCGCATAGGGCACACGCACAACATCAAGCCCGGACTCACGCAGGATGATCTCCATCACCAGGCGTACCGCCGGGCTCGGGTCGCCGTAGTTCAACTTGCCCGGGTTAGCCTTGGCATAGGTGACCATGTCGCGAAAGTTCTTGTAGGGCATCTTTGCCGACGCGGACAGCGTTGAACGTGTGTCCACCAGGCCAATCAGCGGCGGCAAGTCATTGTGCGGGTCAAAGCGCAGGTCCTTGGCCAGCAGCGGCAATGTCGCCAGCACCGACACCGTTGCAGTCACGATCGTGTAGCCATCGGCCGGGGCCTGTTTTGCCACGTACTCCAAGCCTATGATGTTGTTCGCACCCGGCCGGTTTTCCACGATTACCGCCTGGCCCAGCGATTTGGCCATGTCCGGAGCCATGATCCGCGACAACAAGTCGAGTATCGTGCCAGCGGAATTGGGTACGACGATACGCACCAGCTTGTTCGGGAAATCCTGAGCCCCGGCCATGATCGGGGCCAGTGCGCCGGCCGCCCCGAGAACCATCGATGCGGCAACCGCAGCCGCGCCCGACCATGCCGCGCACCCGGACTTTCGTGTGTATCCCATGGCTCCCCCTCCCGCTGATTGACTTGTCATGATGGTAGCGTTACTGCGGCTTGATGCCGACGCTGTTTGCGATCTCCACAAACAGTTTCGCCGTGTCAGCCATGCTGCGCGCCGCCGCCTCTGGTGCGGCCCCCACAATCTCGAGGCGTATTTTCGCGTACTGGGCCCTCACCTCGGGCAACTGCAGCGCCTGGATGGCCGCGGAAAACAGCTTGTCAACAATCGGCTTCGGCATGCCAGCGGGTGCATGCATCGAGAAGACGTTGTTGCGTGTCCTCAACTGACCAAGCTCGGCGAACGTCGGCACGCTGGGGAAGGTCGCCAGCCGTGTCTGGCCGGTGACCGCCACGGCGCGCGCCTTCTCGCCAAAATTCAGCAGAGCCGACTCGCCGATGAAACCGATGTGGAACTCAGCACTGACCATACCGCGAAGGTAGTCCCCGCCACTCTTGTAGGGAACATGCACCATGGTGAGGCCGAGATCGCGCAGGATGGCTTCTGTGTACAGCCGGCCGATGACGCTGCTGGTACCGAAGTTGTACTTGCCCGGATTGGCGCGCACTTCGGCCACCAGTTCATTGAAACCCTTCCACGGGACTGATGCCGCCGAGCCCAGGAGGAAGCGTCCTTCCGCGATCGCAATCACCGGCGGCAGGTCCTTCACCGGGTCGAAACGCAGGTCGTTGCGGATCAGGGGCAGGATGATGAGATCCCCCACTAGGATCGAACCCACCGTATAACCGTCGGGAGCAGCCTTTGCCACCGCCTCGTAGCCGATGATGCTGTCGGCGCTCGGGCGATTGTCCACCACCACTGGCTGGCCGAGAGTCTTGGAGAGCTCCGGCGAGATGATACGGGCTGTCAGGTCGAGCAAGGTTCCAGGGGAATTGGCGACGATGTAGCGTATTGGCTTGCTGGGATACTCCTGCGCCGATGCAATGCCCACAGCCAGCATGGCAAGCGCTGCAATGGCCAAGCGAGTTCGCTGCTCCCTGTTGCCCATGGACACTCCCTCAATACCTTCCACCCCTCGCCTCCCCGCAGAACCGATGCACGCATGTCGCGCCAATTGCGCGCAGCGAGTGGAAGCTTTTTTACACCAATTCCCGCCGCGGTGCGCGCCGACAGCACTCCTAAGATAGAACGGATGCCTGCACTATACTGGCCGCACGACGTCGTTGTCGTCATCCCGCCGCCGCACAAAGGAAAGGTTCGCATGTCCCGCATCCCCGAGATCACCCGCCGTGAACAAATCCCAGAATCGCAACGTCACCACTTTGACTCGATCGCGGCGCTGCGTGGTGAGATTACCGCTCCCTATCGCTACCTGCTCCATTCGCCCGAATTGGCCGCACGCATGGCGCACCTGATGTCGTTCACCCGCTTCGAGACCCAGGACCCACCCTTTCCTGCAGACATGAAGGAACTGGCCATACTGACGGTGGCGCGCGAGCTGGACTGCATTTTCGAATGGGCCGACCACGAATTGCGCGCACGCGATGCAGGCGTGCGGCCCGAGGCGATCGACGCCATCAAAACGCGCAAGGCGCCCCAGGGCCTCTCGGCCGAAGAGCATATCGTGGTCGATTACCTGCAGCAATTGCTGCGACCGCCGCACCGCATCTCCGATGCGGCGTTCAACGCGATGCGCCAGCGCCTTGGCGACTCGCGCCTCGTCGAGCTAACCGGCATCGTCGGGGGCTATTGCGCGCTGGCCTGCACCTTCAACGCGTTCAATGTGCCCCCGAATCCGGGGTTACCCGTTCTGCCGGAATGAACGATCAAGCCCGAGGCCTGAAATCACCGCAGGAGACCTGACATGCTCGATTGCATCATTCGTGGCGGCACCGTCGTCGATGGCACTGGATCACCCGGGATTCTCGCCGATGTCGGCATTCACAACGGGCGCATCGCGGTCCTGGGAAAACCCGGCAGCCTGGTCGAAGCCCGGCGCAGCATCGACGCCCAGGGCCTGGTGGTCGCCCCCGGGTTCATCGACGTCCATACCCATTACGACGCCCAGGTCATGTGGGATCCCAACCTCACCCCCTCCTCCCTGCATGGCGTGACGACGGTACTCGGCGGCAATTGCGGGTTCACCATCGCCCCGGTCAATGCGTCGAGCGCGGACTATGTGATGCGCATGCTCGCATGCGTCGAGGCCATGCCTGTAGCAGCGCTGGAGGAGGCGTTGGAATTCCGCTGGAACACCTTCGGCGAATGGCTCGACCAGCTCGAAGGCCAGGTGGCCTTGAACGTCGGGTTCTCGGTGGGGCATTCCACGGTGCGGCGCATGGTGATGGGCGAGGACTGGCGGCGCGCGGCGAGCAAAGCCGAGATCACGGCAATGGCCAGTGAAATCGATGCAGCATTGCGAGCAGGCGCGCTCGGTTTCTCGTCGTCCTGGGGTGACGTGCACAATGATCACCAGGGAAATCCGGTGCCCTCGCGTTTTGCAACGCGCGAAGAACTGCTCGCCCTGGCCAGGGTGTTGCACGGCCGCGCGGGCACCATGCTCGAATTCATTCCCGGCAACCAGCCCGTGTTCCGGGATGCCTCGGTCGAACTCATGGCCGACATGTCGGCGGCATCGGGGCGTCCCCTCAACTGGAATGCGATCACCGTTGGCACCGGCGTCGACTGGGCGGCAAATCAGGCGCGCATGGCGGTCGCAGACCGTGCCGCAGTCCGGGGAGGCAGGGTCACCGGCCTCACCCTCCCAGTACCGCAGCCGATCTGGCTCGACATCAATACCATCGCCTTCAATGGGCTGCCGGGCTGGCCGGAAATCCTTTGCCTGCCCCATGAAGAGCGCATGCGCGCACTCGCGGATCCCGCAGTACGCGCCAAAATGGCGAAGGGACTGGTCGGCAACGACCAGCGCTCCTTCTACAACTTTGCAGCCATGAAAGTGGACACCGTTCACGAGCCGAGCCTCCAGCTGCTGCAGGGCCGGACTCTCGCCGACATCGCCACCGAGCGCGGTTGCAGCGCCCTGGACGTTTTTCTCGATACCGTCATTGCGGACGGCACGCGCGCGCGTTTCGTCACGGGAAGTTGCGGCGACGACGAGGCGTCGTGGGATCTGCGAGCGAAAATCTGGAACGATCCGCGCGTCTTGATCGGCGGATCCGACGCAGGCGCGCACGTGGACGTTTTCGCCTGCTACGGGTTCTTCACCGATTTCATCGGACCGAACGTGCGCGATCGCAAGCTGATTTCACTCGAGGATGCCGTGCACAAGATCACGGACATGCCGGCGCGCTTCTTCGGCCTCAAGGAGCGCGGGCGCCTCGCTCCCGGCTGGCACGCCGACATCACGGTGTTCGATCCGGCGACCGTATGCACGAACAAGGTGCAAATGCGCGCCGACATGCCTGCGGGCCAGTCCCGCCTTTATGCCGATGCGACCGGCATCGCGCATGTGCTGGTCAACGGCGTGGAGATCACGACGGATGGCAAGCTTACCGGCGCCCTGCCGGGAACGGTACTGCGCTCCGGACGCGATACGTTAGACAGCGCCTAACGAAAAACCACTGTCTTATTGGCGTCGAGCAAAACGCGGCCCTCCACGTGGTAGCGCAGGCCGCGCGCGAGTACCGCCTTTTCTATGTCCTTACCATAGCGCACCAGGTCTTCCACGAAATCACCGTGGTCGACGCGCACCGTGTCCTGCTCGATGATGGGCCCCGCATCCAGGTCTGCGGTGACGTAATGGCAGGTCGCGCCGATCAGCTTGACGCCGCGCGCATAGGCCTGGTGGTAGGGCCGCGCACCAGCGAAGGACGGCAGAAAGCTGTGATGGATATTGACGATGCGGCCCGGCAGCGCCAAGCAGACTTGCGGCGGAAGAATTTGCATGTAGCGCGCCAGCACGAGCGTATCGCCCCGGTATTGTTCGAACAGACGCAGCACCTCAGAGAAGGCCTGCGGCTTTTTCTCCGGCGTGACCGGTACATGGTGATAGGGAATGCCATGCCACTCGACGAAGCCGCGCAGCGATTCGTGGTTGGAGATCACGCATGCCACATCGAAGCCAAACTCCTGGGCGCGCCAGCGGTACAGGAGGTCGTCCAGGCAATGGTCTTCTCTGCTCACCATCAGCACTATGCGATGCTTGACGGCAGAGTCAGTCACGCGCCAGTCCATGCCAAACTGCGCCGCGATTGGCGCAAACAGCCGCCTCAGTTCAGGCAGGTCGAAGAAAAGCGATTCAGCAAGGATTTCCTGGCGCATGAAAAACCGTGCCGAGCCATGATCGGCATGGTGGCTGGCCTCGACGATCCAGCCGTTATGGCTGGCGAGAAAGGTGCTCACAGCGGCGACGATGCCGACCCGATCGGGGCAGGAGAGTGCGAGGGTATAGCGGCGTTTGGCGTCCATGCGCTAGCCTACCGCATCGGCGCAGCCAGTTGTCAATCACCGGCCGTTCCAGCCATGTGATTCTGCCGTGGCAGTAATCGGTCCCGGCGCCGGTGCACTCGGGTAATATGCCATACGCCGTCGTCCAGCATCCCGACACGACGGGCTTGCATAAAGCCTGCATCCAACCATCGCCGCGAGGAGGCCACCATGAGTACGCCAGGATCATCGAAACATTCCGTAATTCGTGCAGGCTCAACGGCGGCATCCGTTGTACTGGCCGCTGCCGCATTGCTGGCGCCGACACTGCTTCTGGCGCAGTCAGCGTCCCCCGGCTACCAAGCCGCGGAATGGGCGAAGACCGTTGCAGCGGCAAACAAGGAAGGTCGCGTCGTCGTTTATTACTCCGCAGTGACACCGGTCATCGAACGCATCAAGGTCGAATTCGAGAAGGCCTACCCGGCGATCGTGCTCGAACATTCGCGTCTGAACACCAATGTGCCCGGGAAAGTCGAAGCAGAGCGCAATACCGGCGCCGATGGCGCCGACGCGGACCTCGACAGCTCCGCTATCATCTGGACACTCGCCCTGGCCAAGGCCGGCGCGCTAAAAGTCCCCAATGGCCCCAACAGCGTCAACTGGCCCGCGGCCTTCATGCTGAATGGCTCGGCTCCTGTGCTGGCGATGGAGCCGATCACCATTTCCTACAATATCAACCTGGTCAAGACGCCCATCAGCGGCTATCAAGACCTGTTGCGTCCCGAGTTCAAGGGCAAGCTCGCCACCACCGAACTGCTGGGGCCCACGCTGGTTGCGTGGTACGAGTGGCTGGAAAAAACCCAAGGGGCCGACTACCTGTCCAAGCTGGCGGCACAGGCTCCACGCTTCTATACCGGCGCCGCAGCGACGACCCAAGCGGCCTTGTCGGGAGAGATGTCGGTGGCCGCATTCAGCAATTCCACCATCTCCATGCCGCTCATCGCCCAGGGCGCGCCAATCAAGATGGTCGTTCCCAATCCCAGTTTCGGCATCCGCTACACCGGGGCCGTGTTTTCGTGGGCCAAGCGGCCGAATGCTGCTTTGGTGCTGCAGGACTTCCTGATGTCGCCGCGCGGCCAGGCGGCGTGGAGTGGCCGCGGGGAATCGGCCAGCCCATTGCCAAACATTCCTGGGGCAATGGACATCCGCTCGGTCACGCCCTACGACCCCACACCGTACACGACTGAAGTGGTGGCCGCTTACGGCAAGAAGTGGAACGCCTTGTTCAGGAAGCAATAGGACTGAACGGGACCTCCGATCAGAGGCCGATCCTCCTGGCGATGTCGGCGTAGAAGCGAGCATCGTCGGCGAGTTTTCTTGCCGCAGCCTCAGGCGTGTCGGCAATCACCACCATGTAGAGCTTCGCCATCTGGTCCTTGAAGGTCTGCTGTTGCATGGCATGCAGGGTGGCGGCATACACCTTGTCGACCACGGCCTTCGAGGTGCCCGCCGCGACATTCATGGAATAGCTCGTGCTGGGAATCTGCGGCATGCCCAGTTCGGCGAAGGTTGGCACATCCATCAAAGGCGCACGGCGCTGGCTACCCGTAGCAGCCAGCGTCCTGAAGCGTTCACCGAATGACAGAGTCGCCGATTCGGCCAGAACGCCCATATCGACTTCACCGGACACCATGGCGTTGAGATAGGCGCTCGCCTGCGAGTACGGCACATAGACGACACCTAGTCCGCTCGCGCGCGTGATGGCCTCGGCCAGCATGCGAACGCTGTTGTTGGAGGCGCCGAAATTAAGTTTTCCCGGATTGGCCTTAGCATGGGTCACGAACTCCTGGAAGGTCTTCCAGGGCTTGCTGGCAGACGAGCCGAACACGTAGCGCCCCTCGACCATGGTCGAGATGGGCGGCAGATCCTTCAGCGGGTCAAAGCGAAGGTCCTTGACGAGCACTGGCAGAGTAGCCAAGCTGCCCACTGCCACCAACACCAGGGTATAGCCATCGGCAGGCTGCTGTTTCGCAACGAATTCAAGACCAATCACCTGGTCCGCCCCGGGCTTGTTCTCGATGAAGATGGGCTGGCCGAGCATCTTGCTCATCTCCTGGGCAGCCACCCTGGCGATCACATCCTGCGGCACGCCGGGCGTACTCGGCACGACAATCCTGATGGGTCGATTCGGATATTCCTGCGCCATCGCGGCAACGGCGACTATAAAAGCGGCCACTGCGACCAGCAAGCGGACCACGGGGGTGCGTACGATGCGAACCATGCAAACTCCTCCGAACATTGGTGCCATGGGCGCCTCCGATTGCGCACTCCCCTGCGCACGAACGCGTCCAGACACTTTGTCTTTTACCCGATTTCTCCGCAGATAACCTCGTTGGTCGTTGCGAGGAGAAGAACAAAAACACATTCGCAACCCGCCATCCGGGCATTGCGTAGAATTACGCACAAACGACACAAAACGTACTATTCTCGGCTGGCCAGGTGCGAAAGAATCGCGTCGTTAATGTTGTCTGGGCAGGCAGCATCTGCGCGCCTTGGCGCATTGATCAGTGAAATAAGGAGTGCTCTGCTTGTCCGCAAGCGCATCCACAGTGCAAGCGTCCGATGCCGAGAGCGAGCGCGTCAAGTCGTTGCGCTCCTACCAGATCCTCGACACCTTGCCTGATCCTGCATTTGACGACATTGCCTGGATGGCGGCCCGTTTATGCGATGTCAAGATGGCCATGGTCAGCCTCGTCGACGAGGATCGCTGCTGGTTCAAGGCCAAAGTAGGCGCCGAAGTCGCTGCGATTCCGCGCTCCGAATCATTTTGCGAGATCGCTATTCAGCGTCAACACCTGCTGCTCATTCCCGATGCCGCGAGCGACCCTCGCTTCGCCAAGAACCCCATGGCCCCGGACACCGTGCGGTTTTACGCCGGGGCGCCGCTGGTTATGCCCGATGAACACGTCATCGGAACGCTTTGTGTCCTCGATGACAAGCCACGTGAGCTCACAGGCCAGCAACAGGAGTTGCTCGGCGCACTATCCCGGCAAGTAGTTGCGCTACTCACCTACCGTCAACTGGGCGTGCGCGACTCTCTCACCGGCCTGTTCAACCGGCGATACCTGACAGATGCACTGGAGCGGGAACTTCACCGATCGGATCGTCGGAACGAGGCGGTCAGCGTACTGATTATCGACGTGGACCACTTCAAGCACTTCAACGACAACTTCGGGCACAGTGCCGGTGACATGATCCTGCGGCACCTGGCTGAAGTGCTGAATAACAATACCCGGAGAGAGGATGTCGTCGCGCGCTTCGGCGGAGAGGAGTTCGTGGTGATGCTGCCCGGCACACAGCTCACGCAAGCAGGCGTGTGCGCGGAAAACCTGCGGCAGGTGGCGAGCCGCATGTCGATCCTCTACGAGGGCAGGATTCTGCCCCAGCTGACGGTGTCGATCGGCCTCTCCTCCTATCCGAGTGACGGTCGCGACATCAACACCTTGATCAACACTGCCGATGGCGCGCTCTATCGTGCGAAGCGTGCAGGCCGCAACCGCGTATTCGCGGCGCACCTTACAGCCGCGGCCTGAGTTTGGAAGAAATTCCCGTCAGCCGAACGTGCGCGGGCACCCAGCCTTGACATCCCAGCCGCCGGTGACCGGCGAGTCAGCAACCGCAGCGGATTCGAAACATTTCTACGCGGGGCTGGCGCTCAACGACCTACCGCTCAGCGCGCTAATGGGCGACACGTGGCGTTTTAACAGCACGCCATCGGACTGGCACGTTGTGCTCACGGAGGTCAAGAAATCAACCCAGGCCTTGAGCGATGGCACCCATCACCTTGTCAACCCGGTTGCCACCGGCAGCATCATTGCCGCACTCAACATCGCCCGACGTGCCGACATTCGGGTGCCGTTCTTCTTCGGAGGTGACGGCGCCACGCTGATCACTCCAGATTGTTTATTGGCGCCCATCCTCGTGGCGCTGAACAAACATCGCGAAAATACCTTGCGCAATTTCGACCTCGAGCTTCGCGTTGGATCGGTGCCGGTTGCAGCGATCTACGCCGCTGGTCACTCGCTGTCCATCGCCAAGGCGAAAATGTCCGAAGCATTTACCATTCCGGTGGTGCTCGGCCAGGGACTCCAACACGCCGAGAGCGTGATGTCCTGCTATGTGCGCGACCGCAGCCACGATCACATCCACTTCATCGACGGGATCGGCGGGGGCTATACCCTGGCGGCCACGGTGCTCAAGCGAAAGCTGGCGCGCACCTAGGTGCACCGTTCGCCAGTGCAGACCCGCCTGGCGGCACCCGAAGCCTCCTCGCTGCCACTACCTTTACTTTAAATATGCAGGGATGCGCTACTGCGGCGGGATCTTCGCCAGTTTCACCCATTCGGCCCAGCGCACGCGCTCGGCCGCGGTGAACTTCGCGTGGTCCGCCACGCTCGCCGTTGGACGCACCACCATTCCCTGGCGCTCGAGCAAGTCCCTTGACTCGGGGTCGGACTGCATCGCCCGCAGCAGCCCATTCATGCGCTCCACCACGGCCATCGGCGATCCCTTGTTGGTGGTGAGCCCGGACCAGCCCTGCACTTCAAAGCCAGGCAGGATTTCTGCCATGGTCGGTACATCGGGCATGGACGGCACACGCTGCAACGAGGTCACCGCGATGGGCCGCAGCAGGCCGCTCTTCAGCACGGGAGCGGCGCCGATCGCATCGAGAAAGGTGAAATCGACCACACCACCGGCGATGTCAGTACTGATCTGGCTCACCTGCTTGTAGGACACGCCGATCAGCTCGATGCCTGTGCGCGACTTGATGATCTCTGGGGAGATTTGCGCCAGCGGCGAGTAGTAACCGAAGGACACCTTGCCCGGATTAGCCTTGGCCATGGCGATGATATCTGCGGCCGACTTGATCGGTCCGTCTTTCTTCACCATGCCGATGATAGGGAAGAAGCCGAAGGTGCCAACCTCCTCGAAATCCTTCACCGGGTCGTAAGGCAGCTTCACATACAGCACGGGATTGGCTCCGGACACGGAACTGCCACCGATGAGATAGGTGTATCCGTCGGCGGGTGAATTCTTCAGCAACTCGGCACCAATGATGGCCCCTGCCCCGGGCTTGTTCTCCGCAATCACGGCCTGCTTGAGCCGCGGCTCGACGAACCTAGCGAAGGTGCGGCCTGCAAAATCCGACGCGCTGCCAGGCGTGGAAGGGATAATGAAGCGCAGCGGCTTGGACGGCCACGCTTCCTGCGCCTGCGCCACAGGCACCGACAATATGGCGACAAACAGCATCGCTCCCACTACTGCAACCATCCGGGCAGACCTTGATTTCATAATTCGCTACTCCACCTTGAATTGAATTACAGACGCGACGCCATGCCCCTTTCCCCGACATCGGTTCAAGGCCATGGCATGACTCCGCCCGCCCACTTCACGAACTTACGAACGAAGTATTTGACCCGCGCGCGCACCAGTCAGCGCGCCATCCTGCCACGTGACTTCGCCATTGACCACGGTGTAGTCGATGCCGATCGAGCGCACCATCAGGCGCGACGCACCGCCCGGCAGGTCGCTTGCCTTGTGAAGCTTCTTGGCGGCCGCAATCGTCGTCTCGTCGAAAATCACGATGTCGGCGGCCTTGCCCTCAACAAGCCGGCCGCGATCGTGCAACCCGAGGAAGTCCGCCGGTGCGCTGGTGATCATGCGCACGCCCTCCTCCAGCGACATGACGCCGCGCTCGCGCACCCAGGTCCCCAGCAGGTAGCTCGTATAGCCGACATCGCAGCTCACATCCAGATGAGCACCGCCGTCGCCCAGGCCGATCAGGATGCCGGGCGTATTGAGAATATTCTTCACGCCCTCGACGTTGTAGTTGTAAGCAGCGGTGGAGAACTCCGTCTTCAGGTCGTCCTCCAGTCCGATGTCGAGCAGCGTGTCCACGCCGTCCTTGCCCAGTTCGCGCGCGATGTCGGCAATGCTGCTGCCCTCGAAGCGCTTGAGCGATTCCTTGAACACCGTGACAACGGAAAGCGCCGACCAGTTGCCCGCAGTGGAAAGGCCCAGCTTGAGGTCTTCGCGAAAACGCGCCCGGAAGCCCGGATCCCGGTACAAGGCGATCTGCTCCTCTGCCGTGCCCTTGATCGCCGGCTTCCAGCTCGGGAACCCTGAGTAGATGTAGGGCCGGCGCAGCGACAACTGGCGCATCAGGGGCAGCGGCGAGGTTTGTGCATAGACTTTCTTCTGACCCAGCGCGCCCAGCTTGGCCACGGAGTCGGCAATCGCCTCCGGCACGTCATCGCGCCACAGAAGCCCGATGAACGTGATCGGCCGACCGCCGGCGTCTGACATGAGTTGCAGCAGCGCACGCTCCTCATCGGAGAGGATGGAGGTCTGGCGCATCAGCGCAATGGATATCACGCCCTTGCCCAGTTCCTTCAATGCACCACAGTAGGCGGCATACTCTTCCAGACTAGCGTTCTGGCAGGCAAGCGGCTTGCCGCCGTATCCCAGGTGCTGCGGCACCTTGGTAGTGGAAAAGCCGAGGGCACCTGCCGCCACCGCCTCCTTGATCAGCGCGCGGATCTGCGCCGTTTCTTCCGGCGTCGCCGCCCGGTCCATGGACGCCTCCCTCATGACGAAATGGCGGAATGGCGTCAGCGGCGCATAAAAGCCGACATTGATGGCCGTGCCGCGCCTCTCAGCCGCGTTCATAAACTCGGGAAAGCTCTGCCAATCCCAGGTGACGCCACCCTTGAGCACATCGTAGGGAATGCCCTCAACGTTGACCAGGTCGCGAAGCGCGATCTCGCGCCCCTCCGGCCGGCAGGGCGCGATACCCACGCCGCAATTGCCCACCACCACGGATGTGATGCCGTGCCACGACGTGGGAGCAAGTTCGCGATCCCAGCACAGCTGCGCGTCATAGTGCGTATGCGGATCGACAAACCCGGGAGCCACCACGCGCCCCTCAGCGTCGATCACGCGTTTCGCATCGGTGCCGGCCTTGCCGCGATCGGCAATGGCCGTGATGCGCCCGTTGGTGACGGCAAGATCGGCCGGGCGCGCGGGCGCGCCCGTACCATCAATCAATTTCCCGTTCTTGATCAGAAGATCGCAGCCCATCCCCTACTCCCCGGATACTTCCTCGGATCGCCGCCCTCGCAATAGGCGGAGCAGCTCTCGACGAAACTTTCCAGTCGAATATAGAGAGCACCCCTGCGCGCGTCAAGGAAAGTCGCAATTCAATCCCCCGTCGCCATGGCGAGGGGAATCCAGCTCACATTGTGCAGAATCCCCTGCGCCCATCGCCCTGCAGTGCGAGATAATCAGCACGATCACTCCATTGCCTTACCAATGACGATGCAAACGCCCCTCCTTTACACCTTTCGACGCTGTCCTTACGCCATTCGAGCGCGCCTTGCATTGCACGCGAGCGGCATCGCAGTGGACATGCACGAAGTGGACCTCAAGTCAAAACCGCCGGCCATGCTGGAGGCTTCGCCGAAAGGGACGGTTCCTGTGCTGCGCCTCGCCGACGGGCGCGTCATCGACCAGAGCCTGGACATCATGTGCTGGGCGCTTGCCATCAGCGACCCAGAAGGTTGGCTCGACATCGGCGTTGAGGCGTTGGCGCAATCCGACGCGCTGATCGAGCGCAACGACGGCAGGTTCAAGGAACTGCTCGATCGCTACAAGTATCCCCAACGCGTGGCACCATCCGACGGCAGCCCATCGCCGCCTCCCGCATCGCATCATCGCGACGAGGCCGCCGGCATTCTCGCCGACCTCGATGCCAGGCTCTCCCGTCACGAACACCTTGTGGGCGAGCGCATGAGCATCGCCGATGCCGCCATCGTGCCCTTCGTGCGCCAGTTCGCCATGGTCGACCCGGCATGGTTCGCAGCGACGCCATGGCAGGCGCTAAGGCGCTGGCTGGAAGGCATCGTCGAGTCGCCGCGCTTTTTCGCGGTGATGCAGAAGCGATCGTGACGCCGATTGCACGGAACTGCCACCCCGGCTTGCAGCAGGATGTATTCTTGCCCCTCGTCAACACTTCACCCACCGCAACATCGCAGCTTCGGAGAATCGCATGCTGAGCATTGAAGATCGCCTCGCCATCCAGGACCTCTATGCGCGCTACTGCGCCTGCATGGACACCGGCGACATCAAGGGCTGGGCGAACTCATGGACCGAGGATGGC